>JBGSIV010000121.1:0-60779 GCA_041742355.1 Candidatus Zixiibacteriota bacterium
TACCAGAAGACAAGTGAGCGCAAGCGCGACTTCTACCATGGTGGCAGCGGCTGATCCCGGTGACGGTTGTTTTTCGCAGGTGACTCTCCACCAGTATCAGCGGTGCCGTCGGCGCTGTCAAGCTTTGAAGTGGTGTCAGGTGTCCCCACCCGACACCAGTTCGAAAGCCCGCGTCACCCGCTACCGGCCTTTCCGCAAGTTCTCCACAGCCTGCTGCAGCTTCTCCAACTGCCGCAGAATCTCGGCATTTTGCGCCTTGAGCTCCGTGTTTTCCGCGGCGAGTTGCTTCGTCGCCTCCACCAGAACCGCCGTCAGCCTGCCATAGTCCACCGCTCTGTAGTCTTCGTCACCCCAGGTCGTCACCAACTCCGGCAGCACCTTCTCGACATCCTGCGCAATCACCCCGATTTCCCGGTGCCCTGACGACCTTCCCAGCGCCGCGTAAGTCCCGTTCCAGTCGAATGAGACACCGCTTATCTGCGCGATCTTCGCCAACGCATCCTCGATCGGCTGCACATTCTCCTTCAGTCTTTCATCCGACGAGGTCGGGAAGCTCGTCGCATGGCATGACCCCGCCACATCCAGCTTGTAACCGGGAGTCGATGTACCGACACCGACATTCAACGCCGGCATGATGCTGACATCACCAACATCGGTGGCTACAAAGCCGTCGGTGCCGTCATGATACAACTGGATGCAGTTGCCCCATCCTGAGGTATTGCTCCCGTATACGGCCAGGCGGGCGTCATACTTCCGGCTCCCCGTGAATCCTGAGTAGAATCCAAAGACCTGGTCCTCGGTATCATCCCCCTCGAACGTCCCGAGCTGGTTGTTGCTGAAGAAGATTCCGCACCGCCCCGGATCGTTATGAGTATTCGTATGCAGGACTAACCCTCCCGGGTGCGTCGAGGATCGATTAATCCTTACAATCCCGCCGAAAACCCCGGACGAATCCCCGCTGCCGACGACCCCCCATCCATGGGACGCCAGAGCTCCCGAACAGAGGCTCGGACCCATATCGCCGGTATCCGCACGTACGGAGAGTCCATAGTCCCTGGTCGCAGCGAACAGGTGTATACCGGCTGAATCGTTATCTATCACCAACCCGTCGTCGCTCATCCCTATCGCACTGGCATATATCGCCCGGCTCTCCTCGCCCAGCGTGGCATAGTTCCCCGCGCTGTAGTGCTCACCTCTCATCCCATAAGTCGAGCCTTTCCCGAAGACGCCCCTTCGACCCGTCCCGTACACCCCCAACCCGAACGCGCTGGAGGCGTGTATCGCCGTGCTGTCGGCGCTGCTGGCGCGGATACCCACTCCGTAGTAACCCTCTCCGTAGATCCCGACCTCGTTCGCCTCCTGCCCGACGCCAACTGCACCGGCGGCCTCCGCCCCCAAAGCCCCGAAGCAACTCGACGACGTATCCTTCCCATAAACCCCGTAATCAGTGCTGCCAAGATAGCCGTAATTATGCGATGTGGGATGCTCACCCAGCACACCCCAATTCCCCGACCCAAGAACGCCCGCCTTGGAGGAGCTCTGACCGTAAACACCATAACCAGAAGCCGACGTACCTTGGACGCCGTAACCGGAACTGGACGTGCCGTAAATGCCTGCCGCATTGGGATTCGACGCATCCCCCCATATCCCATGCCCGGTCCCGTCGGTCGATCCGTACAGCGCGGGGGTAGGATTGGAAGCGTTGTCGATGTGGAAATATCCCGCGCCGTTTGTGGCCTCGGTCATAGTCACATCGAGCTTGTTGTTCGCCCCGTTCGTGCCAATGGCCACCTTGTCACTCAGGGTTGTGAGGTGAACAGCAGGCCCTCCGTCCGTCCATCCTCCGCCTCCCCCCGAGACGCTAAGCGCAACTTGCGCCGTATCCGCCCGCAGCGACTGCCGCGCGTACGGCACTGATACCAGCTTCACTCGCGGCGTCAACTCCGGATCCGCCCCCACTCGGATACCCAGGTACCGCGTCGTGTCCCCCGCAAACAGTGTGTTCGGAAGCTGGACCGAATCTCCGAGCGCGTAGTTCAGGAGCCCGTTGTTGATCGTCACCGTCCGAAAATCGTTATCCCAGAGGACCGTCCCTCCACTCGGCGCATTGTAGATCACGAATCGCACGAGGTAATTACCGTTGGGAATCGCCGTCCCGGCGGGAGTTGTTACCCGACCCTGGTAATTAATGACATTGGGGGCTCCGGCCAGCGCAAGACCGGCCGCGACGATTACCACCATTCCCAGAAACAGCACCGTCTTCATAGCCGCTGCCCTTTCCAACGAATATGTGTCAAAGAATGATTTTGTTCGCCCTGCTAAGAACTGAGAAATCGAACCGGCACACGTCTCCGGAAGTGTGCGCCTAAGGTCAGCAGTAGTCTGTTATCAATGGTAATATACGGATTCCGGCGGTTGTGCCAAGCAAAAATCGGACCCCCCGGCCCATCATCCCCATAGGTGCACGAGATCATCTGCCGGGCGCCTCCACTTGATGTCATCCACCAGTCGGCTGCCAGTGAGCGCAGTCGAAGAGTGCCCCGCTAATCCGCCGTCGGCGCTGTGACCCTTCCCCGCCGCCCGATTGTCCCGAGGTAGATCGCCGCCAGTGTCACCGCCGCCCCCAGCGCCTGGAGAGGTGTCAGGCGCTCGGTGAAGAACATCCACCCCCACGCTGTTGCGAGCACCGGCTGCAGCAGCAGCGCCAGCCCGCTCTTGTGGGCATCCACTTTCGGCAGCGACGACGAGATCGCCCACCAGCCGATCGCCTGCGGGATCAGGCCCAGCGCGAACAACACGGCCCAGCTGTAGAGATCGGGCGGCCAGAACTCGTTGCGCTCGGTCAGCACGGACGCCACGCCGAGGATAACGGCGCAGAACAGCGAGGTCCACGCCATCAGGGTGATGAAGCTCGGCGGCGTGCCTTCCCGCTGGCCGGATATCTTTATCACCACGATGTAGTGCGCATAGAAGACCCCGGTCAGGAGCCCCAGGAACACCCCCTGCAGGTATGGCCCGGTGAAGACGATGTCGCTCCCCACCCCGATCAAGAGAGTGACGCCGACGATCCCGCTGACGGCCGCCACGAAATAGGCCGCGCTGAGCCGCTCCTTGAATATGAAGAAGCTCAGGATCGCCGTGCCGAACACCTGTGTGCTGGCGAGGATCGTGGCCATCCCCGCTCCCGAAAGGATGATCGACCGGTGCCAGGCGAACAGGTCGCAGAAGAACAGGAATCCGGCGAGGATACTCCACCGTTTGATCGCCCACGGCAGCCGCACACTGTGCCCGGCGAGGATCGCCCACAGGAAGAGGATACCAGTCCCGAGGATCATCCGCCAGAAGGCGATCGACCCCGGTCCCATTTCCCCCACCCCGAGCATCTTTACAAAGATCGCCGCAAAACTGATACACACCGCCCCGAACGCCAGGGTGGCAAAGGACCGCATCCGGTTGTGACCGCTCGCCTGTTGCATAGGCGCAATGATAGCCGAAAACCGGTCTGCGGGAAACTGTTTTCCACGGGGACCGTACTAGCAGTATCTTGCATGAAACACCCCCAGACTCGGAGGAATGTCCCATGAGAACCGCTCTGCTGTCCCTCCTGATCTTGCTGGCTGCCGGCGGCGCCATCGCCCAGCAGGTAGCGGATTCGGCGTTCGCCCCGCCTATCGCCAATCCGGCATTCCCGGTTGGCGAGGGGCCGGTGGTCATGATCGACGCCGCCCATCATAACTTCCACACCGCCGACGGCCGCTACTACACGTTTGCCCGGCTCCTCATGCGCGACGGTTACCGGGTGATCTCCTCGGAGGCCTCGTTCACGGCCGAGACGCTCGGCAAGGGGCAGATCCTCGTCGTGTCGAATGCGCTGAACGAGCGCAACACCGAAGACTGGTCCCTCCCCACACCGTCGGCCTTCACCCCGGAGGAAGTCGCCGCCGTGCGAGAGTGGGTACACAGCGGCGGCTCGCTGCTGCTTATCGCCGATCACATGCCGTTCCCCGGCGCCGCAGGCGATCTCGCGGCCGCCCTCGGGTTTCAGATCAACAACGGGTTCGCCTTAGACACGGCCTCCGATGACGGCGGAACGTACGTCTTCCGCCGGGCCGACAATACGCTTGCCGATCATCCCATTACCAACGGCCGCACGCCGGCCGAACGGATCGACTCGGTCGTCTCTTTCACCGGTGAGGCCTTTCAGGCCGATTCAGCCGTGGCGCTCATGACATTCGGTGCGGGCGTCTCATCGCTCATGCCGGACGTCGCCTGGGAGTTCTCCGACAGCACGAAGCAGGTCGATGTCTCCGGGTGGTTCCAGGGGGCGGTCAGTACGGTCGGGAAAGGCCGCGTGGCCGTTTTCGGCGAGGCGGCGATGTTCTCCGCGCAACTGGCCGGTCCCAATCGCGTTGCCGTGGGTATGAACCACACCCGTGCACCGCAAAACCCGCAGTTTCTGCTGAACACCGTGCACTGGTTGTCGGGCGTGTTGGAGTAGTGTACACCCGCAGGGTCACACGCTCTCCCTCGCTGCGCTCGGGGTCGCGCAGGACCCTTCGGAACGGGGGGAAGTTCCGTCATGCTTCGACTCCGCTCAGCATGACGGCGCATAGATCCCCAGGTCTTCCTTTACCCGTCACCCTGAGCGGAGTCGAAGGGTGACGAGAGAATGGGTTCGTCTGCACACTTTCTGTTTCTCATTTTCTCTTTGTCTTTGTCAGGCTCCAAGGAGCCTGACCTACTTCCAAGGATGGGTTCGTTTGCACGGTTTCGGCAGATGTGGACATCTGCCGTTCACCAACTGGGCGTGTTTGCGATCGCTCGGGGGTAACGCAAGGCCACCCCCTACGCGGGTGCGGAGCCACATTCCACGCGGACGCAAGGGGTATCGCCGTTCGCGGACGCATCGACGAATTGGGTTCGTTTACGCATGTTTCCCTGTGCGTTCATGGCTCTCTGCAGTCATTCTGTACTTGCCTCCCAGTCGGGTTTCTCGGGGTCTTCGACCCCTCGGAACCCGACCTACTCCCCAAGAACTCAGACCTATGCCTCAGGAACACCGATCTACCATTGGGTTCGTTTGCGCAAATTCCCTGTTCCTGGTTCCCCCGTTGTCAGGCTCCACGGAGCCTGACCGACAAGAAGAGCATTCGTATCGGGCTGCCCACAGCAGAGCTGTGGGTCACCTGTTCATTCTGTCAGGCCGCAAGCGGCCTGACCTACGTCTTTCTTCCCACGCATTGGGTTCGTTTGGTAATCCCGGCATACGGTAGACCTGAGCGTGACTGGGGCCCGGCCTCCGCCGGGCTGACAGGAAAGAAGTCGGGGGAACTCGTAGTGGACTCTGGCCGCACATTTGCCCTGCCTCTCCCATTGCCGACACACGGCCTCGCCTGTTGTCGATACTTCCTCTCCTGTTGCCAATGCGTTGCCTCTCCTTCTGCCGATACGTTGCCTCTCCTGCTGCAGGCGCAACGGCCTCTCCCCTTGTTTCCTTCACGCCGCCTCTGAGCCTCCGTACACTCTGTTCTATACTTACCGGGACGTTGGGGCAATCTCCATCAGATCGTCAGTGAAACTGCACAGAAACGATGGAGGATTACCGGGTGCGGAGTGATGCCCGCAAGAGGATACGTACTATGAGGATAGCGGTGGCGAGAGGGACCGAAAAGGGCGCGGTTTTGAGGATTTTGCAGCCTCGGAAATTGGGGCAAAGGTAGCCGCGACGATCGAGCAAGGCGACAATCGAGCACGGTGACGATCGAGAAAGGTGGAGGCGACGGAAGGGAGGTTCGCTAGTACTCCTGCCAGTGGTAGTCCGCTTTCACAATCAGCGCCACCAAAGTCCACGACAACACAAGCGATGTTCCACCGTAGCTCAGGAACGGGAGCGGCACGCCGGTCACCGGCATCAAGCCCAGGGTCATCCCGATATTGACGAGGAACTGGAAGAAGAAGATCGCAATCGCCCCGAAGGACACGTAGGAGAGGAACCGCGAGCGCGACCGCGCCGCTGTTTTGATCCCCCGGTAGAACATGTAGGCGAACAGGCCGATCGCCAGGAGCGCGCCCCACAGGCCGAACTCCTCCCCGAGTACGCTGAAGATGAAGTCGGTATGCCGTTCCGGCAGGAAGTCGAGCTTTGTTTGCGATCCACCCAGGAATCCCTTTCCCCACAATCCGCCCGATCCGATGGCTATTTTCGATTGGATGATCTGATACCCCGCGCCGCGCGGATCCTGTGACGGGTCGATAAAGGAGATGATCCGCAGTTTCTGGTAGTCCTCAAGCTTGTTCCAGATGAAGGGGGTGATACTTCCGAAGGCCAGGTTGGCCACCACCGTCACCACCCCGAAGGCCAGGCCCGGTCGGGCCAGGATCAGCGCTCCCAGGAGCACGGCGATGTAAATCGACCAGGCGAGCCAGTGGCTGGCCGCGACGAGAGAAATGATCGGCGAGGCGATGAGCGCGAGGTACATGAGCGGCAGCCCCGACCAGAACCAGAGCGCCGCCAGCACCACCGGGAACGACAGCGAGGTGCCCAGGTCGGGCTGTTTAAGCACGAGCATCATCGGGACTACGGTCAACATCAGGGACATGGCGAGGCGGCGTTTCGAAGACGGGGCCAAGCGCGTGTAGGCGAAGAACCGCGCGAGCACGAATATGAGCGCGATCTTGCCGAGGTCGGCCGGGGAGAAGTTGATCGGGCCGAACGAAAACCACCGGGTCGCCCCCATCCGCGAGGCGCCGAACAGGAGCACCGCCACCAGCAGCACGACCGCGAAGATGTACATCACGTACGCCCCGGCGTCGAAGAGCCGGAACGGCAGGTGCAGCACGACGGTCGCCACCACCAGCGCCACCACCAGCCACAGGAGCTGGCGCAGGTAGTAGTCCCGCGCGTATTCGGAGGTGTCGTGGTGCTGTGCGGCCAGGATCAGGATCACGCCGATGAGCGACAGCGCCAGGACCGCGCCGATGAATTTCCAGTCGAGCAGCCGGTAGTCGAGCATCAGTCGGTCTCCCCCGCCGTGACGGTGGCAGCCGATACCACCGGCGCCGGTTTCTTCTCGGGCGTGCCGGTTGTCCCGGCCTCTTTGACGCTGTCGGCAACCACCGGAGTCCGTCCGGCCAAGCTATCCGCTCTGGCCTGCTGCTCGGCGTAGAATGCTTCCGGGTCCAGCTTCTTTTTCATGTAGACGTCGATAATCTTCCCCACGGCCGGCGCAGCCACGGTTGAACCGTGACCGGCATTTTCCACGATTGCCACCACGACGATTTCCGGTGTCCACAGCGGCGCGACGCCGCAGAATAATGAGTGGTCGTTTCCGTGCGGGTTCTGCGCTGTTCCGGTCTTGCCGCCAATCTTGTAGTTCGGCCGGCGGAGGCTCCGGGCAGTCCCGCCGCCCCCCTGGACCACGAGTTCGACCCCTTCTTTCAGGGTAAACATGGTCGCGTCGCTGAACGGCAGCGCAAAGGCCACCTTGGGCCTGACCACGGATTCGTCGCCGTTGGGCGACGTAATTTTCTTCACCATGTGGAGCTGGTGCACAATCCCGTTATTGGCCATGCCGCAGTACAACTGCGCCAGCTGCAGCGGTGTCGCCAACACTTCCCCCTGCCCGATCGAGTTGTTCAGCACGAGTGCGCGCGTCCAGCCCCGTTTCCCATACCGCTTGTCGTAGTAGGCCTCGGTGGGAATCAGTCCCGCGAGTTCCCCCGGGAGGTCGATCCCGGTGGGACGGCTGAAACCGCATTTTACGTAGTAGTCGCTCAGCGCGTCGACGCCCATCTTGAGCCCGATCTGGTACATGTACACGTCGCACGAGCGCTCGAGCGCGTGGGCCGCAGTAACCGAGCCATGCCCCCCCTTCTCCCAGCACTTGAAGAACCGGTTGCCGAACTGGTAGCCGCCGATGCAGGATTTCAGCAGGGTCGACGGCGTGACGTCGCCCCGTTCGAGCGCCGCGCCGACGGTCACGACTTTCGCCGTCGAACCGGGCGGGTACAACCCGGCCAGCGGGCGGTTCAGCAGCGGGTGCAGGGTGTCGGCCGTGATAGCCGCCCACAACGACTCGGGGATCATTCCCGAGAACACGTTGGCGTCGAAACTCGGGTACGACGCCATCGCCAGCACTTCCCCGTTGCGCGGATCCACGGCGACAATCGCGCCGCAGTGGAGCGAATCGAGCACCTCGCCGCATGCCCGCTGCAGATCGAGATCGATTGTGAGGGTCAGGTCGGTCCCGGGGATCGCGTTCTTGCGCGCTTTTCCGGTATACTCTCCGAGGTGCTGGCCGGTGGCCGATACTTCTATGTATTTCGTTCCCTCGAATCCCCGCAGCAGGGCGTCGTACTGCTTCTCGATGCCCTTCTTGCCGATCAACCGGCCCATGCGGTATTCGCCGCCGCCGCTCTTCTCCAGTTCCTCGCGCGACACTTCCCCGACATAGCCGGTGAAGGCTTCCGCGCCGATTCCAACCGGGTACTGCCGGACCTGGTCGACCTGCCAGCTCACGCCCGGGAAGCGCTGGGCCTGTTCCTCGATGACAGCGATCGACTCAAAGGCCACATCGCGCGCCACCGCCGACGGCTGAAACCGGCTGATCATGTTTTTCCTGATTGTCTTGCGGATCTGCAGTGTATCCTGGCCGAGCAGCTGGGCGAGGTTGGCCAGTGTCACGCCCGGCACTTCCTCGGCCGGGACGATCGAGACGGTGTAGGACGGACGGTTGTCGATAATGCGCCGTCCCTCGCGGTCGAACACCACGCCGCGCCGGGGAATGATTGGATCCACGCGGAGGCGGTTGCTCTCGGAGCGTTCGGCCAGTTCTTTGTATTGGAAGACCTGGAGATTGAGAAGGCCGACCACCAGAAAAATAACAGCCGCCGCGACAATCGCCAGGCCGAGTTTTTCTCGTGCTTCAACCGACAGGTGTGAACGCGTCATAGCTGTGTCAGAACATCGCTTTTATCTTTTGTATCGTCACCCGGCCCTCTTTGAACATGAAGAAAATCCACGCGATCACAACGGTGTAGAGAGTGCCGGGAAGGAGCAGACGATACAGGTGGTAGCCGAAACCGTCAAGCCCTTCAATCATCGCTGTCACAACGTTATACACCAGGGTTCCGACGAAGACAATGAGCATTTTGGAGGTGAGGGACTCGACATTCAGGCGCTCCCGGATATGAAAGGCCAGCCCCGCCACCATCGCCGTCACGAGCCCGTACCACCCTGTCAGGTCGGGGCGCGACGCCGCCACCACCAAGCCGACCAGGAATCCGAACCACACCGCCGCCCTTTCCGACTTATACAGGGCCACTCCCAGCACCAGGAGAATCGGGACGTTGATCGTCACCCCGTAGATGGAGGTGAGATCCCGGAACACCACTTCGTGGAAGGCGACCAGGAGCAGGTAGATGGCGTAGGGTATCAGGTTCATCGGAACTCCTCCACCCGGAGGAGGAACAATTCCTCGATGCGGTGGAAGTTCACGGCCGGGTCCACGAGAATCTGTGAGAAGGCCGCGCTTTCGCCACGTTTGACCTCGCTCACCACGCCGAGGGGAAGTCCCGGCGGGTAGACTCCGCCGAGTCCCGAGGATACAATCGTATCCCCAATAACGATATCGCCGTACACGGGAAAGTTGTCGAGGATCATTCCCCGTCCCACCACATACCGGAGGATTCCCATCTCACGGCTGCGGCCCACCCGCCCGGCGACCCGGTTGGCCGGATCGGTCAGCAGTTGCACAGTCGCAAACGCCGGTGTCGTGGAACTTACCCGCCCGATCAAGCCCCATTCGTTGACGACCGGCTGGTTGACAAACACCCCTTCGCCGGAACCCCGGTCGATGATGGCCGTGGTGGGGACCATGTATCCGGATACCGCAACCACTTCGGCGGCCAGGAGGCGATATCCGCTCGGCGGCTCGAATCCGAGCGCCGACCGGAGCCGTTCGTTCTCTTTCATCGCCTCGTCGAAAAAACTAAGCTGCAGGGAGGCTTCCATGAGCTCTTCCCGCAGCTTCTGATTGGCTTCCGCCTGGGAGCGCAGGAGTTCGACGGCGGTGCGGAGCTTGAAGAAGGGATAGTACAGCCCGTTGAGGACGATCGGCCCGACCAGTTGATCAACCGCGGCCGGCGCCACGATCAGCAGGGTCGACAGCACGATAATGACACCGTACTGCACGTTGCGCCCATGCCTGGCGACCAGCGTTGAAATCCATTTCATACCGGTTGTCGATCGGACCGAATGTGGCTACTACTCTACGTTGTCCATGAGCGCGAGGACGTCGCCCGGCGACGATGCCTCGAGGAGCTTCTGACGGTTCTTCTCCGATTTCATCAGGAACGACAGCCGCGCCATCACGTTCAGGTGCGCGCCGATCGCATCCTCCGGTGCGGCGATCAGGAAGAACAGGTTGACCGGGCGGTGATCCATGGCGTCGAACGGTACGCCCTTGCCGCTGCGTCCGAAGGCGATCACGATTCCCTTGACCGATTTTGTTTTCGCATGCGGAAACGCCACCCCGTACCCCACGCCGGTCGTCACCAGGTTTTCCCGCTCGCGAACGTCGGTCAGCAACTGGTCGCGGTCCTTGACCATGTTGGAAGTCGCCACGAGATCCACCAGTTCTTCGATCACGTCATCCTTCGCGTCCGACTTGAGGTTGAACTTGACCAGCGTCTCGTCACAGAACTTCGACAGTTTCATTGTCATAACCCTTGCCTACAGTTTCTGAGCCTCATCTACCAGGAGTACCGGTATGTTGTCGCGCACCGGGTACCATACTTTGCACCGGTCGCATATCAGTCGGTCGTTGTTTTCATCCCAGCTCAGCGGACCTCGGCATTTCGGGCACGCCAGCTTTTCGAGCAGTTTCTCCGGGAACGCCATCGCACACTCCTTACACTTGGTCGAACTCGCCCATGACGCGGTACTTGGCCAGGCGGCGGGCCAGCAGTTCGTCCGTCGGCAGCGCCTGCAGCTCGGCCAGGGCGCTCAGGATCGCCGCCTTGACAATTCCGGCCGCGCAGGCCGGGTCGCTGTGCGCCCCGCCGTTCGGTTCCGGAATAATCCTGTCCACTATTTTCAGCGAGATCAGATCGTTCGCCACCGGCTTCAAGGCCTCGGCGGCATCGGGGGCATTCGCCGCATCGCGCCACAGAATCGCGGCGCATCCTTCCGGCGAGATCACCGAGTACCACGAGTACTGGAGCATCATCACGGTATCCCCGATGCCGACGCCCAGCGCGCCGCCCGAGGCTCCTTCGCCGATGATCACGCAGACGATCGGGACCCGTATGCCGAACATTTCGCGGATATTGTACGCGATGGCCTCGGCCTGCCCCCGCTCTTCCGCGCCGATCCCGGGAAACGCGCCCGGGGTGTCGATCAGGATCACGATCGGCACTCCGAATTTTTCGGCCAGGCGGAACAGGCGCAGCGCTTTGCGATACCCTTCCGGATGGGCCATCCCGAAATTCCGGCGCACCTTCTCTTTTGTGTCCCGCCCCTTCTGCTGCCCGACCATCATCACCGGCTGATTGTCGAGGTAGGCGAATCCGCCCACCATCGCCGGATCATCGGCATACCGCCGATCGCCGTGCAGCTCGACAAACCCGGTCGTCATGTGGCCGATGTAGTCCAGGGTGTACGGCCGTTTCGGATGGCGCGACAGCTGCACCATCTGCCACCGGGTCAGGTTGGAGTAGACTTCCTCCCGCAACCGCTCGAGCTTGCGCTCCAGCGACGCGATTTCGCCCGAGAGTTCGATATTCTCGCCGATGCTGAAGTCTTTCATGCCGGAGATTTTTTTCTCCAGCTCCTTGATCGGCCGTTCGAATTCCAGTACCGGTCCATCCGACATAGTTCGTATCCCGTTGCTCAGGTATCACTTCCCGAAGCCGTCCGACAGCCGGAAACCGGCCCGATCGGACTCAATCGTATAAGATAAAACTTCAACCCCACAAAACAACAGCAAAATGGAATGGCTCTGACCCCGACAGCCCGCGCACGGAACTAGTGCCGCCGATTCACCGGCTGCGACACCGGCAGAATGGTCACCAGAAGCAGGTTGAATGCCAGCGCAAACGGCAGAACCGCATAGGAGAGGATGTTCGGATAGTGCTTCACGAAGTACCGCCACACGTTCACGTGGTGGTAGAGGTTGCGCCGGAACTTGCCCGCCCGGCTTCCCTGTCCCCAGAGGTGAACCGCCCCGGCCTCCGGCACAAAGTAGGTGTTGTAGCCGAGGAGTCCGAGCCGCAGACAGAGATCGACATCTTCCATGAACATGAAGAAGCGGCGGTCGAATCCGCCGATCTTGTTGAAAAGTCCCCGATCGATCATCATCATCGTTCCCGCCGCCGCCGGCACCGGCGTGACCGTGTCATAATCCGGCAGCGTGTACTGGCCGTTGGTGCGCATCAACCGCGAGAAGATCGATCCCCGCGAGAAGAGCATGTTGCCGAACTGGGGGAGGTGACGGCAGGTTGCCTGGAATGATCCGTCGGGAAAGCGCATCCGCCCGACCGCCGTGCCCACCCGGTTATTCTGGCGGCACACCGCGAGGAGCTTTTCGATGGCGAGGGTGTCGATCTGCAGGTCGGGGTTCAGAAACAGCAGGTAGTCGCCGGTCGCCTGCTCGGCGGCGAGGTTGCAGGCCCGCCCGAACCCGAGATTGGCGCCGCTTTGGATTATTTTGGCCTCGGGGAAGTAGCGTCGCACCACCTCGGACGATTCGTCGCTCGAACGGTTGTCGACCGCGACTATCTCGAGCCGGGTTCCGTTGGCGCCCGCCCGGAGACTCCGCAGGCAGTCCTCCAGCGGCGGCATGGAGTTATGCGTGACTATGACAACCGAGACGGTTTCTTTGCTCTGCGACATGACCCTGTTTCTATCCTAGCTGACCGAACAACGACTTCAACCGCAGCCACCATACCATCCAGATGGCCTCGCGGATAATCCGCCGGGACATCTTCGACTGGCCGGCCGTACGGTCGTAAAAGATAATCGGTATTTCTTTGATCTTAAAGCCTTTTTTCCACACGCGCATCGAAACTTCGATCTGGAACGAGTAGCCGTTCGACCCGATTGCGTCCAAGTCGAGCGACTCCAGCACTTTCCGGCGGAAGCACTTGAACCCCCCGGTTGCGTCGCGCAGGGGCAGCCCGGTGACTATCCGAGTGTAGACGTTCGCCGAATACGACAGGAGCAGGCGGGACATCGGCCAGTTGATCACGTTGACGCCGGTGATGTAGCGTGAGCCGATCACCAGGTCGTTCTGCTGAATCTCGCGCAGGAAGTCCTTGATGTATTCCGGGCCGTGCGAGAAATCCGCATCCATCTCGAAAATGAAGTCGTATCCTTCGGCCAGGGCCCACTTGAATCCCGCGAGGTACGCCCGCCCCAGGCCTTCCTTTTTCTCCCGGTGCAGCACGTGGACTTTGCTCTCCTGCGCCGCGAGTTTGTCGACGATTTCGCCCGTGCCGTCGGGCGAGTTGTCGTCGACCACCAGCACGTTGATCCGCGGGTCGAGCGGGAGCACCGCGTGAACGATCTTCTCGATGTTTTCCCGCTCGTTGTAGGTCGGAAAGATGATGAGCGCGCGTTGTGAATGGGCCATTCCGGGACACCTCTTACTGCTGTCGCCGCCGATAGTTCTGTACGACGTAGAAGCCGACTACCAGGCCGAGGAAAAGTGTCGTCAGCCAGGTCACCAGCTTGCCCGTCTGATACCGTTCCGATTCATACACGAAGAGCGCCGCCTTTGTCCCGGCCGGAATCGCCACCGCCCGGAAGCTGCCGTACGCCCGAAGCACCTCCGCCGGCTGTCCGTCGAGGTACACCTGCCACGCTTCGTACCAGTTGTCGGTGAGCACCAGGAGCTTGTTCTGCGCCACCCGCAGTCCCACGATCACCGTGTCGGGGTTGTGCTCGACAATCCAGGCCGAGTCGGCCGACAACGAGTCGCGTGGGATGTCCAGCGGCGGATCCTTCTCGAGGTACGCGAGCCGACGGAGATCATCGTCGCCGTTGAGCACTTTCGGCGTGATCTGGTTCCGATCCGGGATCACCTGGTAGCGGTCGACGAGGAAGACGCGCGGGAAGGCGTTCTCGTTGCGCAGGACGTTGAACTGCCCGAACGACGCCGCCGGATTGACCGGGGCGGGGCCGAAGTACCCTTCGGGCATGCGGGCGCTCCCCGGGAAGAGAATGTATTCCGCACCGACGAGATTGAGGAACCTCGGGTTCGGCTTATCGGTCACATTCGGCGCGCCGGGGCCGCCGAGCAGGTCATCGTACCACCGCAACTGGTTGCCGTGGTACCCGGTGACCACTTCGACTTGATGGTAGGGGAGCAGATTCGCCGGGAGTACGCCGAAATCCACGACCCGATAGGGGGCCGGCTGTTGCGCGAAGAACTGGGTCACCGCGTTCTCCCCCCACATCTGCTGCTGATCATAGGTCGCCACGAACCGCCCGTTGAACCGGATGCCATCCACCACCGGCACGAGCACCAGTCCCGCGAGGACCATGGCCCCTGCGCGACGGCTCCGATACAGCCAGAGGCACACCGCCGCCAGAGTCACGAAGACGAAGGCCATCCACAATCCGGACTGGACCGTGGGGAGATTCCGGTAGGCCAGGTCAAGCTTGGTTATTCCCTGCTGCACCTGGCGGGTCGCGGCCTCGCTGTAGAAGATCGAGGTCCACAGGCTGAGCATTCCCCGCCCGGCCGCACTGAACAGGAGCGCCAGCGCGAACAGGAACGCCGGGAATCCCCAGAGGAGCCACTCGAACCGTTTCCCCGGGGCTTCCGCTTCCTTCTTCTCGTACGCGTCGCGAAGCCGCTGCAGCCCCATTCCCGCCAGCAGCGCCGCCGAGAACGAGAACAGGAACATGATCATCGCGGGCGCGCGCAACGACTTCACCTTGGGTATCAGGTGGTAGAATATCTGGAACACCGGCGTCGTATCCGCCAGCGCATAGAGCAGCGCAAATATGGCCAGCCCCGCGAAGAAGTACGCCTCCCGGCGCTTCGCGAAGAACGCGCCCAGGAGCGCGAGGAAGAACGTCACCGCCCCGACCGCCTCGGAGTTGTCCTTGAACATGTTCTTGCCCCAGTAGAACGACTGGGTTCCCTCGCTGTTGGACCCGGGGAATTCGGGCACAATCAGCCCCATCGCTTCTTCCGTGTGCATCGACCACGAGATCGCCCACTCCCAGCCCCGTTTCGTATCCGCCCGGGGCGAGAACTCATTCGTGTACACGTACCCGGGGTAGAACTGGATGGCCGAGAGCAGCAGCCCGATCACCACACCGTAGACGGCGAGTACGGCCGGACGGATCAGCGGCGCGACCGAGTGCGTCTCGCGATACAGGAGAACGAGGCGGAAGAGGGTGTACAGCGCCAGGGCCCAGAGGGTGAAGTACGACATCTGCGGGTGCGGCGACAGGACGATCAGGCCGATCACCAATCCCATGAGCGAGAAATCCAGGAATGAGCGCCGCTCGAAGCCGCGGTCAAGGAACAGCATCGCCAGCGGGAAGAGCGTGGTGACGAATATTTTGCCGTCGTGTCCCGGCGCCACGAACGACACCAGGTAGGGGGCGAACATGTAGCATACGCCGGCGAGAAGGGCCGCGATTTTCGACAGCTTGAACTGCCGCGCCGCGAGGTACATGAAAACACCGGCGAGGAATATGTGCAGGAAGAGGATCCAGCCGAGCATGCGGAAAATGTCGCCGAAGAATTTCAGGAACGAGAGCGGGTAGAATATGTCGCCGTGGAACGCTTCGATGTACGGCAATCCGCCGAAAATGTACGGGTTCCAGCGCGGGACGGTCCCGTACTCGCCGACAAAGTCCACGAGCATCGAGCGGAAGAATATACCGGCCTGAATCGTGTCCGATCCGTACAGCATCAGGTCGGAGAAGATGAATTTCCGGAACAGCACGACCAGCGCGACAAAGATGACGGCGAACGCCACCGGCGCGAACCACGGCGAATGCTCGAAGTCAAACGACGATGTCGTCCGTGAAGGCGTACTTTTCGGACCCGGTTTGCTTTTGACCGCCACTCTCGATCTCCCGATCACATGGTGTTGTCGGCTCAGACAGACGGAACCCGGCTGGCGGTCGGAGTGTCCCCCCAACCGGCTTGGCCGCATCGGTTTTCAGCCGATACCATAACCACAAACATACCCCAAAGCAACCTTTTTATCCGTCCCCGGCGCGGCCCGTAACTTGATTTATACAAGCGACATGCCGCCGCCCGCCCGAACCCATTCGAGGGCTTTCGACCGGGCCGGGGAAACATGGCCTGAATATCTCCACGAAATCCCCTTGCCGCGCTGGCGGTCCGTGGGTATTTTGGCTAGCTATGAACAAGAACCGCCTCGAGGCGTTCAGCGACGGCGTCCTCGCCATTATCATCACGATCATGGTGCTGGAATTGGAAATCCCCCATCAGGCCGACCTCGCGGCTCTTGCCCCGCTCGTTCCCAAGCTGATCAGCTACGCCCTCAGTTTCGTCTTTCTGGGCATCTACTGGAACAACCACCACCACCTGCTGCAGGCTGTTCGCCATGTCAACGGCCGGGTGCTGTGGGCCAATCTCCACCTGCTCTTCTGGCTCTCGCTGATCCCTTTTGCCACCGGCTGGATGGGCGAGAACTCCTTTGCCGCGCGGCCGGTCGCCCTCTACGGTATCGTCCTTTTTCTCGCGGCCGTGGCCTACTATATCCTCACCCATGCCCTCATTTCGCTCCACGGCCAGGACTCTCCCCTTGCCACGGCCATTGGAACCGATAGAAAGGGCTGGGTGTCGATCTCGGCGTACCTGGCGGCGATTCCCCTCGCGTTTATCAACTCCTGGGTCTCCTACGCGCTGTATGTCCTGGTAGCCGCCATGTGGCTGATTCCCGATCGGCGGATCGAACGCACGTTGAGCGGCCGATCCGAATAGCGCGGACAGCGGCCAGCCCTGTGTGCCTGATAGAATGCCTGTGATTACTTCCGGTCGGTCGACCGGATTTGACTTTCGACCCGGCGGCGGAGCGCATCGAGTTCTTCCTTGATTGCCGCCTGCCCCTCGGTGATGAACCCCATGGCGAAAAGCCCTACCCCGAGTCCGGCCAGCAGTAGCACCAGGTACAGGAGAGGCAGCTGCGTTTCCCCCCGCCAGTACTTCAGGTACACCGCCCACAACCCGACGAGGAATCCGAGAAAGAAGAACCCGAGGCCGGTAAAGCCGAAGAACAGCAGAGGTTTACGCAGGAAGGTCAGCTGGAATTTCACCGCCAGCATATCCAGTACCCCGACCGGAACCCGCCAGAGGGACTGGTACTTCGATTCTCCCCACGACCGCGGGTACAGCTTGACCTTGACTTCCTCGACCTGGTATCCCTCGTTGGCCGCCAGGACCACGAGGTAGCGGTGCCAGTCCTTGCGCATGAAGATCTGATCGACGACTTCGCGTCGGAAGGCCTTGCAGGCGTTGAGGTCGTGAACCTTGAGGCTGAATATTTTCCGCGAGACCCAGTTGTAGATCGAGGACACAAACTGCTTCTGGTACTTCCCGTGTTTCCACCCCGCCACCAGGTCCGCTCCTTCCGCGATCGGTGCGACCAGGGCGGGGATATCCTCGGGGAGGAACTGCAGGTCGGCCGGGTAGAAGACATAGACCTCACCGCGGGCGTGGGCGAAACCGGTTTGCAGGGCCGCCGTTACGCCGCGCCGGTGCTGGTGCCGGGCGATCCGCACGAAGTCGTATTTGGCCGCCGCTTCTTTGATCTTTGCCAGGGTATCGTCGGTCGAGCCGTCGTCGACATACACCAGTTCGCCCTCGAACGGCGCCGATCGGAGCATTTCGGCAAACAGCCGGCAGAACTCTCCGACATTCCCGGCCTCGTTGCAGGCGGGCACGATCGTGGAGACGAAAAAGGGGTACTTGGTGGATCCCGGTGTCACTGAACCTCTTCCTTACTGCTTACTTACCTTTTCGGCTATCAGGGGAGCGTACTTCAGCGCTTGCTGGAAGTACGACTCGCTGCTGCTGCGATACTCAGGGTTCCCTGTTTTCTCAAAGGCCCGGCGATAGGCGTTGCACAGACTCAGGTTAAGATGGTAATTTGTGGGCGCGAATTCAATGGCATTTTTGTATTCGGCGATGGCAGACTGGAAGTCGCCCGCCCGATCGGCCTGTTCGGCCACGAAACGGTGCGCCGACATGTTGTCCGGCCGCTGCTGCAGAAAACGCTGAAGAGAGCTCCGCCACCGGTCCTCGTCGCCCCTCAAGAACGCCCTGATCCCCTCCTCGAACAGCGTCGGCGAATACCGCCCGGCGTGGTCGTTCCCGGCGATATCGTGCACGAGATAGACGCGCACCGGCCTCAGACCGATATGGTAGGAGGTCAGGAGCGATGCCCGGCCGGCGATTTCCGGATACTCAGCCGCAATCTCCTGTTCATTGGCCAAATCGACAGACAGGTGTGTCACCGGGTTCCGCTTGAAGTACTCAGGATCCAACCGCTCCGATCCAAACATCCGAATGGCGCTTTGCAGCTCATTGTCCACCGTGAGGGCCGCCGCAAAGGGTCCTGAGACGAGGGCTCCCGGACCGACAATGCTGCTGAGGTCCCGATTGCTGTCGCGGAGGCTGAATGTCGGAGCGCTCAGGAATTCACCGTAAAACGGCCAGGCGGTAGCAATCGTGAGGACAACAACCGCGATTGCCGCCGGTCGCCGAATTCGGGCGAGCGCCATCAGCGGCTGTGGCGACCGCCTCAATCCCGCAACCACCGCCAGGCCGACGAGCATGCTGAGGCCGGCGGCCAAACCAGCCAGGCCCCATGAATGCTCCCGGTCGGTGAGGAGGAGGAGAAGCAGCCTGAAGAAGATGGGAGCGGCCACGACGGCGGCAGCAAGTCCGGCCAAAATCGCGGCCCTGGCCGTGGTTGGCGCCCGACGGCGCTGAGCGAGCGGCTCTTTCCACCACAGGGCCAGTTCATGTGCGGCGGCGAAGTTGAGCAGGTACACAATCGCCAGTTTGTATCGGGCGGGCTGATACTCCCAGATCATCAGGGCGCCGTAGAAAGCGATTATGCCCATCGCAATCCACAGCCGGGCACCGGTTCGGGCAGCTTCCTCACTGCCGGCAGTTCCCCGGGCCAAGTCCCATATCAGCCGCACGATGAATGCCGCAGCCGCGGCCGCAGGAAGAAGGCCGTACTGAAGACTGATTGAATTGCCCCCAAACCCCAGGTAGGCTGCCACGAAGGCCGGAATGGAACTCAATCCCATGGCATCGCCGTACAGAGAAAACACGTCACGAAAGTAACCGCCGACAACGGCCCGCGCGGGGAAATAGACGGCGGCCAACCACACCGCCCCCAGTATCGCCGCTCCTGCAACGAAGACGACTGCCGGTCGTCGGTTCTTCCCGGGTGCACCGGGAGCACTTCCTGCGGGCAGAAGAATCAGGGCGAACGGCGCGAGGAAGATCAGCCCATGGAGTTTTCCGAAGAGAATTCCAACGGCAAAGACCATACCGGCGACCGCCCAACCCCGGGGGGCAGGGTAATACAGAAGAATGGCCATTGATGAAAACGCCGCCAGCACCATTGCATGCTCCAGGAAAGGCAGTCGGCTCATGAACAACTGATCATAGTTGAGCACCATGAGGAGAAGGAAGAAGACCCCTGTCACCACCCCTCCGACTTTTCGCAGCACCAGGTACGCCGCCAGAAGAGTCATGATCGAGAACAGCAAGGCGACTGCGGCGTGCTGCCGCAACCCTGTCCCAAACACCGCAAAGACAAGTCGTGCGACTCCGCTCACCGCCGTGTACTCAAAAGCCTTTTCGTCAGCGCCGACGGTTTCATGCCCCAGAGCACCGGCTCGAGCTGAGGCCGTATACATCGGCGGGTCCGTATAAATGCCTATCGAGTCTGAGAGTCGTGGCGGCGGATCGGCATCGATCCGGTACGCCCGCACGAACATCATAACGAACAGCAGGGCCGCGAGAAGGGCGATCTCTGTGAACATTGATCGCCGCAGCGTGGGTCTAGTCATGTGACTCCTGCCCTCCCTCCCCCGGCGGCTTCAAGCCCGTCTTCAGGTCGCGATGCGCCAGCTTCAGTTTTGCCACGGTCGGCGCAAGGTGAATCGCCCGCTCGTAGTACTCCAATCCCAGCCGCCGCAGACGCTCCTCCCCTGTCCGTACGTACTCGTCCTTGTAGAGCTCCGCGATCCGGGCATTCAGGTCGAAATTGGTCGGTGAAAACGCCAGCGCCCCCTTGATGCTCTGCTCGGCCAGGTCGAACTGGCCGTCGGCAGCGGCAATCTCTCCCACCACCAGGTACCCCATCAGGTTCTGCGGGTACTTCTCGAGGAACTCGGCCGCCAGCGCGTGCCCTTCCCCGATGCTCCCGGCGTGGTACCGATCTACCGCCTGCTCCAGGTGTGTCGGTCGGTAGCTGTCGGCCCGCGCATTCCCTGTATGCCCCGCCACACGGAACAGCCGCACCTTGTCCAACCCGACTGTATAGGTCAGTACGTGCACGGCGCTGTCCATCACGTGCGGGTAGTCGGCGCGCGCCTGCTTCTCGTTTGATTCGTCGAGCAACAGATGGGTTATCGGCAGCCGCGAAAACAGGAGCGTATCGGCCTCCGCCACGCCGAACATGTGGATTATTACCGCATGAGTGTTTTCCATCGCCAGAAGCGGCCCGTAAGGGCCCGACACCACCGATCCCGGCCCGATTGTCATCGCCAGGTCCCGCCCGTTATCCCGGGCGGTGAACATCGGTCGCTGCGTCCAGTCGTAGTAGTCGGCCACGCCCGTGAACGCCACGCCGACGACGACCAGGAACACGCTCCACTGCGCCATCAGCCGGAGCCTTGGCCCCTGCCCTATCGGTGGGCTGTGATGCCACCATCCCGCCAGCACGGCCACTCCTGTCGCGCTGAGCAGCACCCACAGCCACTGGTGTTCGACAGAGAAGTTCCATCCGAACTGCTTCGCCAGCGAACTCCAGATCTGGTCCACCGCGGGCGCCGCCACCAGTATCGCCAGCGGGTAGAATGCATACGGGGTCTTCTTCGGTCCCTCCCGCGGCTCCGCACCGCGCCATCCGTGCCACAGGTACGAGAGCGCGACCGCCGCCGCTGCGTGAAACGCGTACACGAGCACCAGCTGGTAGCGCAGGGGGCGGTAGTTCCAGATCATGAGCGAGCCGTACCACGCCACGATCATCGCCGCCAGGAATATGTGTTCGGGGTTGAACGGCCCGAATCCGGCCCGCCACGATTTTCCCCGCGTAACGCGCAGAAGGATCGCGAGCAGGAACCCGGCGCCGAGCAACGCGCTGACCCGCATCCGGGGGAAGAGGTGAGTCGAATCGCCGAAGGTCACGAGTTGTTTGAAAAATCCGCCGATCGACTGCAGTCCTTCCGGCGCGCCGTACAGATCAATCGCCTGCTCGCCGTAGTACCCCGCCACAAGTGTCTGCGCCGGGGCGTAGATGAAGAAGTACCACCCGGCGAGCACCGTCGCGATCCCCCCGGCAAACAGCCCGCCGCGCCACAACCAGGCTCTCCTGTCCGAATCGAACAGCAGATGGCAACCGAACCAGCAGGCGAACGGGAAGAGAAAGACTATGCCCAGCGCCTTGCCGAAAAATATCCCGAGTCCGAGCGACAGGCCCGCAGGGAACATCGCCCAGGTTCGTTTTGCGTGGGTGACGATCGCCAGCGCCAGGAACGCCCAGAAGTACAGGGCGTGCTCCAGGAACGACAGCCGCCCGAAGAAAATCAGATTGTAATCGAGAGCCGCCAGGAAGAGAAACAGGAGTCCCGCCACCGGTCCGGCCATTCGGCGCACAAACAGCCAGAACAGCAGCAGCCCGGCTATGGAGAGGATGATGCCCGGCAGGTGCGATTGCCACAACCCTGTCCCGAGCACCGAAAACACGCCGACCGCCAGCGCCGTCATGCTCGACTTAAGAAAAACCGTTCGGCGGGCGTCGTCGAACGGGTCGAAATCATCGATTTGAATGTAGTTGCGGGCGAAAATGGTGTACTGCGGCGGATCGGTCTCGACATCCGACGAAATCGACAACCCGGTCGGCGGATCCGCCCCCAGCTGGTACGTGCGCAGCAGGACCACCAGCGACAGCACCACCAAGGCTGTCACCACCTCGAGAACCGGACTCAGCGACCTGTACTCACGCCCCATGGAAGAATGCTTTGATCTTGTCGGCGACGTACTCCGCCTGCTCGCGCGTCATCTCCGGGAATATCGGCAGCGACAGAATTTCGCCGGCCAGCTTTTCGGTCACCGGGAACTCCCCTTTCCGATACCCCAGAAAATCGAATCCCTGCTGCAGGTGCACCGGCACCGGATAGTGAATCAAGGTCGGCACTCCCTGCTTACCCAGGTACGCCTGCAGCGCGTCCCGCCGATCGGTCTCTATAACATACAGATGATATACTTCCGCGATATCGGGATCTTTTGACGGCGTGGTGACCGGCACATCTTTCAGCAGTTCGTCATACCAGGCGGCTACCCGGCGGCGCGCCTCGTTCCACTGGTCGAGGTATTTCAGCTTCACGCCGAGCACCGCGCCCTGAATCCCCTCCATCCGCGCGTTGTAGCCGAGCATGTCGTGGTAGTACTTTTTCTCGCTGCCGTGGTCGCGGAGCATCCGCACGCGCTTGTCCAGCGCTTCGTCGCTCGTCGTGACCGCGCCCCCCTCGCCGTACGCCCCGAGGTTTTTGCCGGGATAGAATGAAAATGCCGCCATCTTCCCGATCGATCCGATCCGCTTCCCCTTGTAGATCGCCCCATGCGCCTGGGCCGCATCCTCGAGCACAACCGCGTTGTGCCGCTCGGCCACCCGGAGGATCGGATCCATGTCGGCCGGCCGGCCGTACAGGTGCACGGGCAGAATGACCCGCGTACGGGTCGTCATCGCCATCTGCACCAGCTGCGGATCCATATTCCGCGTTCGGGGGTCGACATCCACCAGCACCGGTTTCGCCCCGGAGTGGGCCACCGCCGCCACGGTCGCGACGAACGTATTCGCCGCCGTGATCACTTCATCCCCGGGCCCGATCGGCAACGCCCGCAGGGCCATTTCCAGCGCACTCGTGCCGCTGTTCACCCCGGCACAGTAGCGGGTCGAGGAGTAACGTGCGAATGCTTCTTCGAATTCCTTTACGGCCGGTCCCAGGATGTAGGCCGAATTGTCCAGCACGCGCTGGATGGCTTCTCCGATTTCATCTTTGATCGATTGGTACTGCGCCTGAAGGTCAAGGTAGGGTATTTTCATTGCTGTTTCCTTCTGTCAGACAGGCAAGCTATCCTGTTGCCCGACAAAAGTCAAGGCAGTTTCCACGGCGGCGGAACGGGCATGCGTCTCCAGCAATCAGCCGTTTTTCGCCGCGTCTCGGTCCTCCAACCCAGGTGTTTCCTGCCTCACACAAAAACGCGATGTCAGGCCAATGGCCTGACATCGCATCCTGTCCCCCGCCACTTGCCGGACATCCCTGCGCGATGTCCCTGCGTTCACCCGGGTTTTACCGCTGACCACCCTGGCGCTGAATCATCTGCATGATCCGGCTCGGATCCTTCGTGAACTCCGCACCCTGATTCTGCAGGCGCTGCATGTCGTCACGCAGCGAATTCACGCTCTGCGCGTTCAAGCCGCTCTCGCGGGTGCCGTTCCGATCGAGCCACTGTATGACGTCGTTCCAACTGTGGAACTCGCCCCGGCCGAGGACGGTCCGGATTTCGGTTTCGCTGTAGTTCTTGCCCGTCATGCCCGATGCCATCTCGCCCATGTTCGGGTTCTGATCGCCTTGCCCTCTGTTCTTCTTGTCCTGAGCCATCCTTACACCTCCGACTTATGTGTTCGGTTTTGCCACTGTCGGGTATACCGACATCACCCTGAAACAGAAAAGATCCCCCTCCGGTTTGCTTAGTTGTCGCGTATTGAACTCGTATTCTCCCCTACGCAGCCCCGCGAATTCTCGCCGCCTCCGGCTCGAACGGTGTTCCCGCGATTGACTGCCGCCGCTCGGTGCATTCGAGCGTATTGTCTATTGAAGGCGACGCGGCGGTGAACCGGTCGAAGCGGAGGGTATCGAGTGTTTTTTCAAACATGGACCGATCTCTGGCGAATTATCGTGGTCGGGCTGCTTTCATACGCCGGTCTCATTCTCTTTCTCCGCCTCTCCGGCAAACGCACGCTGAGCAAAATGAACGCGTTCGACCTCGTAGTTACCGTCGCCCTGGGCTCGACGCTGGCCACCATTCTCCTGAGCAAGGAAGTCAGCCTCGCCGAGGGCCTGGTCGCCTTCGCCGTACTCATCTTCGCGCAGCACGGCGTCGCCTGGCTGCAAGTCCGCGTCCCGGGGTTCCAGAAAGTGGTCAAGTCCGAACCCCGCCTCCTGTACTTTCGCGGACGGTGGCTCGACCAGGCGATGCGCGATGAACGCGTCGCCCGTGTCGAACTTCTCCAGGCGGTGCGCTCCACCGGCAACGCCTCGCTTCAATCGGTCGAGGCGGTCGTGCTCGAAACCGACGGTACCTTCGCGGTCGTCACCTCCATGCAGGGGGGCGACTCCGCGCTGGAGAATCTCTCGCTGCCGGATGAGTCCGGCCGCAACGATAGCACCCCCGGTTAATGTCGGCGCCGGGGTGGGTGGTCGGCCTCCCGGCTATCTCTTGTGCTGCTGAATGATCCGCAGCAGCTGGCCCGGGTCTTTCGAAAACGGCGCCCCCTCCTGCTCGAGTCGCTTAAAGTCGGTCATCGCCGCTTTCGCCTCCCGTGCATTCAGTTCGTTGTCCTGATCGGCGTTGAAATCGAGCCAGGTGATGACCTCCCGCCACGAATTGAAATCCCCGCGGGTCAGGATTTTGGTGACCACCCCTTCGTCGTACTGCAGGGTGGTTTTCGGCGGGACATTCTCGCGACGGTTCCGCCCCTCGTCGCCGCGCTTGTCCTCCCCGCGCTCGTCGCTCTTAGCCTCGTTGCGCAGTTCATCCTGCGTGCGCCCGAGGCTCTGCTCGTCGTGTTGGCTCGGGTTCGGAGTTTCCCCCTGATCCTGACCCGGCTTATGTCCCCGGTTTTTGTTCTTGTCCTTAGCCATAAGATATTCCTCCATTCGCCGCGGTGCTCGCGCGGCGTTCGTGTGACAGTAGTCCATACGGACGAGAATTCGCGATTGAGGGAAAAATTCGACTATCGAATCAACTGGGGCGGCCCAAAGAAAAGCGGCCGGGTTGCCCCGGCCGCCGCAAGTGTCACGACTATACGAAGATAACACCTACCGTTCGTACACCGTCCGTCCCCCCAGGATTGTCCGGGCCACCTGGCCGGTCAACTTCCAACCGATGTACGGCGAGTTTTTCGACTTCGACCGGAATTTGTCGACTTTGACCGTCCACTTTTTCTCCGGATCGATAATCGCGATATCCGCATCGCTCCCGACCGCCAACGATCCGCCCGGCAGATTGAGTATCCGCGCCGGGTTGATCGTCATTTTCCGGATCACATCCGCCCACGACATGATCCCCTTCTCGATCAGGAACGTGTTGATCAATGCAATCGAAGTTTCCAGCCCGATCATTCCGGGCGGCGCGAGGTCGAACTCGCAGTCCTTTTCTTCCTCCGAGTGGGGCGCGTGATCCGAGGCAATACAGTCGATCGTCCCGTCCACCAGCCCCTCGATCAGGGCCTGGCGGTCATCCTCGGTGCGCAGGGGCGGATTCACCCGAAGATTCGTATCGAACGCTTTGCCGATTTCGGAGTCGGTCAGCACAAGGTGGTGCGGCGCCGCTTCCGCGGTGACCTTCACCCCTTCTCTCTTGGCCAGGCGGATCGCTTCGACCGCCCGCTTGGTAGTGATGTGCTGGAAGTGCACCCGGCCGCCAGTCGATCGCGCCAGCGCGATATCCCGCAACACCGCGATCTCCTCCGATTCCGCGGGCGCCCCTTTCATCCCGAGCTTCGTCGACTCGAACGACTCGTTCATCACGGCTCCCTCGGTCAACTGCTGGTCCTCGGCGTGCTGCATCACCGGGATGCCAAACATCCGGCTGTACTGCAGCGCCCGGCGCATAATCTCGGCGTTCTGCAGGTAGGTGCCGTCATCCGACACGGCCACCGCGCCCATCTTGACGAGGTCGCCGATTTCGGAGAGCTCTGCTCCTTTGCGTCCTTTGGTGATCGCCCCCACCACGTACACGCGGGCGTCGGCATGGGCCGCGCGATCCTGCACGAACTTGACCGTCTCCTGGTTGTCGATCGCCGGCGAGGTATTGGGCATGCAGCAGATGGTTGTGAACCCTCCCGCCGCGGCCGCCCGGCAGCCTGTCTCGACCGTCTCTTCGTCTTCACGGCCGGGCTCGCGCAGGTGCACGTGCACGTCGATCAGGCCCGGCGTCACGATCATCCCGGTTGCATCGATTATCTGCTCCGGGTCGAGTCCCTTCATCTCTTTCGCCGCCGCCGTTTCGGTTTCGATTCGGGCAATCTTGCCGTCCTTGATGAACACGCTCGCGTCTTTCCCGAATCCCAGCGCCGGATCGATCACCCGGCCGCCCTGTATCACCAGATCGTACTTCTTGCTGGCCATTATTCGATCACCTCCCCTTCTTCCTTGCCGCGCAGCAGGTACAGCACGGCCATGCGCACCGCCTGGCCGTTGGTTACCTGTTCGAGAATCACCGACCGGTCGCCGTCGGCGACATCGCTCGTGATTTCCACCCCGCGGTTGATCGGTCCAGGGTGCATGATGGTGTAGTTCTTGTTGAGCCGTTTGAGCCGCTCACGGTTGATTCCCCAGAGATTCGTGTACTCCCGCTGCGACGGGAACAAGCCCGCCTGCTGGCGTTCGAGCTGGATGCGCATTACGTTGACCACATCCGCGCCGTCGAGCGCCTCGTCCACGTCGGTGTACAGGTCGCACCCGAACTGCTCCACCTCGCGGGGCAGGAGCGTGGCCGGGCCGCAGAGCGCCACCGAGGCCCCCATTGTCTTGAGGCCCCAGATATTCGACCGGATTACGCGCGAGTGCCGCACATCCCCGACCAGCACCACCCGCAGGCCGTCGAGCTTCTTGTACTTCTTGCGGATCGTGTACATGTCCAGGAGCGCCTGGGTGGGGTGCTCGTGCGCGCCGTCGCCGGCGTTAATGATGTTTGAATCCATGCACTGGGTCAGGAAATACGGCGTGCCGGCGGAGCTGTGTCGGACGACCACCATATCGATCTTCATCGCCTCGATATTCTGGACCGTGTCACGCAGCGATTCCCCTTTGGCCACCGAGGTACCCGCCTTGGTGAACGCGATGGTGTCGGCCGAGAGGCGTTTTTCGGCCAGCTCGAACGAGATGCGCGTGCGGGTCGAGGCTTCGTAGAACAGGTTGAGTACGGTGATACCGCGCAGGGTCGGCACCTTCTTGATCGTCCGGTCCAACACTTCGCGGAAGGTGTCCGACGTATCCAGTATCAGCTCGATATCCTTGCGCGGCACTCCCTCCAGCCCGAGCAGGTGGTTTGAACTGAGTCGGCTCATCGCGTCTTCCCCTTCCCTTTGGTGGTTTTCTTCGCAGGGGCTTTCTTCTTCGCCGCCGGTTTCGTCTCAGCCTTGCCGGGCTTGGGGGTCGACATCCCGCGTCCGCCGGAGGTCCCGGCCGCCGCCGTCGTTCCGGCGGGGCGGCTCTTGTCTCCGACGCCGCGGATCACGTACACCCGATCGACTCCCTCTTTCTCTTTCACTTCGAGCACCACCTGATCCTCGCGCGCGGTCGGGATGTTCGCCCCGACATAGTCCGGGCGGAACGGCAGTTCGCGGTGTCCGCGATCCACCAGCACCGCCAGCTGGATCGTTTTCGGCCGCCCGAAGTCGATCACCTGGTCGATGGCCGCCCGGGTCGTGCGCCCGGTGAACAACACGTCGTCGATAAGCACGACATTCCGGTTGACCACGTCGAACAGGATCTCGGTCCGCTGGACGATCGGCTGGTCGAGCTTGGAGTGGACGTCGTCGCGGTACAGGCTGATATCCATCAAACCGACCGGCACTTTGACCCCTTCGAGCTCCTCGATCATTTTGGCGATACGCCGCGCGAGGTAGGCACCGCGCCGCAGCACGCCGATAATGACCAGTGATTCGGCGCCCGCGTTGCGCTCGACAATCTCGTGCGCGATTCGCTGGAGCGCCCGATCGATCTTTTTCTCATCGAGGATGAGATCAGTCGTTCCCGGCAATGAAACCTCCATGTAGCTTGGGAATATGTTGAATCTTTGCTGAAGTTCGAGAGTGTGGCACAGAGTAGCCCACAGCTTGCTGTGGGATCGGTGAGAATGTCGCTTGTGGCCCACCATTTATGGTGGGAGTGGGTCGGGTTCCGAGGAGCGTAAGCTCCGAGAAACCCGACTGGTGACAGTAACGAGCCGTCGTGTAGAAGTCCCCGGGTTCCTGCCGTTGGTTCACATCAGGAACTCGATCCCTGTCACTCGATATCACCGTCGAGTCGGGTTTCTCGCCGCTGCGCGGCTCGGAACCCGACCTACGAGGAGAGATTGCTTCGCTGCGCTCGCAATGACGGTATCCGAGCTTTTGGTTTGGATCAATGTCAGGACCATAAAGGTCCTGACCTACAGAAGACAGGAGGTTGGGCCGATTATAGCCTGACAGGTGAGAATTGGGCGTGAATACGTCAGGCTCCAAGGAGCCTGACCTACAAACCCCTTCTTCCGGTGTTTCATTGTCGGGTTACTCGCCGCTGCACGGCTCGGAACCCGACCTACGAGGAGAGATTGCTTCGCTGCGCTCGCAATGACAGCTGCTATGCGTTGGTGTTGAGGCAATGTCAGGACCATAAAGGTCCTGACCTACAGAAGACAGGAGGTTGGACCGACTGTGACCTGACAGGTGAAGATTAAGCGTGAATACGTCAGGCTCCAAGGAGCCTGACCTACGAGTTCCTTCTTCCGGCGTTTCATTGTCGGGTTTCTCGCCGCTGCGCGGCTCGGAACCCGACCTACAACTCGAAAGCCGACATTGCGGAATGGGAATGGATCTGAGATTGCCCTGATATTGACTTGCCGCTGGATGGTATGACCGGCACAGCCTGCCTGTGCCGCATGCGATGACACTGCTGTTCACGTCCATTCCTTTAGTGACCTCACCGGATCACCTTAAAAGGTTCGGCCTGGTGGCCTGCAATTCCGGTGCATTATATGCACTGCCGACGGCCCGTCAAGCTCCGGGGTGAAAAAAGACGAAAAAAAAGCCGCACCGTATGGTGCGGCTTCGGATCCCTCGTGAACTGCCTGCGGTCGGCTACCTCGTGGCGGGTTCCAACCCTGCCGCTTTGGCCAGCACCTTCTCCGCGGTCAGGATGTTCCCTCCCTTCCCGACATGGCCGCTCTCGACCTCGTGAATCATCACCATCACGAGATCCCGGAACCCCTCCCCCTTGGCGTCGACAAAAGCTTCGGTGATATTGGCGATCAGTTTGCGCTTCTCGGCGTCCGTGAAGACACCCTTGATCATGTTGCAGTGGACCATCGGCATGGCCGACTCCTTTCCGTTGCGGGTTCTCATCGCCCGGATCGTGCCGGGCTGTTTCGGTTCGTCACCCCTAAGAACGGCCTTTTCCCGTCCGTGTCCGCTTCGACTTCCGTACTACCCGCTACGAAATTCGTACTTGTTTCTGGACCGGATTACTCTATCTTTCCCCCATGCAGGAATACGGTCAGTTCTGCCCGGTCGCCAAGTGCGCCGAGATCCTCGGCGAGCGCTGGATGTTGCTCGTGATCCGCGAGCTGGTGATGGGGAGCACCCGCTTCTCCCAGCTCCGGCGCGGCCTCGGCCGCATCTCCCCCTCGGTCCTCTCCGACCGCCTCAAAGCGCTGGAGGAGTACGATATCATTTACCGCGTGCAATCCGGCGCCGGCTGGGAGTACCACCTCACCGAATCGGGCAAAGCCCTCAAACCGATTATCGAAGCCGCCGGCCTCTGGGGCTACCGCTGGATCCGCGAGTCTTTTGCCGCCGAAGATCTCGATGTCGACCTGCTCATGCTCGATATCAGCCGCCGCCTGAGAGCCGATCAGATTCGCGGCGGCCAGGCCGTGATCGAATTCGAATTCACCGACCTGTCCGGGCGCTACCGTCAATGGTGGATTCTGGTCGAAGGAAAGAGTGTCGAGCTGTGCTATAGCCATCCCGGCCGCACGGTGGATCTGCTGTTGCGCTGTGAATTGGTGGTGATGACGAAAATCTGGATGGGGCACATGACGATTGCCGCCGCCCTCCGCAACGGCCTATTGCATGTCGACGGATCCCGCCGCTTGACCGCCAACCTCCCCGCCTGGTTGTCCCAGTCCTATATTACTGAGCTGGCGTCCGCCGCCAAGCCGTGAGTGCGCGGATGGGTTTGTGGGATAGGAACCCCTCGACTCCTGCCATTGCCGCACACTGACATATGGATACCGTCATTGCGAGCGCAGCGAAGCAATCTCCCCTCGTGCAGGTCGGGCTCAACTGTAGCCTGACTTGTCGATTTGCTCCCCGTCAGGCCGCAAGCGGCCTGACCTACTCCTGAATAATCTCAGGCATAGGTGCCGGGCCCGCTTTGTCAGCCTCTCCGCCGCGCCGTCACCATCTGATGAGTCTCGGGCGGCACCGGCCAATCGGGGTGAAACATCACTTCTGTGAACCCTGCCTCCGTGAGAAGCGTGCGATATTCATCGTCGGTCCAGGCGCGCGTGGTGCTCCGATACGTGTCGACCTTTCCGCTCTCCGCATCCAGCACATGAAACATCTGCTGGGCCGTCCGCTCGCTCTCGTACCAGTGGCTCTCGACGAGGCATATATGGGGTCGATTCGAAAAAAGCCCGGTCAGCCCTGAACCTGATCGATACCAGTAGTTCGGCGTCTCTCCCATCGCCCGCACGGCCTCGTATGTATGGACCTCCAGCGCAACCCGCCCTTTCGGTTTGAGGGCACGGTGAATCGCGCCGAGGATGAGGCGGCAGTCCCTGGGGGAGAACACATTGAGCTCGCCGTACAGCATCATCACCACGTCAAAGCCAGTTCCGTAGTCGACCTGGCGCACGTCGCCGAGTTGCACCGAGGCTCTCTCCCCCAGCCGCTCCCTCGCATGCTCTACAGATGCCGGAGAAAAGTCGATTCCCTCGCAACGGTGGCCGAGTCCGGCCAGCTTCTCGATGTACAGACCGGGCCCGCAGCCCAGATCAAGCAGTCGGCCCGGCAGGTTCTCCGCTACTCTCAGGTGCAGCCAATCGATCTGGCGAGAGATCATATCGTCGCGACGACTCGCGAGATCATGACTCTGCGACAGGTGCTCGGCCAGCATTCGACGGCTGAACTCCGGATCGTCCCACGGAATCTTGTACCGGCCGTCCCAGAGGGTTTTCGGATTGGCGATGTCATTGATGATCGACATGAACGATCCGTGGCTTTCCATCAGAGTACTCCTCACTGCGAACCGACATCAGCCTCTATTGATGTAGGTCGGGTTCTGAGGGAGCGAAGCTTCCGAGAAACCCGACTTGTTAACGGTGCATCTTCTGACTTGTCGGGTTTATCCGCGTCGCGCCTGCGGCGCTCGCTTTGGAACCCGACCTACCCCTGCGTTGTGACACTTGAGCGTCACCCTTCGACTCCGCTCAGGGTGACGATCCCCCGATCGCTTCCCCTACCACGGCACCGGTCCCGCAGGTCAAACACGGGTTTGCGTGTTTGACGTTTTGGCGTTCCATCGTCAAGCACCGAAGCCGGTGCTTGACCTACCCCTTCTCCTCTATCCCGACACAAGCCGCTTTGCCCCTTCCCAGCCGAAAAACGCCGATGCGCCTCCCACCCGACAGCTCCCGTCCCCATCGAGCACCAGCACCCGATCCGACAACGCCCGGATCACCTCCCCGTCGTGGCTGATCACCACCACGCCCGCGCCGCTCTCCCGCAGCTCTTTCGCCAGCCGAATGAACCGCCCCACCCCTTCCGGATCGAGGGCGCAGGTCGGCTCGTCGAACACCACCATATCCGGCCGCATCGACAACACCGCCGCAAACGCCAATCGCCGCTTCTCCCCGCCCGACAGACGGAACGGATCCCGAGTGGTGAACTCGGTCGGATCCAATCCGACTAGCCGAAGCATCTGCTGCGTCTGCGTAATTGTCAGCGCCCGCCCGATATTGCGCGGACCGAATTCGATCTCCTGTGCGCAGGTCGGCAGAAAGAACTGGCGTTCCGGCTGCTGGAATATCGCCGTCACCCGCCCGAGAATATCTTCCAGATTCGCCGGCCCCCCCTCGGGTCCGAGATACAGCACCCTTCCCCGTGTCGGTTTGAGCAGGCGGCACAAGAGCAGGCCCAGCGTGCTCTTGCCCGATCCCGATGGCCCGACAACGCCGATCACCTCCCCGGCTTTCACGGATAGATCGAGTTCCGGCAACGTAAACCCGCTGCCCGGATACCCGACTGTCGCGCCGTCGAGTTCAATCTGGTGGATCTTCCGTTCGGTCGTTTTCAGGACATCCGCCTCGGCGGCCACCTCCCGCGCCTCTTGGTCGATATCATACCGCAGCCCGGTCTGTCTGCAGAACGCCTCGTCCGCAAAAATCTTCTCCGGCCGGCTGTCGGCCGCGATCTTTCCTTCGTGAAACACAATCAGCCGCGAGTACTCTTTCGCGACCTGCGGATACTGCGTGATATGGATTTGTATCATCGAGCGGTTGTTGTCCCGCAGCGCCGCCAGTTCCTCCCGCAGGGCGATCTTTCCCGCCTGGTCCAAGTACGAATCCGGCTCATCGAGCACCAGTACCTCCGGCTCGGCGATCATCACCGACGCCAGCGCCACCCGCTGCTTCTCACCTCCCGATAGTTCCGCCGTCAGACGCCGGCGCAGGTGGGTGATCCCGAACCTCTCCAGCGTGTCGGTGATCCGCTCTTCCATCTCGTCCAGCGGGGTCGCCAGGTTCTCCAGCGCGAACGCGATCTCTTTCTCGACCGTCACCGCGACCATCTGGTTGTCCGGATTTTGAAACAGGATCCCGACGGGCGTGTCCCGCCCCTGCCTGTCGGTGACTTTGACCCACCCTTTGGTCGGCTCGTGCAGGTTCGCCGCCAGCCGTGCGAAGGTCGATTTCCCCGACCCGTTGGCTCCCATCACCGCCACCGCCTCACCGGCGTTGACCGTAATGCTCACCTCGCGCAATGCGTCCGGAGCTTCCTCCGTATACCGGTATGTGACGTCTTCGAATCTCAGCATAAAAAAGCCGATGCCCCAAAAAAGGGCATCGGCCCAAAATCACAAGTACAATGTTACTTCAGCGCGCAGACATCGAGGTTCCGCGCCGCCGAGGATTCATCGAGCCGACGCACCGGCGTGTCATGGGGCGCCGAGGTCACGATCTCCGGATTCTCCTCCACCTCGCGGGCGATCTGATGCATGATCGCGGCGAACCGGTCCAGCGTCTCCTTGCTCTCCGTCTCGGTCGGCTCGATCATGAGCGCTTCCGGCACGATGAGCGGGAAGTAGTTGGTCGGCGAGTGGATGCCGAAATCGAGCATCCGCTTGGACATATCCGAGGTGCGGACGCCTTTCTTCTTCTGGCGATTCCCCGAGGCCACGAATTCGTGCATGCAGTGTACGTCGTACGGCACCTCGAACACGTCCTTGATCAGCGCCTTGACATAGTTGGCGTTGATCACGGCGTTTTCGCTCGCCTCGCGCAAGCCCCGGCCGCCAAGCGTCTTGATATAGGCATAGGCGCGGACCTGGTTGGCGAAGTTGCCGTAGAACGAATGCACGCGGCCGACCGAATCCGGACGGTTGTAGTTCATGAACAGCTTCCCGTCGTCGGCCTTCTCCAGCACCGGGAACGGCAGGAACTTGTCCAGCTCGGCCGTCACGCCCACTGCACCCGCACCCGGCCCGCCGCCGCCGTGCGGCGTCGAGAAGGTCTTGTGCAGGTTGAAGTGCATGATGTCGAAGCCGACATCCCCGGGGCGGAAGATTCCCATGTTGGCGTTAAGGTTCGCGCCGTCCATGTAGACGAGGCCGCCCTTGGCGTGCACGATATCGGCGATCTCCTTGATGTGCGTCTCGAAAATGCCGAGCGTGTTCGGGTTCGTCATCATGATCCCGGCCACATCGTCGTCCATCACCGCGGCCACCGCCTCGGGTGGAATCACACCCTTCTCGTTCGCTTTCACCTGAATCGTCGAGTAGCCGACAATGGCCACCGAAGCCGGGTTGGTGCCGTGCGCCGAGTCCGGGATAATGATCTTCGAGCGCTTCTTCCCCTTCTTCAGGTGGTATGCCCGCATGACCAGGAGCCCCACGAACTCGCCGTGAGCGCCGGCCACCGGCTGCAGCGAAATCGACGGAAATCCGGAGACTTCCGACAGGTAGTTCTTCAGGTCCCACATGATCCGCAGGATCCCGGGAGCCGAGCTGCACGGCGCGAGCGGGTGATGCTCTCGGAAATCGGGCATCGACGCGGCCACGTCGTTCAGCTTCGGATTGTACTTCATGGTGCACGACCCCAGCGGGTAGAAATCCTTGTCGATGTGATGGTTCTTCACCGACAACCCGACAAAGTGGCGCATCGCTTCGCCCTCGGTCACCTCCGGCAGGGCCGCAGCTTCACTGCGGCGGAACTGCTGCGGCAGCGCCGACAGAATCTCGGTTTCACTCCGTCTGGTCGCAGGCAAAGTATACCCGCGCCGTCCGGCCACCGACTTATCGTAAATCAACAATCGCTCGTCCATAGCATCCATCCGCACCGCCGGCGACACCGGCGACGCGTTATTTCGAGTCTTCTGTACTTTTGCCTGTCAATTTTGCTATCTGTGTTCGGGCGTATTCGGCGTCCTCGGATTCCGGGTAGCTCTTGATGAACTGCTCGTACGCCGAAACCGCCGCGGTTGTATCCCCGGCCCGCTGGTGAATGACCGCCGTGTAGATGTCGGCCATCTCGGCGAGCGGGGTTCCAGCGAACTTCGCCTTCGCGGTCGCCATCGCCTCCAGCGCCCTCGGATACTCTTTCGCCCGCATGTACATGTCGCCGAGCGCGATGTGCGTCTCGCCGGCCAGCGAATCGTCCGCCGGGCCCATTTCGAGCACCTTTGCGTACCAGGTCTCGGCCTGGGCCGATTCACCTTTGTACTTGAACTTCTCGGCGATCGCAAACGCCGAATCCCGGTGCGGCGCGGCTTCGAACTTCGCGACCCGGTCTTCGAGCGTCCCGATCCCCTTCGAGAAATCGCGGAACGTCTGAATGTACCGGTCGGTCGAATCGAACCCGACCAGCCGATCGACTTCCGTGCCGTCCTTGCGCACCAGCACCGAGGTCGGGAAACCCATCACTTTGTACCGCTGCCGCGTCAGGGTATCCTGTTCGGCATGGACCTTCACCAGCACCATCTCATCGGTGAAAAATGCAATCGCTTTCGGATCAGTGAACACGACCGTGTCCAGCATCTTGCAGTACTTTCACCAATCGGTGTAGAAATCCAGAACAAAGTACTCCCGCTCGCCCGCCGCGGCCGCCGCCGAGTCCAAGCTCGAGAAGAACGGCGCCGACTGCGCGGCTTCGTCCGCCGCCAGAATCGGCAGCGCCAGGAGCACCAGCGCGATCGTCATAACCAGTTTTTTCATTTGCCTCTCGCTCTCGCCAAAGGTGTCTGTTCGTTTGTCACGGTTCCGGCTGGATCAGATCCTCGCCGAGCACCGCTTCGAGAATTATAAGCGCGTCCTCGCGGAACTCCCGCGGAACCATGATCACGTTTCCTACCGATCCGCTGTGGAACAGGCTGCCCGCATGGGTGGCGCCGCGCTGCGGTCCGCTCATGCCGGCTGAGAGAATCACCGACGGAATGTTGTTCGAATCCAATGACCCCTTGGCCATCTCCGACTTCATCTGCGACGCCACCTGGCCCATCACGACCCAGCTGCGGTCGGGGCTCATCGCCGCCGCCCCGCGTTCGGGCATGGAATCGACCAGCGTGACATTGCAATCGGGGCAGACCATGACGCCCGTTTCAAATTCGTACCGGCACTGCGGACAGTAGGCCACTGCTATTCCTTTCGCTGCCACCGCTCGCCGAGCGTGGCCTCCAGAACTTCCATCGCTTCATCCTGATAGGTCGCCGGGACTGAGATTTCGAACGACGACGGTTTGGATTCGTAGATCGGATTCAGCGGCAACCCCACGTTGCCGAAAAACCCCGACTTGGAAATCACCACCGCCGGTATGTTCAGCGACTTGAGCGTTTCACGCGCCAAATCGGCGAACGGCTTGCCGTCCACCATCCCCAGCACGACCCAGTCAGTCCGTTCGTCACTCATAACCGGATGTCCGCACACGTAGCACCGCTGCGGATCGCCTTTCAGTTCAATATTACATTCGGGACAGTACGCCACTCGTGGACAACTCCTTGAGCCCCGACACCAGCCGCGCGACTTCCTCGTCGGTGCGCTTCTCGGTCAGCGCCACGATCAGGCAGTCATCGAGGCCACGGTACCAGCGCCCGGCCGCCACTCCCGGCAGAATGCTCCGCTCGACCATCGCCAGGATGATCTGCTGCGCCGGTTTGGGCGTCCGGATCGCGAACTCGCGCACGAACGGCCTGTTCCAGTACAGCTCGAATCCGTCGAGCGCACCGATTGCTTTCGCGGCCTGCTGCGCTTTTTCCATCGACAGCAGCGCCACCTGCCGCAGCCCGGTCTTTCCGAGCAGCGTCATGTACACCGCCGCCGTAGTCGCACACAGCGCCTGGTTCGTGCAGATGTTCGAGGTCGCCTTCTCGCGGCGGATATGCTGTTCGCGCGTCTGCAGCACCAGCACGAACCCCGGCTTGCCGTCCACATCCGTGGTCCGGCCGGCGATTCGTCCCGGCATGCTGCGCACGAGATCCTTTTTCACCGCGAAAAACCCGAGGAGCGGGCCGCCGAACGACACCGACATTCCCAGGGGCTGGCCCTCACCGATCGCGATATCGGCCCCGACCTCGCCCGGCGTCTTGAGTACCGCCTGCGCGATCGGGTCTACCGCCATGACCAGCTTGCCGCCGACCTTGTGGACCATCGCCGCCACCGGCTCCGTCTCCTCGAGTAACCCGAAGAAATTCGGCTGCGACACGATCACACCGGCCGTGTTCTCGTCGAGCAGATCCTCCAGACGGTTCAGGTCCGTCACCCCGTCGGCCATGGGCGCAGTCACGATCTCGATATCGAGACCCGACAGGTACGTCCGCACCACGTCGCGGTAGGAGGGATTGAGCGTTTCGGCCAGAACGATCCGGTTGCGGTTCGTCACCTTCAGCGCCAGCATGGCGGCCTCGGCCGCCGCCGTCGCGCCGTCGTACATCGACGCGTTGGCGACATCCATCCCGGTCAGCCGGCAGATGTGCGTCTGAAATTCGTAAATCGCCTGAAGCGTTCCCTGCGCCACTTCCGCCTGGTAGGGGGTGTAGGCCGTCATGAACTCCGGCCGGCTGATGATCGTATTCACCGCCGACGGGATCCAGTGGTCGTACACGCCGCCTCCGGCGAAACCCACCAGCCCTTCGCGGTTTTCCCGCGAAAGCTCCTGGATCTCGCGCAGCAGCTCCATCTCGGACAGCGACGGTATATTCAGCTCCCGCTTGAGCCGCAGATGGGCCGGAATACCGTCCAGCAAATCCTCGAACTTGTCAACCCCGATGCGCTTGAGCATCGCCCGACGATCGTCGTCGGTGTTCGGTACGTATGACATACTCTGACTGCTTCCGATTCTTCCTGTGTTTACCTCCCCCAGGTGATTGAGCGGCCCGAGGGTCTTCTCCCCCGACGTCGCCAGGAACTCGCCGCCGGGAGGATCTCTATCGTAACACCACTACCCGGCGCAAGTGCCTCCGCCGGGTCGCATTCTTTCGGTACCGATGTCATGCGGCCGACTCATGGGCCGGCCGCTCACTGCTCCGTTCGGGAACGGCAGAACCACAATCCGCCTTACGCTTCTTCCAGCAGGCGCTTGTAGTTCCCCTGGTCCAATAGCGCAGCCACTTGCGCCGCATCCGACACCTCAACCTTGATCATCCAGCCGTCGCCGTACGGATCCCGGTTGATGATCATCGGATCATCTTCCAGCGCGCCGTTGATCTCGACAACCTTGCCCGATACCGGCGCATACAGCTCCGAGACGGCCTTGACCGCTTCGATCGTGCCGAACGCCTGCATCTGCGCGACATGGTCGCCCACCTTCGGGAGCTCGACAAAAACGATGTCCCCGAGTTCCCCTTGGGCGTATTCCGTTATCCCGATCGTGGCCGTCTTACCGTCCAGCCGAATCCATTCATGCTCCTTGGTGTAGCGCAGTTCTGCGGGAATGTTCACGGGATCCTCCACTATACACGTACTAGGTTAAATCGTTACTCGGCCTTCTTATCTGACACCGAGGCCACCGCCCCGGCGATTTCTTCTGCGCTGGCCGGAGTCCCCTCGCCCCCCCGCAACAGGGTCAGGCTCTTGGGCGACTCCCCCTCCGCTAAAGGGAGGGCCCCCGGCTCCTTCGCGGGTCGAAGCCGCGATTCTATGAAGTTGATGTCGTACTTGCCGGCCACAAAATCCGGATGCTGGAAAATTTCGCGCTGGAAGCCCACGGTCGTCGGAATCCCCTCGACGATGAACTCATCGAGCGCCCGGCGCATCCGGATCACGGCCTGCTCCCGGGTCCGCGCCCGCACGATCAGTTTCGCGATCATCGAATCGTAAAACGGCGGAATCACATACCCCGTATACACCGCCCGATCCACCCGTATCCCCAGGCCACCGGGAATATGCAGGCCCGTGATCGTCCCCGGTCCCGGGCGGAAATCCTTGTCGGGATCCTCCGCGTTGATCCGGCACTCGATCACCGCCCACTTCGGCTTGATGTCTTCCTGCTTGTATTCGAGCTTCTCGCCCAGCGCCACCCGCAGCTGGTCCTGCAGCAGGTCGACCTCGTAGGCTTCCTCCGTCACCGGGTGTTCCACCTGGATGCGGGTGTTCATTTCCATGAAGTAGTAGTTGTGGTTGTCGTCCACGAGGAATTCCATCGTCCCCGCCCCGCGGTATCCCACCTCGGCCGCGCCTTTGACCGCCGCATCTCCCATGCGCTTGCGCAGCTCGGGCGTCATCAGCGGCGACGGCGTCTCTTCGATCAGCTTCTGGTGGCGGCGCTGGATCGAACAGTCCCGCTCCCCGAAATGGATGTAATGGCCGTGAGTGTCCCCCATCAGCTGGATTTCAACATGGTGCGGGTTAATGACGAGTTTTTCGAGGTACAGATCCGGGTTGTTGAACGCATTGCCCGCTTCGGCCGACGCGATGTGAAAGCCGCGCTCCAGCTCGGCAATGTCCCGGCACGCCCGCATGCCTTTGCCTCCGCCGCCGGCCACCGCTTTGAGAATCACCGGATAGCCGATTTCCTCGGCGATCGCGGCCGCGTCCCGAAACGTCGGCACGATCCCGTCCGACCCCGGAATGCACGGCACCCCGGCCCGCTTCATCAGATCCTTGGCCCGGACCTTGTCCCCCAACTGGCGAATCTGCTCCGGCGTCGGCCCGATGAAGGTAAGTCCGCAGGACTCGCAGATCTCGGCAAAATCGGCGTTCTCGGCCAGGAAACCGTAGCCGGGGTGAATCGCTCCCGCGTTGGTCACCTCGGCCGCCGCAATGATGTGCTTGAAATTCAGATACGACTGCCGCGCCGGCGCCGGACCGATACAGACGTCCTCGTCGGCAAAACGGACATGCAGGGCATCGCGGTCCGCCTCGCTGTAGACAGCCACCGTTTTGAGCCCCAACTCACGGCACGCGCGAATTATGCGCAGGGCGATTTCGCCCCGATTGGCAATGAGTACCTTTTCGAACAAGTCGTGTCCTTTCGTCTCGGATGTTTGGGCCACTCACCGCTTGCAGTCTGTCGTTTCACCGGCAGTTGCTTCTGCCGGCCGATCCGGAGGCAGTGCGTTCCCTTCATCTGGGCGACATTACGAACCCTCTGTACGAATCCTCTGTGGCCCACCATTCATGGTGGGACTTGCTTGATCGAGTGCCACACAGCTTACTGTGGAGTCCCCGAGCCAAATATCTTCGGTGCCCCACCGCTTGCGGTGGGGTCCCCGAGCCACGGATCCGCCGATCCGGCGGCTTTCAACCGGATGCATCCGGCCCGAAAACCGCCTTCTCAGGTAGCAAATATATGGTAAATCCCCCCGCCCCACAACCCAAATCCCGGCTTCCCCAAACGCTGTGAACCCTCTTTGTCACAGCAACTTCACACAATTCACCGGGCGTGAGCAACGATCCGTGAGCGGTGGAATCGCCCGATCCCGGCAAATGGGCGGCTTCAGGTCCGATCTCATTGGCCGAACGCAACGACCAATCTACATCCGCGAACTCGTCAACTGGACGTCCGCCCGCGCCCACGCCGCCTGAAACTGCCCCCGCACTTCCTCCGCTTCGGCTGTCTTTCCCTGTGCCTCCAGTGCCTGCGTCAGTCCGAAAAGCGACCACCCATTATTCGGATACTCCTGCAGATCCTCCCGGTACACCTGCTCCGCCTCCGCTGCCTGCCCGGCCTCAAGGAGCATCGCGCCGAGCGTCTCGCGGCTCGGGCTGAACCAGGCCGGCGGCTCGTGGTACCCGAATCCGTCCTCGATCGCCACCGCCTCGCGCATCCCGGTGATCACCGCCTCGTAGTCCCCGTTCGCGGCCGCAATCTCGGCCGTCAGCGTCTTCGCCGCAACCTGCAGCACGCCCAACGCGGTGGCCGGCGTGAACACGTCCATCTTGTCCGCCATCTCTTTTGTGGCCAGTTCCGTCAGCCGTGCCAGTTGGACCTCGGCGCTGTCCGGCTTTCCCGTCCGAAGGTACGCCATTCCCCGCGCGTAGTGCCAGATCGCCGTGGGGTAGAGCATGGCCGCTCCCGGCTCCGGCTTCGGCTCCTCGAGTATCTCCGGCCAACGGCCGAACCGCACCATGGCGTAGTACGGCAACGTCCATCCATGTGTCAGCGAGCCGTACCCCTGCTGCTCCAGCGGCTCTTTCAGGATCAACTCCCGCGCCTTCCGCGCCGCGCGAACCGTCGCTTCCCCGCGCCCCTCCATCGAGGTCGAGAACGTCAGGTAAATCGCGTTGTGCGGCATGTACGAGATCCGGTACATCCCCCGCGCCTCGTACTGGGCGTGGTAGGCGCTGTCCACCGCCACCGCCTTCTCGTTGGCCAGCGACGCATCCGCGTACCGCCCGATCTGCAGGTAGATGTGCGACGGCATGTGTTGCAAGTGCCCGATCCCCGGCACGAGATCCCGCATGCGATCCGCCGCCGCCTCGCCGCGTTTCGGATGCCGCATCTCGACCGTGTGGATATAGAAGTGATTTGTCGCCGGATGATTCGGCTGACGTTCCATCGACTGTTCGAGGGTCGTGACAATCTCCTCCCCGATTCCGTTCGGCGTGCCGTCGTCCTCCCAGTAGTGGTAGCGAGACAGGAGCATCAGCGACTCGGCGAAGAGCGCCTGGGCATCGGGATCGTCCGGATACTGCTGGGCCACTTCGCGCATGGCGTCGGAGTACAGGCGGTCGAGTTCCCCCCGGTTCGCCGTGCGGTTCTCCATGTATCGAAAGGCCAGGGCGCGGATGAAGGCCTGCTCGCGCGCCGAGGCCTTCGAGGCGAGCGACTGCGCTTTTTCGACAGCCGCTTTCGCCGGCTGGAGGTTTGAGGCCGCCATGGGCGCATTCAGGTGCGGCCCACGCGCCAGCGCCTCTCCCCAAAAGGCCATGGCGCAGTTGGGATCGAGCTTCTGCGCCTGCTGGAACGACCGGATCGCCTCGGCGTGGTTGAACCCGTAGTGGAGCATCAGCCCCTGGTTAAAATAGGTCTGCGCCTGTTCGTTCTTAGTAGAGATCTTGAAGCTGTGGTTTCCCATCCCTTCCAGGAGCGGCGCCATGTTTTCCTGTGTCTGGGCCGGGACAGCGATTTTGGGCTGCTGCGCGTCCCGCCATGACTGCTGCGCCTTCACTCCGGGAGTGATCCCGGTGACTACTGCCGTGGTAACTGCTGCAAAGAGAAAGAACCCCGCCAATGCAACCGTGAGTGCTGATCGTTCGCTCTGCGTCATCGCCGCCTTTCTGGTTTCTCGTGCGACTGCCGGGTACGTTTCTTCTCATACGTACAACTCCCCGGCGCCGATCCGGTTCCTATGGTCGTAAGTTGCCCTGATTGGACGCCACAAAAAAACGTGCGGTTCGTTTCGCGGGAACAGCCCAATTGGGATGAGAGACGTGAAACAAGATCAAGCAGGCGAGTAACCCGCAGCTCTGCTGCGGGCTGGTAGATTCAAATGTTCTTCTTGTAGGTCATGACCCTCGCGGTCCTGACATTGACCTAGACTGACGCCCGGATACTGTCATCCCGGGCTTGACCCGGGATCCAGTCTTCTCCCCTCCTCATCCCGGCCCATCAAACCGTACATGCCTCCCCGGCATCGCCTGCAAATCAAACTTCGCCGAATCCGTTCGTCGCCACACCAACGTCCGGTCGGGCCACAGATCATAGCTCCCGTTGAGAATGACGATCCACACTCGCGTGCTGTCAATCCACTTTACGGCCGCCGAGTCCGCTCCCTCCGCCCGCACCAACTCGTAGTCATTCCACTTCCCCCCTGAAACCGTTACCACCAGATCGCCCACGGGCCCGATCGCTCCTCCCCCAGGTTCATCGATCACCGCAAACTCGTATTCCCGCTCGTTGATCGTGTACAGGGTTTGCGGCCTGCCGGTCATGTAGCAGACCACGCCGATAGTTGCGATGAGGAGCACCGGCAACGCGAGGATGGTTCCGATCGTAAACCAGATCCATCCTTTAGCCTTGCGGGATAGTGGCATAATCTCGTCACTCCATTAACAGGAACCGGTCCGTATACGAAGTGTCCGGACTCTGGACCTCAAGGATGTACAACCCTGCCTTCAGCACTGGAAAGGGCAGCACCACCACAGAGTCCGAGCCTTCCTTCTCCATCCAGTACGACGGCTGGTGAACCAGCTTGAGTGTCGCCTTCCGCTCCAGGATACTGTCAAACAGCGTGAATGTTGCCGATGAATCCTCGGTGAAGAGCGTCACTGTCGTCCGACCGCCCGCCTGGATGGGAATGGTGACACTGTAAATCCAGGGACCGGCCGCATTATCGGCTGCGGACCCCGAAAGCCCGTGCAACGCCGCAACTGTGGCGGCCGCCGCGAGCAGTAAGACTGCTTTCATCCTTACTCCCTTCCCAGCGGTAGGTCAAGCATGGCTCGGCGCGCTTGACGTGGCATCTTGCTCAGGAGATAAATCTACGGACTAAACTGCCTCAACACATCTTCGCTCAACAGATGCTCCCGGCCAATTCTCACTTCAGCCACCGTTAGCCGCGTGCTGTCGAGATAAACAATTGGCCGTCCGTCTCCTGTCAGCAGCCCGGGAAACGCGTAACCATCCCTTCCCAGGTAATTAAAACTGTCGGTCGCGGTTGTTAGAAGAGGCCAAAAACTCGAGACATCGTCACCTGCCCTCAGCGCAGCAATCCGATCCTCGATCCTCAGCAGGCTGTCTACGCCGAATCGCCTGATGCTCCCGAAGTCTACATCGACCCACTCACCCTCATTGCACTCAAACCCAATCAGTAACCGGGATTCCGTATCGATGCTTGCTGAGACAGATCCCGAGCCGTCATTGCTGATGCCGTAGTACCAGACTTCCCAGTGTTCTCCCCAGGCCGGTGGATGGACTGACCTCGGCTGCCCGAGGATATCAAACACTTCAACTGCCGTCATACCAGTCTTGAGCGATTGGCAATTCTGAAGTTGTTTGCGAGACTGAGCTTGATAGTGACTAGACCAGGCGACATACGCCCCGACGACGACGGTGATAGTCACGGCTGTAAGGAGTAGCGGCTTTCGCATGGACTTCTCCCCTCAGAAAAAACGTGCGGCCTGATGTCACCACCCGGCCGCACGTCATCCACCAATGCTAACAGACTAGAACTTTCCGAACCCCGTCGGCATCTCGTCCTTCTTCTGGTGCCCCGACTGCTTATCGTCTTCGGAGCTATCCCACCGATCGGAGGTTCCCGTGATCCCCTTGACGCGAAGGTCGAAGTCATCCGGATTGGTCGCCTGTACAATCGCCTCGTCGAACGAAATCTTGCCGGCTTTGTACAGCTTCATAATCGACTGGTCGAAGGTCTGCATCCCGTACTGCACGGTCCCCTGCTCCATCAGCTCCGGAATGCTCACGGTCTTGGTCTCGTCCATGATCGCTTCCTTGATCGCGCCCGTGTTGATCATGACCTCGACCGCCGGAATCCGTCCCGGCATATCGCCGCGCACCAGGAGGCGCTGGCACACGATCGATTTGAGCGTGCCGCCCAAAAGCAGACGGATCTGCTGGTGCTGGTGCGGAGGAAAGAACGAGATGATACGCGAGATAGTCTCCACCACATTGAGCGTGTGCAGCGTGGTGAGCACCAGGTGTCCCGTATCGGCCGCTGTCAGCGCGATTGACATCGTCTCGAGATCGCGCACCTCGCCGATCAGGATCACGTCGGGATCCTGACGAAACGCGTGGCGCAGCGCCGAGGCGAAGGTTTCGGTGTCGCCGCCGACCTCGCGCTGTGAGATAATCGATTTTTTGTCGCGGTAGATGTACTCGATAGGATCTTCGACCGTAAGGATGTTGTCGTGGCGCGTCGCGTTGATCTCCTCGATCAGGGTCGCCAGCGAGGTCGACTTGCCCGAACCGGTCGTCCCGGTGATGATAATCAGGCCGCGGCGGGTCTTGGACAACTCGCGCACCGCCGGCGGCAGATGCAGTTCTTCAAACGACGGCACGGTCGTGTTGACCGCACGAATCGCGATTGCGGTCGTGCCCCGCTGGCGGAAGAGGTTGATACGGAACCGTCCGAGTTTCGCCACCGACAGCGCCAGATCCATCTCGTTCTTCCGGTAGAAGCGCTCGCGCTGCTTCTCGTTGAGGATCTGGTTCACCACCTGATCCATCAGGTCGATCGTCATCGGATCGCACTGGATCTGCTCGAGTTTGCCGTTCACCCGAAGGTGCGGGCGCACGCCGACCCGGATATGCAGATCGGATGCTTTGCGATTGAGCATCTCAACCAGCATCTGCTTGAGATTCATGGAGAAACCCCTTCCGCTAGAGGCCTGTTTGTCAGTCAGGTTCGATCAAGAAGAGGACTTGCCCGAACTCCACGGGCTCCGCATTCTGCACCAGGACCTTTGCGATGCGACCGCCGACCTCGCTCTCGATCTCATTCATCAGTTTCATCGCCTCCACGATACACACGACCTGCCCGACACGGATCTTCTGGTTCACCGTGACGTACGGATCGGCGTCCGGAGCCGGGGCCGCATAGAACGTCCCGACCATTGGCGACTTCACTGGTACATATCGGCTTTCCTCGGCCGATACTTGAGCGGGCGATGTCCCGGCGGCCTCCGCTGCTGGCGCGGAAGCTACAGGCGCGGAAGAGGTTACATGGGCGCGAGCGGGCGCGGCGGCAACCGCCACAATTTCCGCCCCCTGCCCGTTGGATGACGCGCTGGATCGATGGATAATCTTCACCTTGCGGCCCCAGCTGTGGACCTCCAGCGACTCGATATCCGATTCCTCGACCAGGCGGATTAACTTGCGGATGTAATTTTCGTTCATGCTGAACATTCCTCACCCGGGGTGAATGACGTCCCAGCGACTGCCGGTTTCCCTCCGGCCGCCGGGATCCATCCTGTGTACGACAGATGTCCTCATCTGCCGCATAGAGGCTCCTGTGCCACGGTCCCGCTCTTCGGTTCCGTGCGGTCTCTTCGTGGTGCCGGACAGTCCCGCCCGACACCTCCTCTACTCGGAAGAACTCAAACACGCTCCCCGGCTGCACTCTCGCGGCCGGGTCTAATACCTCACGCGTAAGTATACCATCCCCCGATTTACAGCTCCAACAAGTTTTTTGCCCCCCAATCGGCACATCCTGACGGATTTTGTCACCCCTCCTCCTGACCCTTTTCCAACAGCTCTTCGGTCCGCCGAACCGACCCGACAGCCGAAAGCCAGACACCCTCGGGCGCCTGGCTTTCACACTTCTCGTGACCGGTCGCGGAGCAAAGTAACGGAGTACCCCACAGCTTGCTGTGGGTTCCCTCAATCCGATGCTTACAGCTCCAGAAGCTCCTTCGGCGCCTTGTTCAGCACCTTCCCCCCGTTCTTCGTCACCCAAACGTCGTCTTCGATCCGCACGCCTCCCCAACCCGAGATGTAAATCCCCGGTTCGACCGTGACGACATTCCCCGGCTTGAGCACATCCGGCGAGAGCGGCGACAGCCGCGGCCCGACATGCACGTAGTATCCGATTCCGTGCCCGGTGCCGTGCCCGAATTCCTTCCCGTACCCGGCCTTGGTAATGATATTCCGGCAGGCCTCGTCGACCGCTTTCCCTTTGACTCCCGCCTTGACCTTCTTCACGCCGGCCATCTGCGCCTTGAGCACGATCTTGTAGATCTTCTTCTGGCGCTGGCTCGCTTTCCCCACCACGACCGTCCGGGTGATGTCCGACACGTAGCCCCCGACCGTCGCGCCAAAGTCAAACGTGACGAAATCCCCCTTCGCCAGCTTCTTGGTCGAGGCCACGCCGTGCGGCATCGCCGACCGGTAGCCGCTGGCCACGATCGTCTCGAACGCCGGTTTCTCCGATCCGAGCATCATCATCTGGTATTCGAGTTCGGCCGCCAGCTCGCTTTCGCGGACTCCCGGCGCGACAAGGTTGAGGATCCGCTCGAACGCGGTGTCCGAGATCGCCACCGCCTTCTTGATCAGCCCGATTTCTTCGCTGTCTTTCACCCAGCCCAGTTCGGCGAGGAACTCGTCGGCCTTCGGCAGCAGCACATGTCCCCAGACCTCCTGGAGCTTGTTGTGCTGGGCCAGCGTGAGGTGGCCGGTGTCGATCCCGTAGCGGTGGTTCTTTTGCGCCAGTTTCGTGAAGTCCTTGAGGCTGTCGATCAGATCCCCTTTGGCGATATTGACCCGCGCCCCTTTGACCTGCTCTTTGGACTGGTCGACATAGCGGAAGTCGGTGAAGAAGTCCGCCTGGGTCGGTCCGATTACGAGCAGCCCCGCGCTGCCGGTGTAGCCGGTGAGATACCGCACGTAATCGCCGTGGTTGACAATCATTCCGTCGAGGTTGCTCTCGCGGAGTTTCTTCCGCAGTTCGTTAATCCGTTTGACTGACATGGTATCCGTTCCTTTAAAGCGTGTCTCTGTTTGTCTCGATCTAATCACTCCAATACGCCTGTGTCGACCCAACCGGCTCCGGCAGGATCCGCATCCTGCACTGCCCCCGCGATGTCGGCGCGATCCCAACCCCGCGCTACACAGAACCTTCGGCCCGACGACACCAGACTATCCAAGGTACCCTCGCCGTACTGCAAAAGCAAGTGTCTCGGTGCTCACCGGCGAATGGACACAGGATGTTCTTGACCAAATCATCCATTTTCCCTATCATACCAAATAGAAGCAGGGTAATCGCGTCCCCTTGGACAAACCGCCGACATAAGGGGCAGATCTGATGAATCGCATTTCGCTTGCACTCATTCTCTGCCTGCTCGCAACAGGCAATGTCTCCGCTGACAACAGGGCCAGCGCCAAATCTGCCGTGCCGACAGTCGCCGATGTCCTCACGCCCGAAGGCCAATTCGATCTCAACGTCATCCGAAATATCGGGTATGAAGGACCGGTCAATCTCGAAGGATTCCAATCCACCCTCGACCCCGCCATCGGTGCACCGATCTTGCGACCGGCGGCCGAACCCGTCGCCGCCGATCATCCCGACGATATATATTGGGACAACCGCATCTCCCCGTCTATCGGAGGCGCAAATGATGGTGTCTTCGCTGCGGCTGTTTATGACGGCACCCTCATCATTGCGGGATCATTTACAGTGGTGGGAAACGTGGCCGCCAGCGGTGTCGCCTCGTGGAACGGTTCGGCGTGGGCGCCGCTTGGGTCGGGGCTCGGGGGAATCGACCCCGTCGGATGGGCACTGACTGTATTTGATGGCAAGTTGATTATCGGGGGCCATTTTTCAGTAGCCGGAGGAGAGCCCTGCGGCAATGTTGCGGCCTGGAACGGCTCCGGCTGGTCGACGCTGGGATCGGGAGTAGACGTCTACGTAACGTCTCTGACCGTCTTCAACGGACAGCTCGTTGCAGGGGGGCGCTTTACTACCGCCGGCGGATTACCGGCTGCCAACGTCGCATCCTGGGATGGCGCCGCCTGGTCTCCCCTCGGACCGGAAGTGAATGGCGACGTCCGTGCTCTTGCCACACACAATGGGAATCTCATTGCCGGTGGTGCCTTCACCGGAAGAGAAGACTCCAGTAGGTTTTGCGTCGCCTCCTGGGATGGCGCCAACTGGACCGCTCTTGGGCTGGGCCGACAATCTCTGGACGGCGTCAGCGCCCTCACCGTCTATGACGGCGCGTTGATTGCAGGGGGGGAGTTCAATCTGATCGATAGCACTGACACAGCCTATGTTGCCTCCTGGGATGGTCACGCGTGGGTGGATTTGACCGAGGGGCTGCATTTCGATGCTCTTGCCCTGACTGTCTACGAGGGCCGACTGATCGCTGGAGGAAGATTGAATGAAGCGGGCTACCCTAAGCTGGCCGCATGGAACGGATCCGTTTGGTTGCCCTTGGAATCAGAACCCCAGTGCAGTTCGATCCGCACTCTGACGACATCTGACGGCCGGCTGATCGCAGGAGGAATGGGATGGCAAAACATTGCCTCCTGGGACGGTTTTGCCTGGATATCGCTTGGATTCGGTTTCGAAGCCGACGTGAAGGCCCTCACTGTATATGACGGCCACCTGATCTCGGGCGGCCCGTTTCTAACCGCTCCGGGCGGAGTCGCGGCGAATCACATCGCTGCCTGGGATGGTTCCTCCTGGGCGCCGCTCGGCACCGGAACAAACGATCAGGTGCTGTGCCTCCTCGTTTATCGCGGCAGACTCATTGCCGGAGGCTCCTTCACCGTCGCCGGTGGGGTCGCGGCGAATCACATCGCTGCCTGGAATGGCAGTGCATGGGAACCTTTGGGCACGGGTACGGATAGTGTGGTCATGGCCTTGACCGTCTACGGCGGACTCCTGATTGCATCGGGCAATTTCGCCGTAGCCGGCGAAACATCTGCACGCAAGATCGCCGCATGGGACGGTTCCTCGTGGTCGTCGCTGGGTTCGGGCCTCGACCGTTATTCGGATGAACTGGTTGTGTATGACGGCAAGCTGATCGTCGCAGGCGAATTCCATTACGCCGGCGGCACCTCCGTCAACCACATTGCTTCCTGGGACGGATTCACATGGTCTCCGCTGGGGCTGGGACTCAACGTCGGACCCGATGCGATGACCGTCTATAGTGGCAAGCTGATCGTCGGCGGCAACTTCTGGAGCGCCGGCGGCATACCCGCGAGCTTCATTGCATCCTGGGACGGCACCTCCTGGTCCCCCCTACCCGCACGCCCGAATCGGCTCATCTACGCCCTGACCGTCCATCGGGGCAATCTTTTCGCAGGAGGTCTATTCACTCAGGCGGGTGGCTCGGCAGCCTACCACATCGCCTCCTGGAACGGCGCCTCCTGGTCCCCCCTGGGCTCCGGAATGGACAACGACGTCCTCGCGCTCACTGCCTACAACGACACCCTCATTGCCGGCGGACGATTCACCACGGCCGGCGGCAAGGTCTCCGCCTACCTCGCCCGCTGGACCGGGCCCTGCTGTTCCGTGCCCGGCGATGTTACCAGCGATCACTGGATCAGGATCAACGACCTGACCCTTCTCGTCAAAGCCCTTTTTCACGCCGGTCCCGAACCGGAATGCACCGAACACGGCGATCTCGACGGTGATCGTTCGATGTCCCTGTCAGACCTCACCTATCTGGTTGCCTACCTCTTCCAAAACGGCACGGCTCCCATGCCATGCCCCTGATCTGACGACAGGTACGCACCAGAGAGCACGGCCTGCCGACCCACTCTGTGACTGACCCTTCTTGCCCCTGCCGGCCTCGGCAAAGTTCATGCTCTCGCAGGTTGCTGACCGGCTCTCGTACGCACCGATCTCGAGTCCCACATTATTGACTTTCGCGTTGGCGCCGATATCAATGGATTCACTGATATGCCGACGGATTGACGGACGAGAGTCTCAATCCGACCTCCGTCTGCCTGGTCGATCTCATCGCCGCCGTATCGCTGAAATTGAGGTTGAGTTGATTGGTAAAGGGGGTAGATGGGAAATGGACGATGCGTTTTATCATCTGTCGGGTTTCTCCGCTTCGCGCCTGCGGCGCGCTTCGGAACCCGACCTACGACATCTTGTCAAGCACCGAGACCGGTGCTTGACCTACCGGCCTCTCTGTCCTCCTGGGCTTGTGCTTGTTCACGGGCACGGTCGGACTGCGCGTCGCCTCTCCAGATTGAAGACCCAGTGTGCTTCTCTAGGCACATTCAACGAGCTGTATCTTGGCTTCCCGGATCTTGGGCCTGCTGCAAGAGCACAGCAATATCTTTGAAGCCCTTCTCCATAGCAACCTCCATAGCCGTTCGGTTGTCTGTCGAGCGAATGCCGGCATCTGCCCCTTTAGCCAAGAGCAGTTCAACTACCTCGAGGTGGCCGTGGTACACTGCTGTCAAGAGGGGAGTGAGACCATAAGCGCCCGGCGTGCGAGCAGCATTGACATCGGCTCCAACTTCCAGCAACAACCGGGCGATCTCCACATGACCCTCTTCGCATGCTGGATGCAGCGGTGTGCCACCATCCGTCGTGGCAGCATTAACATCGGCGCCCGCGGACAGCAACAACTTGACAATGGTCGTCTGGCCTTCCAACGAGGCAGCCCACAGGGGAGTGAAACCGATCGTCCCACACCGGGCGTCGGCATCAGCCCCGGCTGTTAGCAGCGTCTTGACTACTTCGACATGCCCGTCTGCAGCCGCTACTGACAGCGGGGTCCAACCCGATGATCCCGCTGCCTCAATATCCGCCTTCGCTCCTACCAGCAGTTGTGCAACTCCGGCATGACCGCCTTTGGACGCAGCCCAGAGGGGGCTCTTGCCTACGTTATCTCCAGTGTCGACATCCGCATGTGCAGCCAAAAGCAATTTGACCGTTTCGGTGTGGCCAAATGACGACGCCGTCAGCAGTGGGCTTCTTCCAGAGCTATCTCTGGAGTTGACATCAGCACCTGCTGCCAAGAGCACAGAAACAATCTCGATGTGACCGAGGCTCGATGCTATCCAGAGCGGCGTGTTCCCCTCCTCAAAGGCCGCATCGACAGTGGCACCTGCGGCAATTAGCTCCCTGACTATATCTATATTCCCTTTCTTCGATGCTCTATAAAGTGCTGTCTGCCCACCGAGGGCTACAGCGTTGACATTCGCGCCCGCTGTGAGCAATAGCTTGACTACCTCCAAATGGCCTTCTGAGGATGCAGTCCAGAGGGGTGTGAGGCTATCCGAAATGCGTGCCGCGTTTACGTTCGCACCGCCATCTATGAGTAACTTTACGATATCCTTGTCGCCATCCTGCGAAACCATTAGCAGAAGCGTGACACCGTCCCCATAGGTGGCATTCACATCGAACCCTGCCTTCGCCAACCTCTTTTTGATATCACCCGGACTAACTCCATCAGGGCTTTTCAGAATGACCCTAACCTCAACTTCCGCGTCATCCTGTGCTCTCACAGTCCCGGCAATACTGGCGAGCAACGTTAGAGCAACTATAAGACTGATGCACTTCATCATGTCACCTCACCTCTCATTGCAGACAGCCACTGCTTGTCTAATCGCAGTCCCCTTAATGAAAGTCACGTGCCTCTCGTTCCTGTAACGAACCGACACCAAGTCCCCTCATGCTTTCCCCTCAGCCTTCTCCAGCTTTTCCTGCAACCGAGGCGACGGCCGCTTCGCGATCAACGCCCGATACACCTCCGCAGCCAGTCGATTGTGCCCCTGCGCGAGGTACAGATCCCCCATCGTCTCGGTATAGAACGGAATCGCCCGGAGTTTCCCCCGGTCCGCTGTCACCGATGCCGCTTCCGGCTCGCGGCGCAGCGTGATCGTCTTCGTCGCCGCTTTCGCCGCCGACGCTTTCATGACCATGATCCTGGAATTGTCCGCCACCGGTTCCTCCGTCTGCGTTGCTCCATCGGCCTGACCGCCGCCCGCGTCGACCGCTCCTTTGACCGGGCTGCACAATTCCCGGCACCAGGGATCGATTTCGAGAACCCGCCCGTAGTGGGCCAACGCGGCGTAGTGATCCCCTTCGGCGTGTTTGATATCGCCGAGGTTCTTCAGCGCCACGAGATTCTCGGGATCGCGCGCCAGCACCTGGTAGAACTGCTCTGCGGCCGATTCGACCTGCCCCGCGCGGTAGAGTGCCTGCGCGTATATGACTCGCCCGGACACGACTGAGGGCTCCTCGGCCAATCCCAACCGACACACCTCGACTGCCCGGGAGTACTTTCCATCCGCGAGAAACCTGGCTGCAACTGCCGGCCAGTATCCCTTCGCCGCCATCCGTTCGACCGTCGGCGGCTGTTTCGTTGCCTTGAGTTCAAACATCGAGGCAAAGGTAGGGGAAGAACGGGAAAAAGGCAAGGGGGGACGCGACTTCGGCCGGCAAGGTCATCCGGTTATCCGCCGGCTGTCGGGAAAGCAACAGCCCGGCCGGTTCTCGCTTGGATTCAACCCGATTCGCCGTATATTGCGTGCAGAGCCGACAGCACATCAGTATTACAGCATGCAGGGAATACATGTCAGGACGCAAAAAGAAGTTCCCGTGCGGTCACTCCGGTCGCGGCCAATACTGCCACCGGTGCCGCGAAGAAGAACTTGAGCGGCAGGTCGAGACCGAGAACCGCCTCCGTCGCGGGCAGGCGAAGTTGGAATGGGAAACGAAGCTTGCCGATTCGCCGGTCAGCCTCACCGACATCCCCCGGCACGTTGCGGAGAAGGCGCTGGAGGTCATCGCCGATCTCCGCAAACCGCCTGCACAGCGCCGCTTCACCGGGAGGCGGCTGACCACCATAGGACAACGGGACATCGTCCGTTTCGAAATCGGCTGGTCGTACCGGCTGATCTGCCGTGAGAACGGCGACGGCCTCCAATTCCTGGAGGTGATTTCGCACGAAACCTATAACACGCGCCTCGCCTCAGGCGGCTGGCGGTAGACGCGCTTTCGCTCCTCAGAGGCCGAGTGGTTCTCGCCGGCGCAGACTGAAGACGAAAGAGGTAATAGCATCTCCCCCTCTCACGGATACACCACCGTCACCCCGCGATTGCGCAACGTCCACACCTGAATATCGATCGCTGTCTGCGACAGCGGATTCCCCTCCAGATACACGACATCACCGGAGTCAATCCCCGGATTGTTCACCAGCGGCATAATATCCGAGATCTGGTTATTGGTCAGTCGCAACTCGCGGAGCCCGGTCATCCAGCCCAGCCCGGCTATGGTCGTGATCTGGTTCTGCATCAGGTTAAGCGACTCCACCATGTACAGCGACCGGAGAGAATCCGCGTTGGTGATATGATTGAACGCCAGTCCCACCCGCTGCGGACGTTTCAAGTGCGCCATGAAACTGATATCCGCGAGATCCATCTCGTCAAATCCGACTTCGCTGAGAAAATACAGCCCGTAAAGCGGGGAGAAGTCCGTCACATCCGTACGCCACAAAATCAACTGCTGCAGCGAATCGACCGCCGCCAGCGGACTGATATCCGTCACCGGATTATCTCCCACCTGTACCTGATGGAGTCGCTTCATGCCCGCCAGCGGGCCAAGATCGCTGATCTGGTTCCCGTTCATGTACAAGTCCGCAAGTTGCTCCAAATCGGCCAGCGGCGCCAGGCTGACCACGTTGTTTCCCGGAAGATTCAGCATGTGCAGCGAGATGCAGCGATTCAACCCGCTCAGGTCCGCGATCCCCGCGTGTGGCGCGGACAACTCCGTGATCGTATCGACGTCCGAAGAGAGCAGGTCCCCGTTTGGCTTGCCCAGATGTTCCCGCACGATCCGTTCGAGAACCGTGTCCGCAAATTCCACCTTCTGCAGCGCCGCGCAATGCGCCGACACACAGTTCGACACGGCGCTCCAGTTGCCGTGGTCATCCTCGGCCTTGAGCGCGAAATAGTAGTGGCCGTCCGGCTCACAGCCACGCACCACCCAGACCTGGACCTGCCCCTCTCCCAGCGGATCCGGCACCTCGGCAATCTGCTGTGCGGCTGCGAAATTCTGCGCCGTGAGGCTGTCGGACGAAATGCGCAGGTCATAGGCCACTATCGGCCCGCCGGTGCTGTCGTCGCGACGATCCTGCGGCGTCTGCCATTGCAGCGTGACTGTCTCGGAGGTTGCTCCCAGAACCACCAGGTTAGTCACCGTCGTTGGCGGCGTGGTGTCGGTTTCCTCGTCATCAACATCGGTGGACTTGGAGCAGGCCGGCCCAAGAAGCGCAATCGCCACCGCCAGAGTGAGCCCGGCGACGGCACGAAGATCCCTGATGAGTTTGTTACCCATGTTTCCCTGCCGTATCAGAGGTTGTAGAGCCCCCTATCCATTTAACATAGCATAGCCCCAAACCGTTGTCAACTGCCCACTGCCGTCAACCGCCCGCCTCCATGCTCGGCGGCACTCCGCCGAACTTACTCGGTGCTTTCAAACTCGGGCAGGGTTTGCTATACTACCGCAATGGACTTTGTCTCCCACTCCCTCTGGGGCGGACTCGCGTTCGGGCGCGAAACGAAACGGGCCTTTCTCCTGGCTGCTGTTATCTCAATCACGCCCGACCTTCTCACCGAGGGCCTCTTCGGAGCGCTCTATCTGCTCGGCATCGGCGGCATGCCCGGCTGGGAACACGGTCACCCCAACATAACCGACTACCCCGCCTTCGCCCAGACACTCTACAACGCCACCCACAGCTTTATCCCCTTTGCCGGCATCTTCGGACTGACCTGGCTCCTGTCGCGAAAGCCCGTTTGGATCCTCGCTGCCTGGGGATTACACATCGCCATCGATATCCCTACCCACTCCCTCGCGCTGTTCCCCACGCCGTTTCTCTGGCCGTTGTCGAGTTTCAAGGTCGACGGCATCGGATGGGACAACCCGGTCGTGATTGCGCTCAATGTCATCATGCTTCTGACCGCGGGCTGCCTCTGGTACTTCGGTCGTCGCAGCAATAAAGCTCGCGCCGCCGACTGCGAATAGAACTGCCTGCCAAAACAAACGGGCAGGCCTTTTCAGCCTGCCCGCTCATCAACACTCTATCTCCGGCGCAATACTGCTGAGTCGCTGAGTACCCCACAGCTTGCTGCGGGATCCCCGACTCTACTTCACCAGCAGCATCTTCTTCGTCGCTTCGTAATCCCCCGCCCGGAATCTATAGAGGTAGACGCCGGTCGACACCGTCCGCCCCGTTTCGTCCATTCCATCCCACTCGACCTGGTACGTCCCGGCCGCTTTCACTTCATTCACCAGCGTTTGGACCCGCTGTCCGGCGACATTGAACACCTCGATCGTCACGGTCGACCGCGAGGGCAGGCCGTACTCGATCGCTGTCGACGGATTGAACGGGTTGGGGAAGTTCTGATGCAGGTCGAACCCGAACGGGAGCGCCGCGCTTTCGTCGTCGCCAACCCCCATCGGTTCATCCCGCACACAGCGGACCGACCCGGCGTAATCCAGCGCATAGCCGCCCCGCCCGACCGAGGTCAGGTTGCAGGAGATGTCCCGCGCCCAAGCATACCCCGGAGTGGTTCTCTCCGTCGCCGTCCAGAAGAAAGCCGACATGCCGAATTCTGTGAAAAGCGGTCGGTTATCGAGGACTCCACCCGGTATCGCCGCAAAGCCGAATTCGTCCGTGGCGCCCTCATTGGGGCAGGCCCAGTGAATGGAGCCGACTTCTTTCAGTCTGGCGCCGATCAGGTAACCCCCGCGATTTCCCATGCCGTCGACCACTTCGATCGGCATTCCCAGGAACACTTCCAGCACCTTCCAATCGTCGTCGGTCGACACATGCCATCCCTCCGGCGCGATGCCCCGCGGATCGACCGTAGCGTGCCAGTTGTACATCAAGCCGTAAGTTGCCACATTGTTCGTATCCGCTTCAGGGGCGCAGCACTGGCCGACCGTGACTCCCGTCCAGTTGGCGCTGTCGGGCACGAAATACGGGATCGGGTCGCCGTTGTTGTAGTGACCGACTTTCAGGTTCTCCGCCATCCAGACCTGCGTGCCGATCACGACTGTCTGGTAGGTGTGGCCGTCGATATCGGTGACTGTGCCGGCGGGTGCGGACGCCGCGATCATCATAATGAGGGCAGCGGGTAGGGCGATAGTGAGGACAAGGTGCTTCATGGTGTCTCTCCGGGGTTGCGTGGACATTACCGTTGTATAATTGCGGAATAATGTACCGGGTCACCCGTGTTGAACAACAAGTATTTTGCGGGTATGCGACCCCCGACCCCGCATGCTGGACTCCAAGCCAATGCCTGGGCAGAGTCATTGCGAGGAGCGAAGCGACGAAGCAATCTCTCTTCTTGTAGGGCAGGATCCCCCAGGATCCTGCCATTGACCTGCACCTGACGCTTGGACACTGTCATCCCTGCGAAAGGGCATGTTGAAAAACCCCGAGCGCGGCTGTTGGCAGTCATTGCGAGGAGCGAAGCGACGAAGCAATCTCTCTTCGTGCCAGTGTCTTGGCCAGAGGAGATGACCCTCCCCCCAAAAAGTGGACCGGTTATGAAGCGAGGGTCAACTGGTTTTCCTGTCGTTCATAGGTTCGTTCATAGGCGGCCGGAGACACGCCGTCCAGGCTGGTGTGCCGCCGCCAGTTGTTGTAAAAGGCCTCGATATACTCAAAGAGCTTGGCCCGCGCTTCCGCTTTCGTGGCAAACCGCTCGTGGTAGACCAGCTCCCGTTTCAAGCTGCCAAAGAATGACTCCATCGGCGCATTGTCCCAGCAGTCTCCCTTCCGGCTCATGCTCCCCACCATCTGCCAGTCCCCGAGCAGCTGCTGGTAGTCCCCGCAGGCGTACTGCCCCCCCCGATCGCTGTGGTGCACCAGCCCCGGCGGGGGCTGCCTTCGTCCCACCGCCTGCCTGAGGGCAGACTTCGCCAACTCACCGTCGATCGTTTCGCTGGTCGCCCAGCCGACGATCTTGCGCGAGTACACATCCAATACTGCCGCCAGGTACAGCCACCCCTCAGTTGTCCACACGTAGGTGATGTCGCTCAGCCACACCTGATTCGGCTGCCGGGCGGTAAAGTCCCGGTTGACCACATTCGGCGCGACCGCATGCGTATGCTTTGAGTCCGTCGTCACTTTGAACTTCCTGACCGTCTTGGGCCGTAGCCCTTCCTGCCGCATCAAGCGGGCTATGCGCTTCTCGTTGCAGCGCTCCCCTGAAGCCTGCAAGGCCTGGGTCATCCGGGGTGACCCGTACGTCCGCCGACTCTGCTCGTGGAGCACCCGCAGCTGCACCACCAGCCGCTCGTTGGCGCGCTCCCGCTCACTCGGTGGCCGGTCCCGCCACGCGTAGTAGCCGCTGCGGGGCACGTCCAGGACCGCACACAGAGCCCGCACCGGAGATGCCGACGCCTGCTCCCGAATCACCTGGTATCTCATGACTCGCTCCGGCTGAAGTAGGCCAAGGCTTTTTTTAATATGTCCCGCTCCTGCGTCACCCGGGACAGCTCCCGCCGCAAGCGCTTAAGCTCCGCTTCTGCGGTCTCCCCCGAAGGCTGGGTGTCCAACGCCGGTGTCTGCTTCTGCCGCCACCGCCACAGGACCGACTCGTTGAGTCCCAGATCCCGGGCGACTCCCGCCACCGTCCGCCCCGGCTGGTACGTCAACCGCACCGCCTCCGCTTTGAACTCGGCGTCATACTTCCGCCGTGATTGCCGCTGTTCTTTGGCCACTGCTACACCTCCTGAAGACCAATATAACCTCGCTTCAAAAAGTGTCCACTCAATTGGGGGAGGCTCAAGAGATTGCTTCGCTGCGCTCGCAATGACTATTCAAGGACCTTTTCAATAGGCCCGAAAGCAGGGATCCAGTCCCTCCCCTCTCACCCCCGCTCGAAATGCGGCAACTCATCCGGAATCGGAATCGATATCTCCACATACCCCCGAAACTCCCCGTTATCGAAAAGCGGAATCTGATGAATAATCTTCTTCTGACCGTTCTTGCGAATCGTGTAGTGGTTCGCCTGCTGTGTCCGGAACATCTCCGCCAGCCGCGACCGCGACGGCTCCGGGTGGCACGCCAGCACATCGCTGCCGATCAGATCCGCCCCGCCGTCGGCGGCAAACGTCGCGATCGATTTCGGATTCATGGCGGTGATTGTTCCCTGCGCGTCGGTGACCGTGATCGCGATCCCCACGTAGTCAGTCCAGTTGTCGTTCGGCATTGCCTTGCTCCTGTCTGAGCCTGTTTTTGCGGGGAATATACGCCGACGGACTGAAGAGGCGCAAAGGTAAATGAAAGTAGGGCGGGAGTCCCCAGGCTTCCGCCACTCGAGAACTCCTGGTGCCCCAACGCTTGCGTTGGGGAAAGATTCAGCAATCGGGTTTATCCATCACTGTCGGTACGTCCGATCGCCAAACATACCGGAACTGCCTCCTGACCATCGTTTGTTGAAACGCCTGGGTTTCCAAACAAGGTATTGAGAGTCTATTCCCACCGCTCATAACAGGCTTCCCCGCTTCCGTTCCGCGTATTTCCCTTCTCGCGTAGACCTATCCTTCGTACGAGTCAGCATCGAGAATCTGGTCAAGAGACAGAATAGTGAGACCCATCGCGAGATTCATGTATTTTACGATCGTCGAAACTTCCCAATATCCCGCAGAAACCAACACTATTTGTCCAACGAAGATCGCAGAAAAAGAAATGGCAATAACATTGCGGATCTGATCTTTTTCAAGGTCCGAGAAGCGCTTGATCGAGGCAACACCAATGACAAGTGGTATGAAGAACGCCACTGTAAGGCACATTTTCCAAACGTTGCTCCAACTCCAGAGATCCACAAAATCCAAGGGGAATATGAGACTCCCCTTGGACATACAGTATTCGTTTATGGCAGTGTCTATTGCGACCACAGAGTCAACGCCTATCCAAACCAGGAAATCAAGAATAATGGAGGCAAAGAATACGATACTACAAATGCCTATCACTGCGGCCCAGATTCCCAATAGAATGGGTACAAGCTTCTTCATGTTACTCCCTTCCGACATGTTCCCTTAGCTTCTCTAACCAGTGAAGTAGGCTTGCGACATCCCGAGTATGGGCCTCAGGTATTTGGCGCGAATCATCGTCTATAACCCTCGTCGCCGCCTGCTTCCCTGATCATATATTTGTCCCCTTCTTAATTGAAATGCAAAGTAGTCCGGCAAATCAACCAGCATTTGTGTTGGTTAGAACCTAGTTCAGCCGCGTAGGTCAGAACCATCGCGGTTCTGATCCCCTCAAGGTCGCGCTTCGCGACCTATCCTCCCCTGCAAAATCGTCAGCAAACTGATGGAGATTGCCCCATGGTCCACAGTAAGTATAAGACAGAGTGTACGGCAGCTTAGAGACAACGTGTCGGCAATTGGACCGGCAGCGTATCGGCCAAAGGAAAGGCAGCCTGTCGGCAAGAGGAAAGGCAACATGTTAGCATGAGGAGAGGCAGGGCAAATGTGCGGCCAGAGTCACCTACGAGTCACCCCGACTTCTTTGCTGTCACCCCGGCTCCCGTCCGTCACCCCGGCTTGTTTTCAGTCACCCCGGCGGAGAGCCTGCCCCGGACTCGATCCGGGGCCGGGGCCCAGTCACGCCCAGGACATCGGTATGCTGAGATTAACCAAAACGAACCCAACCGTAGGTCGGTGTTCCGAGGGGCGTTAGCCCCGAGAAACCCGACATGGCGGACAACCCAAATTTGCGCAAACGAACCCAATTCAGCGACTGCATTCGCGGCAGATGTGGACATCTGCCGCGCACAGAGAGAAGTGGACATCTGCCGCGAACGGAGAGACGTGGACATCTGCCACGCACGGATACGTGTGACGGATTTCTGCGCAAACGAAGCCAATTTGTCGATGCTGCCCACCCCCTTCCGCAGGGTCTTGCGCGACCCCAAGCAGAGCGAGGAGGAGCGTGTGACCCTGCGGCACCAAAACGAACCCAATTACCGGATTACTTAAGTCCCAATTTCCCCAGGATCCCCGTCGTCGACCGACCCTTCGTCAGCCGCACCCGCTTCACCACCCCGCCGCACGCCTTCACGAACGCCCCGCCCACAATCTCAGCCACCCGGTAATCGGCCCCCTTCACCAGCACATCCGGCCGCACCTCCCGTATGAGCTTTTCGGGCGTGTCCTCCCCGAATACCACCACATAATCCACCGCCCGCAGCGCCAACAGCACCGCCGCCCGGTCCGCCTGACTCTGCACCGGCCGCGCCTTCCCCTTGATCCGGCGCACCGACGCATCCGAGTTTAGCCCGACCACCAGCACATCGCCGAAGCTCCGCGCCCTGGCCAGGTACTCGACGTGTCCCCTGTGAAGGATATCGAAGACCCCGTTGGTGAAGACCACCCGCTCCCCGCGCCGCCGATGTTCC
>JBGSIV010000122.1:0-14308 GCA_041742355.1 Candidatus Zixiibacteriota bacterium
GCAGTGCGCTTCGTCGATCGACAGCGAGACCTCCACCTCGGCGAAATTCCGTTTGCGCCAGTCGGCCGGCGCCCTCGGCGTTGACACCCGATCCACCGTCAGCAGATCCTCCAGGTTTTCGCTCACCGGCGGCACGTACACGCGGGGCAGGTTCGGTTCCTGAACCTCGGCCAGTTCCAGCCCGCGCACGTAGCGGTCGATCATCCGCGCCGCCCGCTTGCCGTCGGCGATCGCTTCGACCACCGTGTTCGGCCCGCGCACGACATCCCCGGCCGCGAATACGCCTTCGCGGGTCGTCAGGAGCGTCATCCGGTCCACCTTGACCGTGTTGTTGCCGGTGATCGCGATATGGCTCTGCTTCGCCGGCCCGATCGCATCGACGCCGGAGTCTTCGCTGATGGCCACCACGAGCGTGTTGAATTCCATGCTGAATTCGCTCCCCTCGATCGGGATCGGCCGCTGACGGCCCGACTCGTCGATATCACCGAGCCTGTTGCGCAGGCACTCCAGCCCGGCCAGCTTGCCGTCTTTCGCCAGCACCCGTTTCGGCGTCACCAGAATCCGAATGTCGATTCCTTCCTGGTCAGCCGCCTCGATCTCCTCCGCGAACGCCGGCATTTCCTCCCGCGTCCGGCGGTAGAGAATCGTCACGCTCTCGACATCCCGCTGACGCAGCGCCACGCGGGCGGCGTCGAGCGCCGAGTTGCCGCCGCCGATCACCCCCACGCGTCCCTTCGCCAGGGATTCGCCGCGCTGGTTGTATGCCTTGAGGAACTCGATCGACGGATAGACGCCGGCGCAGTTCTCATTCTCCAGTTTGAGCGGTTTGCTCTCATGTGCGCCGAGCGCCAGCAGCACCGCTTTATAGCCATCCTCGAACAGGCCATCGACCGTGATCTGCTTGCCGAGGGCCGTATTGCACCGCACCGTGATGTTGGCGTCGAGCAGCGCGTCGATCTCCCGGCGGATCACCTCCTGCGGCAACCGGTAGCCGGGAATTGCGCAGTAGAGCATGCCGCCCGGACGATCCTCCTTCTCGAACACCGTCACCCGGTATCCCTTGAGCGAGAGGTAGTGCGCCGCCGTCAAACCGGCCGGTCCCGACCCGATCACGGCCACCCGGGGCGCGGCCATGCCCGTCCAGGACTGCCGCCGAGGCGTGTAGCTCATCGGATCGATTCGGTCGGTGATGAAGCGTTTGAGCGCGCGGATGGCAACCGGATCGGTCCCGGTCTGGCCCGCCTTACAGCGTTCCTCGCACGGATGATGGCAGACCCGGCCGCACACCGACGGGAACGGATTCGCCTCCCGGATAACCTGGTAGGCTTCTTTGTATTCTCCATTCGCGATATGCGCCACATACCGCCAGGCTTCCGTCCCCAGCGGGCAGGCCGACTGGCACGGCGCCCCGACCAGGTTGGCGCACACGAACGCATCACAGCGCTTCTCGACAATGTGGCGCTCGAACTCGGCACGGAAATACCGCAACATCGAAAGCACCGGATTCGCGGCCGACTGCCCCAGGCCGCACATCGAGGTATCTTTCACCACCAGCGCCAGCTCCTCGAGCAGATCCAGATCCGCTAAAGTCGCCTTGCCGTCGGTGATGTCCTCGAGGATCTCGTACATCCGCTGCGTGCCTTTGCGGCAGGTGAAACACTTCCCGCACGATTCGTCCTTGAGGAACTTCATGAAGTACTTGGCGACATCGACCATGCAGGTGTTCTCGTCCATCACGATCATGCCGCCGGAGCCCATGATCGAGCCGGCCTTCGCGAGGCTGTCGTAGTCGATAGACATGTCGAACATCGAGGCCGGGATGCAGCCGCCCGACGGTCCGCCGGTCTGCACCGCCTTGATCCGCGCGCGACCGGCCGACCCGCCGCCGATTCCGTACACCACGTCGCTGAGTTTTGTCCCCAGCGGCACCTCGACCAACCCGGTGTTCTTGATCTTCCCGACCAGCGAGAAGATTTTTGTCCCGGTGTTGCCCGGAATGCCCACCCGGGCGTATTCGATTCCGCCACGGTTGATGATCTCGGGGATATTTCCCCAGGTCTCGACGTTATTGATGCAGGTCGGATTGCCGAAAATGCCCTTCTCGATCGGGAACGGCGGCCGCTGCCGCGGTTCGCCCATGTACCCTTCGATCGACTTGATCATCGCGGTCTCTTCGCCGCAGACGAACGCTCCGGCGCCGCGCACGATTTCGATGTCGAAGGTGTGTCCTGTCCCGAGGATGTCCTCGCCGAGTATTCCCGCTTCGCGCGCCTGGCGCAGGGCGATGATGCAGTGCTTGATCGCCAGCGGATACTCGCTGCGGACATAGATGATTCCGCGGGTGGCCCCGATTGCGAGCCCGCCGATAATCATCCCCTCGATAATGGCGTGCGGATTCCCTTCCAGGAGGCCGCGATCCATGTACGCCCCGGGATCCCCTTCGTCGGCGTTGCAGACCACGTACTTTTGCTGGCCCGGGCGGCCCGATTTGCGGGCGAACGCCCACTTTTGGCCGGTGGGGAATCCCGCGCCGCCGCGGCCGCGGATACCGGAGGCCTGCACCTCGCTGATAGTCCAGTCCGGATCGTTCCGATCCAGCGCCTTCAGGAGCGCGCCGTACCCGCCGTTCTCGAAGTAATCCATGATCCGGATCGGGTCGAGCTTCTGGTTGTTGCCGAGGATCGTGCGGGTCTGCCGCGCGAAGAACGGGATCTCCGCCTGCGTCTCGTAGACCTTCTCATCCCGCTCGTCGCGGTACAGGAGGTCGCGCGCCGGCTGACCCGACAGCGCCGCGTCGATCACGCGCGGTACGTCTTCCATCTTCAGGTGGGGGTAGAAGTGGCCGTAGGGCTCCACGACCACGTACGGATTCATCTCGCAGAATCCGTGACACCCGGTAATGCGCAGCCGAAGACGCTGCTGCAGGAACCGGTCGAGCATGTGCTTCTTGAACAGCCGGATCAGGTCGTTCACGCCGCTCGCCTGCGCGCCGGTATCGGCGCTCACCACGATTGTCGGAATCGACGCGCCCCGCTGCCGTTCCTGCATCACCCGACTGCGGAATCCCGCCAGATCTTCGACTGATGTCAGTTTTCTCATCTATGGTATCTCCTCGCTCGTTGCTTCCGTTGAGGTTAGTAGGCGGCGGTCCCGCCGAAATCGAGGATATGCCCCTTGCAGCCGCGCCGCGAGCAGAGCTGGACCACTCCGCCGCCGCGCACGATCATGGGCACCATCGGCGCCCCGCAATCCGCGCACGGCACGCCGCCCCATCATCTCGGCGTGGCAGTGCGGGCAGAAAAATGTCACCACCGTCTCCGGCGGAATCTCGTACTCCGAGTGCACCGTGTACGAGCCCCACAGCGACGATACGGCCAGCCACCCGTGCCGGGTTCCGAACGACATCGTCACGCGCACCGACGGATGGCCGTCGATCTCGTAGTTGGGGTCCATGAGGCTGTGGTTGCACCGGGCGCAACTCAACTCGACCGGGAACAGCCGCTGGTCCGTGTCCACCGACACGATATCCAGCCCCTCTTTCGCTTTGGCGAGGATATCCCCCACCATCGACGTCTTCACTTTTGAAAAGTAGTGGCCGTCGATCACCACAATCGGCCCGAGAGCGCACGCGCCCAGGCAGTTCACCGTTTCCAGTGTGAATTCCCGGTCGGGCGTAGTCTCCCCGGCCGTAACGCCCAGCTTCCGTTCGATTTCCCGGGCGACCGCCGGTCCGCCGCGCACGTGGCAGGCCGTACCCAGGCAGACCGACACGAGGTGCTTCCCCCGGGGCTTCAGACTGAACGCCCGGTAGAATGTCGCCACCCCGTAGATGTCGACCAGCGACCGTCCTGTCTCCTGGGCGACGAGACGGAGTCCCTCTTCCGAGAGGTACCCGTACTTCGCCTGCATGTCCTCGAGGATCGAGATCAGGCTGCCTCGATTCCCGTTGTGCTTCTCAACGATGCTGAGGACTTCCTCTGTGTTCATAGTTTACCCTCAGTTACTTGCCCGCTGCCGCGGGCTCCATCTATGCTGTGATCGTTCGTTTCTTCCGGCGGGCCGGGGCCCTTCTGTCATTCCTGCAGAAGCATAAATCCAGTTCTTGTTTTTTCTCCGTCAAGCACGCCGAGCCGTGCTTGACCTACCGGACGTTCCATTTGTCGTTATCGTGTCGGGTTTCTCGGCGCCTTGGCGCCTCGGAACCCGACCTACGCCGGGGTCCTCGCAATGACATTGTCCAAAGTCATTAATCCCAGTGATCCCACAGCAAGCTGTGGGCTACACAGTTCATTTATCTCAGTGATCCCACAGCAAGCTGTGGGCTACCCAGTTCCTCGCGATGGCATAGCTGCATGCGTACTCCCCGCTATGGCATAGCTTCGTGCATACTCCTCATGCATACTCCTCATGCATACTCCTCACGCATACTCCTCGCAGTGCCACACCCCTTCTTCAGGACGAGACAACGTGCACGTCTCGGCATTTGCGCACGTCGCACACAACCCCGGCGATTGCTGCGGAGGACACTCGACGGCCCCTTCGGTCTTCGCGCCGAGATTTCCGGTGTCGAGGGCGCAGTGCTCGAACAGCTCGCAGTACAGGGCGTCCTTCCCCCGCTTGCAGCGGAAGACGCAGATCTCCACATGCTTGCAGGTCGCACACAGTCCATGAAACGTCGATTCATACCCTGACCACACGGGGCGACTCTCCCTTGTCGGCCACCCTTTACTCTTGTCCGTCCGAATGCGCGAAACCCGCGATATCCGGTGCGCTGACGCTCGCGGTGCGATCCACGGGACCAACCGGATCGGTCGCATGCGAACATCGGTTCGCGGAGCCATATATCTACATATAGTGTGAGACTAACAGACCGCGTGCCAACCTGTACCAGGTGGTCGGTTTTTCACCGGCTATCGCGACGCATGCGATATCGGAGACCGGAATGCGAGGGGATTCACTTGAGTGACAAGCGGATGCACATGTGATCGCAGGCTCCGATGCGACCCTTTCGCCGAGCGCTATCGTCTATTTTCCCGAGTGCGACTTCGCGCTCTCATGCGAGGCAAATCTCCCCACCGGGGCGTTTTTCCCCAGTACGCCAAACAAAATCCCCGGCCGGTTACCCGGCCGGGGAATCAATCTTCAACCGTGCGAAGATCAAAACCTGGTCGAGATCTCCCGATACCAGAAGATCGCCACCTCACCCCGCACAGCCGCAATCCCCCCGTACAACTTCCGGTCGAACCCGCCGATCTCGAACCCGCATGCCTGGTAGAGCCGGCACGCCCCCACATTATTATCCTGCGTTTCCAGCATTACCCCCATCAGCGTCGCCGTCATCTCCCCCGCATGAACCTATCGGGATCCTCCCGGTATCGCTTCGCGACTTCATCCATTCCCGGCGCCGTGTATACCTCCGCCACCGGTCGCTCGATCACCCCCGCGATTACCTTCGCAACATCTTCCGCGCTCTGCGGCGTCATCGGCGGCCCTCCCCCCGGGCGAAACTGCGGCAGTCCGCCGATCGCATTCTGGTGGAATTCGGTCGCCACCATCGGCGGCATCACCAGGGTGACGTGGATGTTCGGCCATTGGTCCCGAAGGTCCATCCGGAGATTGGTCGTGAGCACGTTGAGCGCCGCCTTGCAGCCGCTGTAGATCGAGCGGAACGACACCAGCGGCACGCGTCCCAGAAACGACGACACATTGATCAGATGTCCCTTCCCCTGCTCCTGGAAGTACGGCACAATAACCTGCATGCCGTAGAGCGCCGACTTGAGGTTCACCGCGACTATCTCGTCGACTTCCTCGTCGGTCAACTGGAGGACCGGCCGCGTGATCCCCCGCCCCGCGTTGTTGATCCAGACATCGATCTGGCCGAACGCGGCGAGCGCTTCATTTCGAATCCGCTCGACATCGGCGCGCTTTGTGACGTCGGCGACCACGGTCACAGTATCCCCACCGATCTCTGCCGCAACCGCTTGGAGCCGCTCTTGTCGCCGCGCGGCGAGTACGATTCTGTGTCCCTGCGCCGCGAGCGCCTTGCCTGCGGCCGCCCCGATCCCGGCCGATCCGCCGGTGATAACGACCACGCTCATTGCATGTCTCCTTCCTTGATGTCGACTGTCCCCCTCACACCATCTGTATCCCGCCGCTCACCGGAATATACGCCCCGGTCACAAACCCCATCCCTCCCGAGGCGACTGCGACCACCACCCCCGCGACGTCCTCGGGCTGAGCGACCCGTCCGAGCGGGGTCAACCGCGCCATCATCTGGAAATACTCCTGCGGCTGTCCCGAGGTCGCGTCGGTCACTGTCAGACCCGGCGCCACAGTATTGACCCGGATCCCGAACTGGCCCAGTTCCAACGCGAGCGACTTCATCAGGCCGTCGACGGCCGATTTCGCGGTGGTGTGGGCGGAAAAACAGGGGGCCGCCACCCGCGACAATTGGCTGGAGATCCCGATCACACAGCCGCTTTTTCGCTGCACCATCGACGGCAACACCGCTTTGAGCGGGCGGAAGAAGCACTCCCATTCCCCGGTCACCTTCCGGCTGAACTCCTCGTGCGTCAGGTCGATAAACGGCTTGTGGGGCACCCCCATTCCCGCATTCAGCACCAGGATGTCGACGGGCCCGAACTCAGCCGTCGTTTTCGCCACCATGGCGCTAACTTCCTCCTCGGATCGGGCATCGGCGCTGTACATGAAGGCTCTTCCCCCGGTCGCCTTGCCCGCGTCGTTGATCGCGGCGACCACCCGTGCTGCCGCCGGTTCGTTCGCCCGGTAGTTCACCACCACTTTCGCCCCGCGCTGTCCGAACGCCATGGCTGTGGCCGCCCCGATTCCCCGCGCCGCCCCGGTGATAAGCACCACTTTTCCCGTTAGATCCATTTGAGCCTCCTCGTTGTCTTTGGTGTCGCGTACCGCGGAGAACGCCTCCATGGTCATAGAGGCCAACATAATACCCGCTCCCCCGCGCATCCAACCGATTTCCCCGCCGCGCAGTTTCGGCCCCCTGGCCGGCGTGACATTCTCTCCTGTGGGATCCTGACTTGGATTGACTGGAATTGTTGACCGTTGTATGTTTGTGTAAGCAACTGGTGGCAGCCGCCCGGCCGACCGGAGCCGGCGGCGCGGATCATCTGAACCAACAGGCACCGATTAACCGGAGGAGCAGTCATGGCTGACAAGGGAAGTAAGGACAAGGGCCAAAAGGAACAGAAGAAGAAGCCCAAACACACCAAGGATGAGAAGCGCAAGCTGAAGCAGGAAAAGAAAGAGAAGAAGTAGGCGGCCGTCCCCTCGGCGCTGCTTCGACCGCTATATCGAGATCAACTCGATTGGGAACGACTCACGCCCGGGCAGGCCATTTACGCCTGCCCGCGCAATCGGGCCGCCGCGGCTTTTCTCCTTGCCCCGCATTGTTGACTGCCCTACTTTGGGGTGATGGTCAATCACGGTGAACATAGACCTATGGCTGGCCGCCGATGAGAGTGCTCTTCCTTGCGCTCGTGGCGGCCACTCTCGTTTTCGGCTACTACTACTTTTTCGTCGACACGCTCACGCTCACCGAGATCGCCGAATCCTCCGAGAACCAGACGGCCGCTTTCTTTGCCCCGCTTATGGATTTTGACACGGGCCTCACCCGGTGGGATATCCATCGCCTCTCGGGCAAGGCGGATACCTGGAGTGCCCGCTGGGACGAGACCCGGTCCATCCCCGGCTTGTCCGAGCGCACTGCCGAGCAGAAGAAGATCCTTAGTGAGATGATGTCGGATCCGTCGGTGCGCAAGATCTCCGATCGCATGGCCGGTTTCGGGGAGTCGTCGGCAAGGGCGCTGCTGGAGATGCTGTCGGGGCGGTAGCCGCCGAGTACCCTCCGAAACACTACCGATATCGACCTAATTCGACTCGATGCCTTCGGTCACCTCCACTCGAATTCGCTCCGATAGAGCCGCAAAGGCATCTACATTCTCCCGAGTACAGTAGATTCTGACCCGACCCTTCTTCGTGGTAATTAACAGCAGGGAAACAATCGCCTGCCTCTTGAACTCGACCCGAGAACCCGGTGGTATGTCGATCTCGTAGCACCGAGTCTTGAACCAGCACCGTGTGATGAACACTGTCTTCCCGGGCACCGTCGCCAGAATTCCTCGGAAGAACCGCCCCGGCTTGCATCCTCTCCCCGAATACGCCGGCACCCACAGCTGTATAGCACCGCCGGCCCCCAACTCCTCCAGGGCTCCCTGGAACCCGTCCGGCACTGCTAGACTTTCCCCGCCCTCAACGACTCCCTGTTGGCCACCTGCCAGACTGGCGAACAGCCCCTTCAAAACCGCGAACTCGAACAAAATCAGCCGCACCAGCTTTGGCGCGATCCAGATCATCGCCAGCAGAAACATGGCAACTACCGTAATGGCGATAACCGGATGGCTGAGAAATATCCACGTGCCGACTACAACAACCACATCCTCTACCACGCTCACCGCACTGTTGGTGAAAGGCTCTGGGCTCTGATTGACTAAGAGCCGCGCCCCTGCCTTCGTGGAGTGCGACGACAGCCCGATCCCCCCGCATGCGAGCACGGCGAGCGTCTCCACCCAGGGATCCGTTCCCTGTAACGCCGCGACTCCGATCGCCGCCGCCCCGAGCGGCCGCACAAACGTGTGCAGCGTATCCCACATCGTATCGACCCACGGAATCTTATCCGCGGCAAACTCGATGAGATACAATACCCCTGCTGCAATGAGGATCCACGGCTCGGCGAGAATCGCCAGCCCTTGAAGCTCCGGCGGCAGGGTTATGAGATTGAAGCGGACTGACAGTCCCACCGTGAGCGTGGCCGCATAGAGATTTATCCCGGACAGGAACGCCAGCCCGAACGTTGACCCGAGAAGCGAGATAAGGTTCATGCGTACTACCTTATGAGTCTAACTGATGTCGGTAATCTATCCCTTCCTTCTCACCCGTGTCAATCGTAAAGCCCCCGCTGCCGCTACTCATCCCCAATCGCCTCACCTCCTCCGCAACGCCGCATCCACGCTCCACGGCCCCGGGCCGGCCGCCGAGAAATACAGCCACACGAAGCAGTACACGACCGCCGCCACCCCGCCGTTGATCGTCGGCCAGAATCCCTGCGGGAAATGGAACTGGAAATACGCCACCGCCATCTCCCCCGCCAGGATAAACGCCACCGGCCGCGTGAACAGCCCAATGAGCATCAGGAATCCCCCGAAGACCTCCAGCGCACCGCCGATGCCCGTCTGCGTGAACAGCTCCGCCGTGGTGTTGTCCGGCGGTATCCCCCGGGGAAATCCGAACAGCTTCATCGTCCCCGTCTCCATGAACATCAGCGCCGCCACAATTCGCAGGGCACTCTGAAAGTAGGGCGCCCAGCTGGTCCACTTCGCGATCAAACCCCACTGATTCATGCTGTCTCCTTCGCTGCTCATGAAGTTTTCCGGTGCGTCACACCCCTATTTCAGGACGTCCGCCAGTTTGTTCAGCAACTCATTCCACCCCTGCTTCGTCATCTCCCTCATCTCTCCGGCCGGCATCCCTTCGTGGAGCAGCGTCATCTTTGTCCGACCGCCGTCATCCTCGAGAGTCACCGAGACCAGCATCTCGATAGGGATATCCTCGCCCATCCCATAGTATGATGCCGGGACGACATTTCCGTCGGGGTCGGCGAATGAATCCGTGCAGACCAGCTTCTCGTTCGGCACTATCTCGCGGTAGGTCCCCGTGCTCCAGAAGTCTTTCCCCTCCGGCGACCGCATGCAGAACAGATATTTCCCGCCGTACCGCAGATTCAGTTCTATCACCGGCGCGGTGAACTGTTTCGGCCCCCACCAGCGCCGCAGGAGCTCCGGCTCGGTCCATGCCTTCCATACGTTTTCGCGCGGGGCGTCAAACGTGCGCGTAATCTCCAGCCCGCTTACCGGCTGTTCGCCGCCTGCCCGCTGCGATACATCCAGCCGGTCAACCGTGGGGTTTTTCTTCGACGTCATACCAATCGCTCCTTCTGGGCCTTGCACCCATTATTGCCTCGCATGCCATTGCCACATATGCCCGGATGGATCAACTGACTCGATATTGCGCGTGCTCCATGAGACTCCCGTACCCCTTCCCCGCCCCTGTTACCCATCAGTAACCGTGCCTCCCCGAAATCGTTCCCGTCAGGTCATCGCAGGGTGAGTGTCATGCTGAGCGGAGCCGAAGCATGGCGAGGCTTCCCGCGGACAGGCCGGCTGTGGCCTGACCTGGGTGCATAATCGAGTGTGGAAACTGCCCTTCCGGCCCCGGCCCGGAATCCTGCCCCTTACTCCCGGCGCAACTTCTCCCGCAGTGTCTTGCGATCGATCCCCAGTATCTCCGCCGCTTTCGACTTGTTCCCTCCCACGCCCGCCAGCACGTTGCGTATGTGCTCCCCCTCAACCTCCGCCAGCGTCCGGTGCACCCCGTTCTCCCTCGGCGCCGAATACCGCATGAGCGCCGGGAGATCCGGCACATCGATACGGTCGCCGTCGTGCATCACGACCAGTCGCCGCACGATATTTTCGAGCTCCCGCACGTTCCCCGGCCAGTTGTATCCCCGGAGGACTTCCACCGCTGCATCGGTGAACTTTGGCGCCGGACGGCCCTGCTCCTCCGCGAACCGCTTCGCGAAGTGCCGCACAAGCAGCAGTATGTCGTCCCCCCGCTCGCGCAGCGGCGGCACCGCAATCGTGATCACCGACAACCGGAAAAAGAGATCCTCCCGGAACTGGTCCTTCGCCACCAGGGTCGAGAGAGTCTTGTTCGTCGCCGCGACAATCCGCACGTCGACTTTCCGCGACCGGGTCGCCCCCACCATGTACACCTCGCGATCCTGGAGTACCCGCAGGAGCTTCACCTGCATGGGGAGGCTCGTTTCGGCGATCTCATCGAGGAAGATCGGTCCCCCGTCGGCCGTCTGGAAGAACCCCGCGCGCGACTCATTGGCCCCCGTAAACGAGCCCTTCACATATCCGAACAGCTCGCTTTCGAGCAGTCCTTCGGGAATCCCCCCGCAGTTGACCGGCACGAACGGCGCCGATGCCCGCGGACTCGAGTAGTGAATCGCCCGCGCCACCAGTTCTTTCCCCGTCCCGCTCTCCCCTGAGATCAGCACGGTGGCCGAGGTCCCCGCCGCTTTCTCGATCGATCGGAACACGCCGCGCAGTGCAGCCGAGTCGCCCATCAGGCCGTATTCAGCGTACTGCGTCCCGGATGCCTGCGGCGCGGCCGGACGGACCCGCCGTGTCAGCAGTTTCGCCAAAGACCGGCGCACCGCGGCCAGCAGTTCGTCCTCGGTGAACGGCTTCACCAGGTACTCCTCCGCCCCGACCTTCATCGCCTCCACCGCGCCCGTTACCGACGCATACCCGGTCATCATCATGATTTCGGTCTCGCGCAGGTTCTCGCGCACGTGCCGCACCAGGTCCAGTCCGCTCACCCTCGGCATCTTCAGATCGGTGATCACGAGATCCACCGGCGCCGACTCGAGCAGACGGATCGCGCCGCCGACATCGGGCGCCGTGTACACTCGGAATCCCCGCGACGTCAGGTTTCTCCGCACCACCTCCAGCGTGTCCGGCGTGTCATCCACCACCAGTATCGCCGCCCGATCCTCAGCCATGTGCAACCACCTCTCCGGTCTGGCCTGTCTGGGCTCCGCGCGGCAGACGGATTTCGAACCGCGAACCGCGTCCTTCTTCGCTCTCTATATGAATCGTGCCTCCGTGCGCCTCCACGATGCCGCTGACCACCGCCAGCCCCAGCCCGGTGCCTTCGTTCACATCCTTGGTAGTGAAAAATGGCTGGAGCGCCCGTTCCCGCACCGCCTGGCTCATCCCCACCCCCGTGTCCTCCACAATCATCGAGATCGATGACGCTGTCGACCGGGTGCGGATCGTGATCCGCCCGCCTGCCGGAATCGCCTGGATCGCATTCACTACCAGGTTCACCAGCACCTGGTACAACTGGCTCGGGTCGCCCGCGATCTCCGGAAGATCCCGTTCCAGATCCCGGACCAGCTCGATTCCCACCCGCTCGCAGCGCGCCTCCAGGAAATACAGACCCTCCGCGATAATCTCGTTCAGGTTCGCCCGCTTCTCCACCGGCGGTGTCCGGCGGGCGAACAGCATCAGGCGCCGCACCACCTCGCGCGAGTGCAGCGCCGCCCCCACGATCTTGTCGACATCCTGACGCGCCTGCACCGGAAGGCCCGTCTCCTTCTTCACCAGTTGCGCGAACCCGAGGATACTTCCCAGCGGCTCGTTCAATTCGTGCACCACCCCCGCCGCCACCTGGCCTATAGTCGCCAGCCGATCCGCGTGGCGGAGCTGATCGCGCAACCCGTGGAGTTCCTCCTCCGCCGTGCGCTGCTCGATGAGCATTCCGAGTTCCTGGGCCACCTTGGCCAGCAGCCGGCGCTCTTCCGCCAGAAACGGCCCGTCGTCCCGTTCATGCATCTTCGCGCGGTAACGGACCTCCACCTGCCCCCGCCGCCGCCCGCCGATAGCAATCGCTTCCACCAGCCGCTGCCCGTCTTCGGGAAAACCGACCGTGGCAAAACTCCGGCCGTCAAATTCGATCCGCGCCGCGGCCTGATCGGGATAGAGCCATGCGGGCGGCAGGAGTTCCACGCACCTCGCCAGCACTTCTCCCAGTGTCAGGTCGCGTTCCGCCGCAATTCGCGCCATTCCGTACAGGCACGACAGCTCCTTCACCCGCTCGCGGAGGTCCCGCCGCGCCTCGCGATGGGCCATTGCCACTCCGATTACCCTCGCCAACTCCTCGAGAAACGGCATGCACTCGGGCGAAAAGTGCGCCCGCTCCGCCGCCACCAACAGCAGCACCCCCCGACGGCCCCCGCCGCGATCAAATGGCAGCGCCAGGAGCGAGCCTGCCCCTCCCGACTGCGTCACTATCTCCGGAATGGTCCCCCCGGACCCCGCCAGTACTTCCTGCACATCGTCGATACTCACCCCGCCGCGTTCCCCTGTTCGCGACGGTCCCCGATTGAATACGGCCGGCAGATCAATCCGGCTGTCGGCATAGCTGAGATCGTCCAGCAGCGGGCACAGCCCTCCATCGCCGAGGAGCCCGAGCAGCGGCTGATCGGTGTCTCCGGTACGACACGCTATTACCTCATGGAGAACCTGCGCGGTCCGACGGTCCAGCCGCCACCGCAGGAGCATCTTCCGTTCAACCAGCCGAAGTTCCGCCAGATCGCACGGCGCCTCCCGCGCCACCGCTCGAAGAATCTCTTCGACAAAATCCGGTCGCGGGATGTCCCTTGGCGCCTGTTCGAGAACATGGCCGATTAGACGACAAAAACGCTGCGCCTCACCGCCCCCCTGCTCCAAGGGGTGTGGGGAGTTTTGCCTCATGTGATCGGCTTTGTTCTTCATAACCTTATCCCGAAACTGGGTAGAATGTCCCCGATTGCGAACATAGGCAATATAACCCACCTTGGTCCGCGCAGGAAAGGGGAATTTTGCCGGAATCTGCCACCCCAGGCAAAATAAAGAAAAGAGGCAGGCCCGAACCCGGACCCGCCTCTTCTGTCGCTGTAGGTATGCGAAAGACTGTGCTACTTGACCAGGAGCATCTTCTTGGTCTGGTTAAACGCTTCCGCCTCAAGGCGGTAGAAGTACACGCCCGACGAAAGCCCGGTCGCGTCGAACTCGACCGTGTGCGCTCCCGCATCCATTCCCTCGTTCACGAGCGTCCGGACCTCCTGTCCGAGCACGTTGAAGACCGATAGCCGCACATCCGACGCTTTCGGCAGGGCGAACTGAATCGTGGTCGACGGATTAAACGGATTCGGGTAGTTCTGATTCAGCGCAAACTCGCTCGGCAGCAGGTCGGCCCCTTTGGCCGCTACCGGAGCCGCCGCCGGCGGCAACGCCACGACCGCACCACCCGGAAGCGCCGCGAAGAGCCCGAACGCCGGACCATCCTGATCATTGATCGGCGAGAGGAACCCCGATGCGAACACGATCGCCGCGCCGCCCCCGAGACCGCTCAGGTCGGCCGTGTACGAGGCGACCACGACATTGTTGTCGTTGCCCGGCGTCACATCCAGCGTATACATGCCGGCCGGCACCGTGAAGTACTCGGTCACATCCCCGTACGCCGCGTTATCCACCAACGTCGCCACGCCGCGCGCGATCACGTCGACGGTCGGCGCATCGGTCGCCCCGTGCAGCGCCGCCAGGTCGACATTGCCGCTGCCGTTCAGGCTGCTCTCCTGCGCCATGGTCCGCACGAACAGCGT
>JBGSIV010000123.1:0-3575 GCA_041742355.1 Candidatus Zixiibacteriota bacterium
TTGCCTCGGCTTGCCTCCCACCGTCTTGAAGTATCTGGGCAAGTGCGCTCTTTACCCCTTCCTGGAACCCCGCGTCGCCCACATTCGGTTGGACTCCTTTCAACGACTGGACTGCTTCCTCGTTCTTACCCATCTTGGCAAGGGCAAACGCCTTTTGCCCGTAGAAATGGTCATAGCCTTCTCGGGCCGAGAGGCCTAGCGGTGAAGATGCACAATACCGGTTGTATGCATTGTCGGCTTCAAGTAACCGCCCCGTACTCAGAAGCGCGAGCACATTGTAGTACTCGTACGTCCTCGCCGAGGCAGCATCCTTTCTGGATTCGGCCAATGTCGAGGCGGCGACATAGTTGTCCACTATCAGGCCACCCTTACTCTCCGCCACAAAGCGTCGTTGCTCTGTGACATACCTGAGCGAGACATTCTGCACGGTCAGAAGTGAATCGAGAATCATTACATGCTCCGTCCCGAGATTCCCGGGCTCTTTCCTCCATCTGCCTTCGACTTTGAGCATGAGGGCAAACGGCACATCCCTGGTCGAGCTGGCGAGAAACTCGATCGTACCACTGTATCGTCCGGGTTCTTCCTTGGCAGCCCTCAATACCAGAGCTGGGGGGAGTTCTCGATCCGTCCTGAGGGGCTTAACATCTCCCACAACGCCCACTGCCTCAGGGGGCGAACCCATGAACCGGAGGGAGCCAAGTGTGACTGAGAATGTTACCTTGACGGCCTTGCGAAGCGTGGGCTCACCAGCCTCAACCTCTCGCCACATCAGAGTGAGAGTGATGACTGCCAGGGCCATGACAAAAGCGTTTCTTTTCATGTCTCTTATTCCTCGTTGTCAATTTGGCGAGTGACAAATCCATACCCTATCGAAGCGTGGACTGCGGTGAAGCTCGCCCCACGTCTTTCGCTTAGGGAACAAGCCTTCCGATCGTCCTCCCGTTGGCTGAAATGTTCCAGAACATGAGCCCCTCTGCGCCGTAAACTGCCTCTGTCTGCCCATCTGCACCAAGCACATAGTGCTCGTTGAGACTGCCTTGCTGCTTACGAATCCTGGACCCGCCTACGTCGTAGGTGTAATGGATCACGTCCCTTCCTGTCCGAACAACCTCAAGCGGGAGATTGCGATAGTCATAGCTGATACTCGTTATCTGCCGGAAGGGATCGGCGGTAACATTCCCATTGGGATCATATGCATACACGTGACTCAGGGAGATATTCGCCAACCGGTTGCTGCCGGAGTAATGATACTCGAAATCGTCCTTTACCGAACCGTTCGCGCCATAGCGTTTGAGGTACGTGATGTTCCCATTGTCGTCGTAACTGATCGTCTGGAGAGTGTGAGCAAGCTGCGTCTCGTATGAGCCATCATCCCATGCACAGTGTTCGGCCGATGTCAGGCGACTAGCGCCGTCATAGCCAAAGCGGTATGCGGTACGAGCGTCTACATATTGCTTTTCGAGACCCCCATTCCAGTGTTCCACAGCGGAGATATTCCCGTTGTACTTTGGTGAGGCGAGGACTCCTTCCGGCGTCGAGTAGTAGTGGATCCTCTCCGCGTACCGGTCATTCCCGGAGCCGTCAACGTCGTTGATGCTCGTGATCCAGTCTCTTTCATTGTACTCGTAATCGACTACTTGGGCGGCCAGGTCCCCGAGAACCATGTGCTCGACCTGTCCCGTCGCTAAGTAGGAGTATGCTGCTGCAAGAGTCCTACCCACTTCATCATCCGTTACCGACGTATAGACCGCAGTGAGCCGTCCAGCCTGATCATACTCGTAGTATGTGTAGAGGTTGTTGTTGACGTTCCCAAGATCGGTGAAGGATTTCTTGATGAGGTTTCCCTGAAGATCGTAGTCGTAGAGCAGCTTCGTCGAGCTTCCAAGCCCTTCATGCAAAAGCCACTCCACTCGGCCGAACTCATCGTAGGAGTACGTCGTTGTTTGAACTAGATTTCCCATACGGTACGCTTGGGTACGAGAGATCCTCCCAGGCAGGTTCCGTTGGTCGGGCATCTCTTGGGAGTCGTACGTAAACGCTTGGTGTCGGACGAGATTCGCTGTCGGGAACGTCGACAGGTTGGCATTGCTCTGACTGAAGCCTTCCTCCGACAAGTATTCGCCTACATCAGTCACTCGATTGAGCAAGTCGTACTTCATGTATGTGAACCTGTTTGACTCGCTTTGTGCTGCTGACATGCTGAATCGAGTGTTGCCGTTCGCGTCATAGAGGAATTGCACGGTGCCTCCATCTACCGAGGATTTCGAGACGAGGCTGCCGCGCGAATCGTAATCATATGTCACATCTGGGGGAGATCCGATTCCGGCCAGGTAATCGAATCGCACCGTTACACTGGAGAACCCTTGGAAGTCCGACGAGGTCACAACGAGCCGGACCTCGTCAACGTCTGGCCACACGCCATAAGTGTTGCTCGGCTGATACGATGATCCTGACCAGGAAAGCCATTCACCTTCTTCGGTCCCCACGACAGATCCGCTCCTGCGATACTCGATTCTGTACTGAATACTCACCCAATATTGACTTCTAGTGCTGTCGCCAGGGTAAGGTGCGGGTCCCGCCGCAGAGTTGTGCCCCAGGGTAACAATTTGGCCCGACCGAGGAGGCACGAAACTGGTCGCAGGTACTCCTCCCTCGTCGCCGAGGATTACTCGCACACTTCCCTGGGCCATGGGACTCAGACCTGTGAAACTGAGATTGCCAATCGGATTGGTGGTCGTGAGTTCCATGCTGGAATGGAGATCGGTACCTTCCCCGAAGTCGTTCTCCGGCATCCAGACCTTTCGTGTCCTACCAAGTGCATCGCTTTCAACGACGGTCCTGAGACCAGTTCCTCCCGGGTCGACCACAATTGCGACGACGTTTCCCAATCGATTTGTGAACTTCTGTGTTGCCAGCCCATTTTCATCAAGGGCTTCTACTTCGAATAGCTCGCCCGCAACGGGATATCCAGGTATCTCCCCGGCGTCGTTGCTTGAGTAGTAGGCTCTGAAGTAGTGGTTCGCCTCCTCATTCTGAAACTCCTCCCCTGGTGCATGGACATGATTTACGCGGCCGCTCCCGTCGGGGTAGTACTCAGTCCGCGTGTACGGTTTCGCACCGCACAGGCTTTGCCAGTAGTCTAGCCCGTGCCCGTGGAAGTCCCGGTCAAATGTGTGTGGAGTTGAGAGTGTCAACTTATATGGCTTATAAGCTCTTTCCTCCCTTCGCATCGCGTCGTACGTAGTGTTGAAGACGATGTCCTCGTCACCCAATGAGATTGTCTGCTGTCTCGGATATCCGAGTCCATCGAAGTGATGAGTGGTGACGGTCGCTTCACCCGAAGACCTGAAATTGCTTGTGGCTATGCTGTTGGGTTGGAATACCCCTTCGACCCAAGCGTAGTTTGAGTAATTGGCTGAATTGAGTACCTCGCCACTTGGACCCAGAGATCCAATGATTCTACCCAATCCATCGTATGAATACGAGGTCCTATTTCCGTCCGGTCCCGTTACCTCCGTTACGTTTCCACCAGCATCGTACTCATACGATGTCCGAAGGCTATTTCCTTCACCCAA
>JBGSIV010000124.1:0-4731 GCA_041742355.1 Candidatus Zixiibacteriota bacterium
GCGGCAGCGGGACGGCGTAGTACAACCCTTCGAAATTCAACCCGAACACCACTCGGCAGTTGCGACACTCCCCGCATGGCATCAGCACGCCGCTTTCGGAACGCGCCGGATGTTCGCAGTTGAGCAACGCCGTGAACGATATCGCCGTCGCCCACCGGCCGCACCCGTCCGGCCCGGTCAGCAGGTACGTTCCCGCGACCCGCTGCGACTCGAACGACCGCGCCAACACGGCCCAGGCCCGCGATTGAAACTGTGTAATGTCAAAAGGTATCAAGGCGTATCCATGGTATCGGGTCGATCGGCTCGCGCCCCTGGCGCAACTCGAACTTCAACTGCCCCTCGGCGCTCACCTTGCCGATCATCGCCGCTTCACCGACATAATCGCCGGTCGCCACCAACGGTTCATCGAGCCCGGCGTAGGTCGTGTAGTACTCGTTGTCATGACTGATTATAACGAATCGCCCGTAGCCGCGCAAATTCCCCACATAGGCTACCTTCCCCGCTCCCACTGCATGCACCATCGCCCCCGCCCGCGACTGCACGGTAATCCCCGGCGAGTATGACTTGAGCTTGGTGACCGGATCGGTTGCCGGACCAAACGGCACCACTACTGTTCCCCGCACCGGCGCCTTCAGCCGACCCTTGAGCGTAGCGAACACCGAGGGTGCCTGTGGAACGTCGTCAACCGGCTGTTTGCGCTCCCGCTCCTCTTCCAGAAGTGAGATGACCCGCTCGATCTCTTCGGCCGCCTGCTGCAGCGTGAGCATCTTCTCCCCTTCGGCCAGCTTCGTCCTGCGGATCTTCTCCAGCGACTTCTCCTTTTTCTCCTTCTGGCTCACCTCCAGCGCCGTCGCCACCTCCTTGTCCTTCTTAAGCGACTGCACCTTTTTCTGCTCCCCGGCCAGCGTATCGAGCATCGCCATCGTCTGCGTCAAGTGCTGTCCCGCCATGAGGACATTGCTCGATTCGAACCCGGAAACGGCGGTGAGGTACACCACCTGGCGATTCGCCGCCATGCCCACATCGGGTGGCTCCCACAACGGGCGGCTCGTCCGGCGCGTCCCCTTGATGTAGAAGTGGCGAATGTCCCCCAGGTATTTTCGCTGCGACCGATCGAGATAGTCGCGCGATGCCAGCAGCATCTGCTCCGTTTCGGCGATTTGCCGCTTGACCTCGCCGAGTTGGCCGGACAGGCGTGATATGACTTTCTTGTTAGCCGAAATCTTCTCGTCGTACTTGGACACCTGCTCCGACGTCTTCAGTTCGGCGTTGCGCAGCGAATCGAGGCGCTTCTCGCTCCGTTCCACTTCCTGCCGGATCCGCTTCAAGTCTTCCTGCTGGTTGACAATTCGATTCCCCTCATCTTCAGCCAGCGCCGCCGCGGCCAGCACGAGGACCGGCAGTATGAAAAGCAGCAGCGTTTTCATGGCGTCATTTCAGGAGTTTGCGAACCCCGAAGTACCCGCTGATCAGCCCGAGAAACCCGGCCGCACCGCAAAAGAGCGCAATCTCGCGGAGGTGCGGAAAGACCAGATCGAACTGCGTGAACGTCACTTTCCCCGCCCCGTACATCAGCACCCCCCAGCCGATCGCCGCCGACAGTGCCCCGATCACGAAGCCCTCGATCACCAGCGGCGCCGCCAGAAACAGCCGTCCAGCTCCCAGGAGGCGCATCTGCGCCAACCCCTCCGACCGCATCCGCGTCGTCAGCCGAATGCTGTTGACCGTGCTGATCACCGCCGTCACCAGAATCAGTATGCCCAGCGCCATTCCCACCCGCAGGATTATCGACCGCGTCCCCTCGGTTTTCTTCAGCCACTCCTCGTTGTAGTAGACCTCCGTCACCATCGGCATACCCTTCATCTGCGCCGCGATTTCGACCATCTGATCCGACGCCAGGTACGGGGTCTCGAAATCGACGATAAACGACCGCGGCAGAGGGTTGAGCGTGTCGTACCCGGCCAGCAGATCCACTCCGAGCGAGGCATGCATGATCTCCCGCGCATCCAGCTTCGATATGTACCGGATCGACGATACTCCTTCGATCCCCGCCACCGCCGCCTGCACATCGGGAATCTGCGCCTCAACCACTTCCTCCGCGATGAAAACCTCCATCTCGAGGTCCGACAGCAGGTGCACGTACGTCTTCTCGAACGTCACCGATCCGATCCAGTACAGGTCGAACAGCAGAAACAGGAGCCCCAAAGACAGCAGCGATCCGAGCGCCGTGAACGGAAACCGGTAGATGTTCCGCCCGAACTCCTTGAAAATATGCGCCAGCCGGCTCATGTCAGCGCCCCTTCCGAAATCACGTACGACGTGCTGTTCGGCAGGGTCCCCTGCGGGTACTCCGACATCAGCAGAATCATCCCCCGCCCTGAGAGCGACGCCTTCACGAGGTATTCGAATACCCGCGCCGCCGTCGACGAATCCAACCCGGCCATCGGCTCATCGATTAGAAGCAGTGGCTGATCGGCGATCGACGCCCGGGCCAGCTGCACCAGCGTGTGCTCTATGCGGGTCAGTGTTCGGGGATAATCCGAGGCCTTCTTCAACAGCGAAAACTCGGTCAGCATCTTCAGCAGGCGCTCTTTCTGGTACCGCTTCCCCACGCCCGCCAGCACCAGCGGAAAACAGATGTTTTCGGCGACCGTGTACGACGGCACCAGGCCGAAAATCCCCCCTATCCCGCCGATGTGGCGCCGCACCCGGTTGATCGCCCGTGTCCGGCCGGGACGAAGGACATCGTCGAACACCTCGACCGCTCCACCATCGACAAACTTCCGTCCCACTATGAGTTCCGCCAGAGAGGTCTTTCCCGACCCTGGCCCCCCCTTGATTATGGCCGTCTCCCCGGCCCGGACTGTCAGCGACAGATTCCGAAAAATCTCACCGCTGCGCCGGTAGCTTAGGTCGATATTACTGAGTTCGACGATGACTCGATCCGTCACGATTTCTCCGCTCGCTCCGACCGGCCGTTGACTGGTCGGGGCTCATATGGTATACTGGGGCGCCTTTAGGTAACTTAAACTTATACCGACCTGAATGGTACAAAGACAAAAGAACCGTTTCAATTAAAACAACCTATGCGCAAACTACTTCTCCTCCTGTCCCTCACGTTGATCGCCGGATCCGCCTTCGCCCAAGGCTGGCAGGTCGTGAATCTTCCCACCACGGACAACCTCACCGGCATCGACTTTGTCACCCCGACCGTCGGATTTGCTTCCACTACCGCCGGCGAAGTTGCGCGGACCCTCGATGGCGGCCAAACCTGGTCCATGCGGCGCGTCGCGTTTGACACGCCGTTGGAAGACGTCTCTTTCGCCGGTACGAAACTCGGCGTGGCCTGCGGCAAGGCCGGAGCGCTCTACCGCACCACCGATGGCGGCGAGACCTGGACGAGTGTCTCCCCCGTCCGCGGCGACTCCACACAGCACTTCTTCAGCGTCGAATTGTTCGACAACCTCACTGGCCTGGCAATCGGCCTCGACCGTACTTCTCCAAATCCCTACGGAAGCATGGGGTACCGGACAACCGACGGCGGCAGAACATGGAAGAAGCTTGAACCCATGGGTATGGGCTACTCCGAAGTCTTCTACTCGCCCGCCGCCGGCGTCGCGTTTCCCTGTATCGGCCAGCTCCTGCGCTCTTCCGATAAAGGCCAGACCTGGCGCCGTCTGCAGGCCATCTCCGACGGCATCGCGCGCGATCTGGATATACTCGGCGAGGTCGTTCTCGTCGCCGGCCCGGCCGGCTTCATCGGCATCTCACGGGACGGTGGCAAGAGCTGGACCCCAATGAAGCAGAAAGCTGACCGCATGTTCTTCGCCGCCGCTCTCGCCGCCCCCAACATCGGCTTCGTCGGCGGCGCCAACTCGGCCATGCTCATCACCACCGATGGCGGCCAGAACTGGACCGATGAGCTCCTGTCGCGCTCCTTCGATATCCTCGACATCACGGTCGTCGGCAAACGGGTGTACGCCGTCGGCTCCGGCGGCGCAATGATCTACAAGGACTTGCAGTAGACGACCCCGGAGCTTCGGTCCTCCCCCCCCCGCCCCGAAATTTTGGATCCCCGGTGTCACTTTTGAGGCACCGGGAAACCATTTCCCTTGCCTGCCGGGCCGCCCAATCGTAGATTTAATCTATCGCCAATAACATTTTTCGGAGGATTCTATGAAAGTCTCTCTCACGCTCCTTATGAGCGTCCTGGTGCTGGCCGCTTTCGCAATGGTCGGCGCCGAGGAACCCGCCCCCTGGTTCGACCTCGAGAAATGCGCTTTCTGCAAGCAGCTCGGCGCCGAAGAGGGCCTCATCGACCACATGCACGCCGAGTACCACAGCATCAGCGACGGCATCCTGTGGGTCATGTCTGTCGATGGCGAGTACAAGGCCGCCTTCGACCGGGCGCAGATGGCGATGCAGAATGTCGGGATGGAAATTCAGAAGTCCGGCGAAATGCCCTACATGTGCCGGCACTGCGCCTCATACGGCGAATTCATGATGGCCGGGGTCATACCCGAGTGTGTCGCGTCCGGTGTCGGCCAGATCTGCATGATGACTTCGAGCGACCCGGAGATGGTGAAGAAACTCCAGGCGTTTGGCCAGACCAACGCCGAAGAAATGGCGAAGTTCCACGCGTCCCGAGAAAAGAAGTAAGCGAAGAGCTTCGATCCTCAGAAGCGGAGGGCAGGCCCACCGGCCTGCCCTTTCCAATATCCATCAGGCAAA
>JBGSIV010000125.1:0-5614 GCA_041742355.1 Candidatus Zixiibacteriota bacterium
GCTCACCATGGAGGAGAAGGAGATTTTCTTTCTTACTCGAGCTCGCGCCACGCCACCCGGATCATCCGCCCCGTCGTCCCCATCTTAATCCTGCCGAGGCTCCGGTCATAGTGGAACCGGGGGTTGTTGCCCAGGTCGATCGTGTTCGCCAGCATCGCCCCGTAGAAATCGACGTAGTTGTCGAGCGTGAAGTTCACGTTCGGAGCAATGACGGCACCGGTGAACTCGGTGCTCTGCTCCATCGAGAACTTGGAGCCGGTCGAATACAGTTCGAAACTCGACGGCTTGCCGTTGTGGTTGACCATCGACTTGTTGCGCATGGTCAGGTCGCCCGTCATGTAGATCTGCACCTTCGCCCCGGGCGCCAGGACGATCTGCGAGTTGATGTCCATCTCGATGTTGTTGAAGAAGTAGACTCCGCTCTGCAGCGTCATCACCCAGTCCTTCGAGACCCTCAGATTCTGTGTCGAGGCGTTGTACGTGTATGAACCCGACATTCCCAGCGGCGCCATGCTCACTGACCTTGCGTTGTCAAAATCGTTCTGATCAATCAGGTTGCTGAAATCCAACTCCGGCGCCGTGCTCGAAGTATCTCCCAGCACCGTTCCGTTGCCGGTGATGTTGATCCCGCCCGGCGTAGCGGACATCACGTCTCCCGCTATCGTGGGATTGTTCTCCATCGTGATCGTTCCGTTCGAGCCGACCGAACCGTACGCATCGACCACTGTCGAGGCATACGAACCCGAGTCGGAGTTGTAGGAATCGGTGCTCACCGAGTTCTCGATGAGTACGCTGTCATCGGCGTAGAGGCCGTAGCGGAACGGGTAGAACGGCTCCGGCACCAGAGTCGCCTCGACGGTCGAATGGGCGCCGTTGACTTCGCCGCGCGACACCACAACCACGCTGTCCGCAAGCGCCGGGTTAGCCGAGCTATCGTTCACCACGACGCTGTATTCGCCGTCGCTGAAGCCGACATTCACGAGGCCGGCATTCCAGCCCGGGGTGGTTGCGATCAGCGCGGAGGCGTGTTTCACGCCGGCTTCCGCCACATAGAACGAGCGGTCGAGGTTTACCTTATTGTAAGTCAGCTCCATCTCGGTGTTGGAGTTATCGATGGCCATCACGGCCACCAGCGACAGAAGTCCGGTCAGGATGAGCGCTATGAAGAGCGCCGTCCCTCTCTCATTGTTCAGTACGCGGTTCATCATTCTCAACATCCTTTCTCCTAGTGAGAGCCTCTTTTCCTGCGTGACAGCCCTTAACGCAAAGACAATGCCAATCCCGCCGGTTTTCATGTACCCGCGTAACCGTTGATGTAATAACCCATTACAAGCGTGCTCAACCCGTGCGCACCCGGCTGCGGAAGCATCCTTCCCACTTCCGCTGCACTCCCCTGCATACCAGTGACACTTCCCGCTGACACAACAGCCAAAAAGCGCTATCTTCTGCATAGTTTGGATTGAAAACAGACTGACAGGAGGCCATCGTGCGCTTCAAACTGCTGGGCCGCAGCGGCCTGCGTGTATCAGAGATCTCTCTGGGGACCATGACCTTCGGCACCGAGTGGGGCTGGGGAGCCGACCGCGATCAGTGCCGCGCCATGTATAGAGCCTACCGGGATGCCGGCGGCAACTTTATCGACACCGCCAACCGCTACACCGAAGGCACCTCCGAGAAGATCGTCGGCGAACTGATCCGTGGCGCCCGCGAGGAGATCGTCCTCGCCACCAAGTTCTCCCTCTTCATGCGCAAAGGGGATCCCAACTCCGCCGGCAACCATCGCAAGAACATGGTCCAGTCGCTGGAGGCCTCGTTGCGCCGCCTTGGCACTGACTATGTCGACCTCTACTGGCTCCACGCCTGGGACTACCTCACCCCGATCGATGAAGTTATGCGTGCTTTGGACGACATGGTTCGGGCCGGCAAGATCCTCTATGTCGGCGTTTCCGACACGCCGGCGTGGGTTGTCTCGCAGGCCAACATGCTGGCCGATCTACGCGGCCTCACGCCGTTTGTGGCTTTACAGATTGAGTACAGCCTGATCGAACGCACGGTCGAGCGGGACTTATTGCCGATGGCCCGCGCTCTGGATCTAGCCGTCACCCCGTGGGGGGTAATCGGCGGCGGCGTGCTTACCGGCAAATACAGCAAGAAGAACAAGCAGGACGCCACAACGCGCCGTTACGAGGAGAATTCGACGTCGCGCCGCCTCTGTGACAAGAGCCTATCTATTGGTGATGAGGTTGTGCGGATAGCCGCCGAACTCGGCTGCACCCCCGCGCAGGTCGCCCTCAACTGGGTGCGTCAGCAGCCCGGTGTGATAATTCCTATTATAGGCGTGCGCACCGAGGAACAGGTGAAGCAGAACCTCGCCGCCCTGGATCATCCGCTCCCCGAGGAGTATTTGCGCCGATTAAGCGAGGTGAGCGCGATTGAGCTGGGCTTTCCTCATGAGTTCCTGACTCAGGAGCACATCGCGAACCTCGTGTACGCGCATTGCAAGGACAAGATCGACAATCACCGGGAGTAGGGCCGCTGAGGCCCGATTCCCTGGATGCTCATTTAAACGCCCGCTGCCGCCCCAACACCCGCCGCATCACCGCGATCTGCCCGCAGTGGTAAAACGTGTGCATCGCCATGAACGTCACCGCCTGCCCCCGCACGGCGTCAAATCCGATCTCCTTCGGCAGCTTCTCATCGAGTGCCGTGTCGGATGCCTTCGACACCGCCTCTGCCACCCGCTCGCTCACTTCGTAGAGCTGGGTGCGCAACTGCGCCATCGACGGATAGACACTTGGATCGGCCCGCAGCTCGCTACCGGCATCGAACAGCTTTTGGTAGCTCTCCGGCAGTTCCACCGGCGGGCAACCCAGCATCGTCAAAACGAAATTCGACTCGAACACAAGGTGCCCGGTCAGCCACCGGATGTGGTTCAAACCGTCCTTCCCCTGCACCAGTGATTCTTCTTCGGTCACATCTTCCACAAGCGCCTTCAGCGCCCGGCCGTCGAGACGGTACATGTACGTCAGGTTCTCTGCGTTGGTCATGGATGCTCCTTTGGAATTTGATGCCTCTGGTTACCTGTTCAAACGGACCGGCCACCGGCAGGTTCCATCCCTGGGCGCAAAATGTGGTTACTGTGGATAGCTGGTTGCCGGCTGCAGCGGAATGATAAGCTCGGGGTAGTGTCCGGCGGCCAATCAAGGAATGGATCGGCCGACGCGGCGGGCACAAGCGGACTCATTCAGTACATGCTCGGGTGCGGACCGTCGTTTCTGCCCCGCCCGCCGAATTTGCGAAACCCCGAGCCCCCAGGCTTGTTCAAGGGGGTACATCGACGTTGTTCCCGTCACGAAGGGAGTCACAATGAACAAGCCAGCCGCTCTATCACTCGCCGCGATCCTGACTGCCGCCGTTGTCATCGGCGCCGGCTCCTTTATCGCGGCTGACAGCAAACGACCGGAAACCCGGGCGAAGGAGACACGGAAGGATACCGTTATGACCGAGAACCAAAGGAAGACCGACAGCGACGTGAAAGCCCGACTCACGCCCGAGCAGTATCGGGTTACCCAGCAGTGCGGTACCGAACCGGCTTTCTCGGGCAAATACTATAATCATCACGAGGACGGCTCCTACACGTGCGTCGTCTGCGGCAACGTCCTTTTCCAGTCGACCACCAAGTACGAATCCGGTTCCGGGTGGCCGAGCTTCTGGGAGCCAGCGGTCGAAGGCGCGGTCAAGGGAAAAACGGACACGAGCTTCGGCATGACGCGCACGGAAATCACGTGCAGCAAGTGTGGGGCGCACCTCGGCCATGTTTTCCCCGATGGGCCCGAGCCGACCGGCCTGCGCTACTGCATCAATTCCGCCGCGCTCGAATTTCAGAAGAGTCCGGTTGACTCGGCCGCGAAGAAGGATCCGTCCCGCAAGTAGTCTTCCCCTGCGGCCACCGAGTACAACGACAGGTCAGGTTCTGCTGAGGGCCTGACCTCTCTTTTGGGACTCGCCGGCCGATCCTCTCAAGCGCAGGGCCGAATCTTGGTTCCACGCGCGGACTGTACCAGGTACCGCACGTGTACCACATGGTACAGTAGTCCATGTTACCGTCATTCGAGTCCACTCATAAGCGATTATGGGCTTTATGGTTGCGTTTCGGGAGGTGGTCACCGACGACGGTTGCCCTGTCTTATTCGGCCACGCGAATTTTGCGAAAAGTCCAACTTGCAGTAGCATCCTCCGCCACAATCATGTATAATCATTGACATACGGAAGTTCTTCGACCGCCTGCCCTTACCTCTCGATACCGGACCTGCCGGGTCAAAGAATCTTCTTGACAAATATCTAAGTTGAGATACATTATCGCGCTGAAAACTCGGACTTCCAAGGACAGTATTGGGAGGCCGGGTGGCGGCCCGATAAACCGTTGCGGAAAACAACCAGGCGTAAAAACACATTGAGAGTGCCGGCTGAATCTGGGACGCTTGGCACGATAAAGAGACAACCAACTACGCAACCAGACGTGTGCAAGTCCGCCGGGATCTTGACCATGTCTTTTTTTTGATCAAACCAACAATTCCCGGCAGTGAGGTGAACTACATATGTTCAAGCGTGTGTCGCTGGTTTTGGTGGCGCTCGCGTTGGCTTCGGTGCTCGGCTGCAGCAGCGCCCCCGAAGCTGAAATGCAGGCTAGTGATGCGGCCGTGGCCGCGGCTGACGCCGCTGAGGCCGGACAGTATGCCCAGGAAGCCTATCAGATGGCTATGGACACCCTGAATGCCGCCAAGGCCGCCAAGGCCGAGCAGGACGGCAAGTTCGCGCTGTTCCGCCGCTACGGCAAGTCCGCCGAGCTCTTCGTCTCCGCGAAGACTCTCATGGAGAACGCCACCACCGCCGCCGCTGAAGAGAAAGAGCGCGTGCGCGTCCAGGTGGAAGGTATGCTGACCCAGGCCGACAGTCTTCTTGCCGCTGCCACCCAGGCAGTCGACAAGGCTCCGCGCGGCAAGGGGAACAAGGCCGAAATCGAACTCATGAAGAATGAGGTCGCGTCGGTCGGTACCGCTCTTGCTGAAGCCCGCGCCGACTTTGACCGCGGCCAGTTCCTGGTCGCCCGGACCAAAGTTGAGGCGGTTACCCAGCGCCTGAACACGATCATCAACGAAGTCCAGACCGCTGTCGCGGCCGGAACCCGCTAACCGCGGCCCGTTCGTTCGACGATTTCGCCCCGGAGACGACCGCACCAAGTCGATCTCCGGGGTGTTCTTGTAAGTAGAACAGGAAAGAACCCGAACCAGGCTCAGGGAAGATCCGCAGTGAAGAGGAGTTCCGTCACACTCGTTCTCGTGGCCGCCATCGCCGGCTTCATTAGCCTCGCGACAGTCACGGCTCTCCTTCCCGGCTGCCATGATGCCCCGGAGGGCCTCTACAGCAAGACTGAGAGCACTTTGCGCAAGGTTCGCCAGCGTCCTACCAGCAGCTACGCCGACAACATTTATAAACGCGCCGACAGCCTGCTGCTCGCCGGGCGGCTCGAGATGGCCCGGCAGAACGGCCGCCTCGGCCCGTTCCGCGACTATGCCGCCGCCGAGTCGCTCTTCAACCTGGCGCTCAAGACGGC
>JBGSIV010000126.1:0-25533 GCA_041742355.1 Candidatus Zixiibacteriota bacterium
TCCGCATCGTCCCAACCCCACGAAAACTGATCGTACTTCCCCGTCATCTCGTAGTACTGCTGCGTACGCGTATCGGGCAGGTGATGAGTGATCTCCGGGTATTCCAAGGGGTCGGCGTCATCGTCGTCGGCCAGCCCGTAGGTCCAGTTGAGGAAATTGCTGTAGCGGTCCTCAGACCAGTGCGTCCGGTTGAACAACTCGAACTCGTCGGTCATCTCTGAGCCGTCGGCATGCCACTTGGCGTGCAGCCCCCACGATGCCGCTTCGACCCCGAGGAATATGAACGGCTTGATCCGGCTGCCGTAGTACCATTGCCCCGCTCCCGGTACCAGAAGCGAGAGGAAGAACGCTTTGGCGGGTGACTTCGTCTTCACCTCGGCCCGTTCGTCCGCATCGGATGAAAACGCCTCGTTCTCGGCCAGCTGGGCGAGATCCCCTTCGGACGCCGTCACCAGTCCATAGCGAACCTGCACGCCCGCGTCGTCGAACGGCGACCGCACCAGGTTCGCGCCCCTGGCCGGCGCATGCAGCAGAAGGCTGACCGCAATCAAACTACAGGCACAACTCCATCGGCTATACTGGCGCATCGTCATGGGGCTCCTCATCTGAGTATGGCTATATCGGTGAAGGCCGTTTCCGTCTCACCGCCAAAATCAACTTCTATCCGGCAGCGGTACACCCCCGGGGTGACATCGCCGCAGTTCCATTCCAGCTCGTTGTTTACACCGCCCGCAGTCGGGCCGGGCATTTCGGCTATTTCGACACCCGACAGGTCGAACACCGTCAGCGTCACCCGGGCCGCTTCGAGGCCGAGGAAATACCGGATCGTCGTCCGCCCTTCAGTCACCGGGTTGGGGTAGTTGAAGTACTGCTTTTTGTCGAACGCCTGCGCATACTGCGCCGGCGCGCCCAGGCGGCGCTCGTCAAACACAAGGGTTCCCCCCGCGTCCGCTCCGGCCATCGGCCAGAAGTTGCGGGCCGTGTCGGCATCCGTTTCCCACAGGTAGAACCAGCCGTCCGCGCCGATATAGCCGAGCTTGCCGCCCAGCGAATCGTTCACGAACAGCGCCGATCCGGCGGTGAACTCTCCGCCCGAGAGCGGGAAACCGTGGGCCAACTCGTCACCGTAGGCATAGACATTCCCGATCTCTGTCGGAACAACGACTTCGGGCCGGCCTCCCCGGCGAATGTCCGCCACCACGGGCGCAGCCGTCACGTCCGCATCGGGGTAGCGATCATCGAGCCGCTTCGGATAGTCGGCGACGAGGGTGAAGTTCCGGTCGAATGCGACCAGATGGTTCTCGCTCCCCACCAAGATCTCCGGGTACCCGTCGCCGTTGATATCCGCCGCGATCGGATTCGTCGTCACCGGTATCGCGCGCGCCATTTTGAACGACGCATCGTCGGCAACTACTTCCAGCGGCGCCTGTGCCCGGAGGCGGATCCCCTTGCCGTAATCGGTGAATCCGATGATATCCTGCGTGCCGTCCCGATCGACATCGACCAGTATAGGCCCGAATCGGTACTGATCATCGTTGACCACGACGGAATCGTAGTCACCGTCGCTTCCGATGGAGTACCAAACGGTGTGGTCATCGGAGCCGCCCACGAGTATCATTCGGTCGCCGAATGCGCAAATACCGTGGTACTGCTCCTGCCCGAACGACCCGATCATTAAGGCACCGGAAGCGAGGTCATCAGCCCAATACACATTCCCGGCGCTCGTGAGCACCCACAAATCACTATTCAGGAACATGGCGATAGGATCCCCGACGGTCGTGAAGATCAGCCCCGAGTCGGCCAGACCATTCGCGATATCTCCCGCAAAATCCGTAGCCCGGCGCACCTCGACCACTCCTCCGGCGCGCCCTGCGGCCACCACCATTGGCCCTTCGCTGTCGCCGAAATCTCCAGCGACCGGACCGCACAGCAGTATCGAGTCCCCCAATCCAAACATGGCCAGCGGGTATATTTGGCCGTCATGCACAGTCGCGTACGACGTATCGAGAAAGATCGAATCCGGCGCTCCCCAGACTTTCGCGAGGAAGTTCTCCCCTTCGGTTGTGAACGCGAGTATCCGCTTCCCTGACGCCACGATTATCTCATCTGTGCCGTCCCGATCCAAATCGGCCGCGATCGGCGCCAGCGGCACCGAGGGCGTCCCGACTCGCACCGGGAAATTGTCCACCAGTCCTTCCGTCTCGACATCGAACCGCACCAGCGTGTCATGCACGATGATCGTTGTTCCCGGCGTATCCGCCTCGCGGGTGATACCGGTGATCCGCACGTGGGTGTTGTTGCCGGTGTTGTCGATCGACGGCGGGTTGGTGTTCGGCGTGAAGGACGTATTCCGATCATCCCGGTACATATCCTCCGGCCGGCCGTATCCGGCGCGGTAGTTGCCGCCGAAATTGATGATGCCGTCCCCTTCGATCAGCGTGATAAACTTGCGGTCCTTGTCCCACTGGAGCTGGTTGTCGCTGAAATTGTCTCCCCCATCCCCGTTGAAATCCATCGCCGCGACACTTTCGTCGACGAGGTAAATCAGCACGCCGGATCCCGGCATGAGGGCATCGTACTCGCGCGTGAACTCGCCGGTCTCGGTGTCGACCGGTCCCTGGAGCACGTTGACCACCGAATCAAGTCGCTGCCCCGTTTCATGTCCGGTGTAGCTGATGACCCGGTTCTCCAGCAGGTAGTACTCATGCTCGCTGATCGGCACGCGCGCCACCTTGATTCCCTCGGTGGCCATCTGCGCCGCGGCCAGTTGAATATCCGTCCCCCGGCGAAAATCATGCACTTCGGCAAACCCGAGATACGCCCGGGACCATGCGCACGGAAAGAGCGGAATCGTCCCGAACACCGATCCCACCGGGAAACCGAAATCGATTCCGGTCCCGAAACCGTTGTTGTCCATCAGCGCGAAATCGCCGAGCTGGCTCATGAAGGTCCGGGTGCTGTAGAGATCCACCAGTCCAAGCTGGTGGCCGAATTCATGCGCGAGCACCGCGTTGAGCGCGGTCGCCCGGTTGTCCTGGCTGGCTGTTTCCGGCATCATCAGCGCCGTCTTCACAAAGTTCGCACCGCCATCCACCGGGAGCGAATCACCGAACGCGATGAACCCGGTGAACAGGTCGTTGCAGGTCTCCGGAAAACCGATGTCGTTCTGACGGTCGCTCCCCGCATGAAACAGGAAGATCGACTGATAGGCACCGAAATCGATCTCCGGCGACACCGTATCGGCGAGCTGGATGCAGTCAATGAAGTACTGCTCGAGCCCCGCCACTACCTCGTTGAAATCGCACCGCCCGTAGTGGTTCATCGGGTGCGGCAACTCGTACACCGAGTCCTCCACGGGAGGATAGATGTCCCAGGTCAGCGTGATCTTCCCATCCGAGACAGTCTCCCAGTACCGACTGAGCGCACGCATGTGGGCATCGAAGTAGGCGGTGTTCCGGGGGGGCGAGTCGATCCAGTGCCCGACCGAATCGAAGTACGCCGCCGCCGATGCGGAGTCCGCTTCCGGATCGACCAGCACCATGCGCCCGCGCCCCGTCGTGTTGGGGTCGTCCGTCGCCTCGTACTGGAAGTTGTACCGGAGCACCAGGCAGTGGATAGTGTCCTGCGCGTCGGCCGCCAGCGCCTGTTTGGGTAGCGACCACGGGTTGGCCCGCTCCAGCCCCAGGTCGATGACCGACCCCGGGTGCGGCGTGAGGCACCGGTGGTGAACGAAGTTTTCGCCCGGTCCGGTTTCCCCCGGATGTTGAATTCCCTTGATCCGCAGAACCCCGTCACCGGCGGCGATTACCACCGCCGGGAGGAGTAGTGCCAGTGCGATCATCAGACATACATGTCGTTGTAACACGTCCCTACCTTCGCCTCGCCGCAGTTACGGCATGATCGAGAGCGAGAAGCGCAGCGTATTCGCCAGCGCCACATCCTTGCTGTTCGGAATATACGAGAAGTCGGCCCGCATCCAGTCGAGCGGATGGAGCCCGGCGCCGAGCGTGAACGTCTTAACTTTGCCTTCCTGGTCGTAGACGTACCCGAAGCGGCCGGCGATCAGATCGGCGTAAGTCAGTTCCACACCGCCGTTGAAGATCGCTTCCTGCAGTTCTCCGCCAACATCGCCGAAATCGACATCGACGAGGATCTTGTTCATCTCGGCCGTCACCAGCAGCGTCGAGTAGTTCGTCTGGAACAACTTGTAGGCGAACCCGACCGCAAGGTTTCGCGGCAGAGGATCCGACTGCGCCGGATCGATGTACGCCATGTCCCAGCCGAGGTTGGTGATCGCCAGGCCAAGGTTCAGCCGCGGCGACCACTGGTACAGGAGCCCGAGATCGAACGCAAACCCGGTCGAGGTTCCCTCGCCCTGTTCGTCACCGGCGCCGAGATCGGACAGGCGCGAGTAAATCAGCTTCGCGCCGATACCCGTTTTCAGCTTCTGCGTCAGCGAAAAGCCGAACGCCCCGGTAACCGCGAGGTCAAAGGACTCGAACGTACTGATCGGATCGCTGCTCGTCTGCCCCGTTCGCGTGATCTCACCGTACGTCAGGTACGTCACGTTGATCCCGCCGGTGCCGATATCGCCGATCTGGAACACGGCCGAGGCGAAGTCATAGTACATATCGCTGGCCAGTTCCGGCAGCCAGTTTACGTGCATGAGGGAGATTTCGGTCCGGCCGTTGGCCTTGACGACGATTTCCTCGTCGCTCGCCAGCCAGAGTTCTCCTTCTATCGCCCGGACGAAGATAGTGTTGGCTTCACCCATGCCCCGTTCGTTCACCCGCGAGAGACGGCCTTCTTCGAGCACCCGGAGGCCTTCGCTCGTGGCGAAAAACACCCGGCCGCCGTCGACGGTCACCTGGTTGATCGGCGCAGCCACCGCATTCTCGTAGACGAGAACGGTCCGGCCGGAATCCAGCGTCTCCGTCTCCTGCAGGCCATTGACCGCCATGAGGGCATTCTGGTACTGCTGGCGGCCCTTCGTGTCGGACGACCGGAAGCGCTTGTCTACAAGGCTGGCGACCGTCTCGCCCGCACCTGCCTCGCGCACTTTCCAACCCGGCATCTTCCACTTGTAGCCGTCAAAGTACAGAAGACCGTACTCGGTCCCCACAAACAGCTCGTCCTGCCGCACGACCACGGAATTCACATACCCCTTGATCTCCACCGCGAACGGCAGATACAGCACATCGCCGGGGGGAAGGTTCGACCAATCGACATCGCCGGACGGACGCGGCGGCATGGTCGCTGTCTCTGCGGGAGTCTCGGTCGCGGCCGGTTCCACTGCGGCGGCACTGTCGGCCGCCACGGTCGTCGAATCCGTTACCTGGGCCGTAGTATCAGCCGGCTTCTCTTCCGCCGGCGGAGCCGCGGCAACCTGCACCGGTGCGATCGGTCCGGACGGGTTGAGCCGCTTGATCTCCTCGACAAACGCCTGCTTTTCCGCCGCAGTGCCATAGATCGCGAACCGCTCCGCAATGGCTTCCGGCGTGTCGCCGACCGCGATCGTGTACGGACGGCTGTCGGTCCACCGCGTCTTATTGTAGAAGTACAACTTGCCGTCGACAACGGCATACAGCTTCGAGCCGCCGTCGGCCCCAATCGCCGCCACCGCACCCGCCGGCAAACTGCCGGTAGTGTCAACCGAGGTGATATCGCGACCGCCGAACATCACCATACCCTTGGCTGTCCCGACATAGAACAGCGCGCCGCCCGCATAGAGCGAACGGATGTCGTTCGAGGGAAGCCCTTCCGCCTCGGTAAATGTCCGCCAGCTCCGGCCGTCATAGGTGAACAACCCGTCTGAGGTTCCCACCACCAGAAGCTTGTCCCTCGAGGAGATCGCCGTCGGCTGGCCATCGAACACCACCGTGTAGGGAATCATCACTTCTTCCGGGATGAAGCGCATCCTGGCCCGCTCAATCGCGACCCCGATCTTGTCGATTTCGCCCGTCTCAAGCGTGCCGTCCTTGAGGCCGTCGGCAAGTCCCTTACGCGCTTCCGCGACATTCTCCCAGCGCACCCGGGCATCCGTGTACGCCACCATGAGGGAATCCAGCCGTTCGCTGAGGAAGGGCCGATCGCGGTAGGTCTCAGGAACCACCGCGAGGATGCTGTCACGAAGCTGGCCAAGATCCTCGTAGGACATCGCGGCGTTGGCCCGCGCCACCCGCGCGACCATCTGGTCGAGCATGGCCTCATCCTGCACCTTGAAGTAACCGCTCACGATCCCGCGGATCGTCTGATCGGTACGGGTGCTGAACAGCTCACCTTCGTGCCAACGACGGCCGTCATATCGTACCAGCCCCTTGGATTCGGATATGCCCCAGATCTCGTATGAATCGAAATCGGATCCGCCGCCGTGCTTCACCGCCGCAATCGCCCGCAACGGGCGAATGTGGGCGGGCACCTGCGAAACCGTCCAGCCGTCGGCCAGCGGACGGGCCCCCAGGCCGGCCGGATTCCAGTGGGTGGTGGTCGCGTCGTCGGCTACCGCCACGAACGCTTCACCCATACCGGCCGCGCGGGCGCCGGGCGCTATGCGCAGGAACAGCACCGCGGCATTGGATATCTCCGCATAGCTGTCGGCCGCAGCCGCCCCAATCAGAAAGACCGTGAGAAGAACCAAACCAAGTTTCTTCGTGATCATGGACAACTCCTGTTCTATCAGTTCACTAAAATGACTTTTCCAAAGGACTCGACGGCCTCGCCGCCGGCCGGGTACGCGGTGGCCTTAAAAATGTAGACCCCCGTTGCCACCCGGTCCCCGGCGTAATCGTCCCCATACCAAATAATATCGTCATAGTAGCCGGGATCTGTGGGGTAGCGGTCAAAACTCCGGATCCGCCGGCCCGACAGGGTAAAGATCTCCAGGGACACCCGCTGGACGCCGGCGGTCAATCGATACGAAAATCGGGTGCTTTCCTGCATGGGATTGGGGTAATTCAGCAGGTCCGCAAGAACCGTGCCACCCGCCGCCACAACCTCCGCGGCAAACTCCACCGTCGAAGAATTATTGGCGTTGTCCCAGGCCTTGATCTTGAACGTATGCCGTCCCGGCTCCAGCCCCTCCAGCCGATAGTCCAACCCTCCCCGGGTGAAGTCATCCTGCTCGGCGGCATACAGGCCGGTCAGATCCACCATCTGCTCCGGGCGATCATCAATGAGCAGCGTGATCCCGTGCCCGAGCCCGCCGGCCAGGTTGATGCCCGACGAATCCGCCAATCCGATCCGCAGAACATCCTCAGCCGTCACCGTTCCCCCATCGGAGAACCCCGCGATGTTCGGAAATCCGTAGGTGATCTCCGGTCCGGCCGAATCGGTTGTCGGCGCCACCGCTCCCGACACCGGGAGCGAGTCAACCGCCCCGATCCCGTCGGTGGCTGTAAGCTCGGCATAGGCCATGATTCGCGCCCCTGTTCCGCCGTACCCCACATCCAGCGGCGTCACAAATTCGAAGCTGAATTCGCCATTGGTAATTGTTGCGGTGCCGCGGTAAATCGTCGGGCCCGGCAACGTGTAGTTCACGGTCGAAATCACCTGGCCGCTCGTGTTGAACAGCCGGAACTGCTTCTCCCGGTTGGAGTCGTACACGTCGATCAGCAGCCGTCCGTCGGCGTTGCGGAGAACTCCGTCGTGGTCGACCACGCGCCCCGACACCAGGGTTCGGCCCAGCGCCATCAGGCTGTCCGGCGCCTCGTCGAACTCGACCCGCAAGTGCGGCAATCCGAGCCGCAGGAACGGGTCGCCGAAGAACAGGTAGGCCCGATCGTTGGTGTTTGGCACCGGGATAGTCCCGCCGTTGTACTGCCGCTCCAGCTTCGCGACAAAAAACGCTTCCGCCATCGACAGGCTGTCGGCAGTCAGCAGGATATCGAATACTTTCCGATTGAACGTCGAGTTCTCCGAAGCATACACAAGGCGCATCGCCGAAATGATCGCGATCGCACCGCCGTTCGGGTATACCAGCAGTTCCTCGGCCATACCCTCGCGTGCCGGATCATCGAAGAACCCGATCGCGCAGGATGCCGCGTAGAAGAGCGGCAGGCGATCGGCGTTCTGCAAACGGGGCAGATCGGCATCGCGGTAGAAAACCCGCTCATCCGCCCACACATCGGGGTTGCCGTGGCCGATATAGTCGATAAGCAGCGTCCCTTCGTTGACACTGCGCACGATGGCATCGTTCACCGACGGCTTCAGCCGCCCGACCCGGGGGTAATCCCAAAGGTAGATCTTCTCGCGGCGGAATGTCTGGGGAATGTGGCTCCGATCCAGCGGCTCGGCCCCGATCGCCACGTGAAACGTCTCGTTGGCGTATGTCCCGCCCCGCTCATCGTCGGCCACCAGCGTGATTTTCGAGCGCCACGGCCCGTAGGTCGCGGGGGACTCGTAGCGTCTCGTCTTCTCCACAATCGTCCCGATCTCCGCCGCCGTCCGCACCGGCCACCGTGCGATCACCATGTCGAGCCCTCGATCCGGCGGCACCGCGTAGCTGGTATCCGAGTCGACAATCCCGTAGCGCCCGAAATACACGTAGTTGTCGTCGGAGGCCGACTCGTCAAGGTCGGACGGGAGCACAAACGGCGGCACCACGTTGCTCATCCCGGTGCGCAGATTGTCGAGATAATCGAAACTTCCGTCTCCCACCAGGAGCGCCGTGTGCGGCGCGGGCGACGGGTAGTTTTCATACGCATATTTCAGGAAATCGCGGATCGCGGTCGGATCGTACAGGCCAAACGCAAAGTTGTCCATAATGTCGTCGACCGTAACCGTGCGAAGGTTGATCCCTCTCCCCTCCCACAGGTCGATATACTCCGCCAGCCCTGGGGCCAGCTGCTGCGACGTGATGATAATCCCGTCAATCTGCTCTCCGACGGCATAGAGATCGACCGGCGTCGTCCGCTCGATCGCTATCGGCGCAAATGCCGCCGAGGATGCTCCGAAGAAGAACCTGTTCGGCCCTGTCGGCGTCAGGTCAACGACCAGGTCGAGCGTGCCGCCTGCGCGGGTCAGACTGTCGAGCCGCACCGGGCGCCGGGGGTTATCGATACGAAGGGCCACCAGCGACTGGCCGTAGCTGTCCACAACCTCGAGGCGTGCATTGGGCAGGGTCGACCCCCCCAAGGGCAGATCAAGCGACGAACCCATGGGGACTAGTCGGCTCTGGTAGGTGAGATCGACGTAGTTCAGGTAGGGTGCGACATCCGACGCCCCCCACATGTTGAGCCTGATGTTGTTGAGCCCATCCAGGAGGTTTGTCACCGTGAACTGGCAGTAGAACTGATTCTGAGCGATCGGAACGGCCCGTTGCCCGTTGGCTGTTACTTCCATGTACCCAACCAGCGGATCGTCGAAATCCGGGTCGAATGTCCGGCCGTAGCTCCGCAGTTCGGCCGCGGTTCCACTCACATATCCCGATGCCGGAATGAACAACTGGGCCGGGGACTCCTTCGTCCAGTACCAGGAGTAGTAGTCGAGTATCTTTCCATCGTTGAACTGGCGGAGCAGGTTATCCTGCTCGACATGAACGGTCCGCCGGAATGACGTGATGGTCGTATCAGCCGGCGATGTCGGATCGACCGATTCCAAAGCCATCCGCACCCCCTGCCCGCCGACAGTCAGCCAGTAGACGGTGCGGTCGCTGTAGTGGTGGTTCACGAAGGTTCCGGCCGATCCCGGGGCGTGTTGCCACCGATCCGGACCCTCGGCGAAAAACAGCACGTAGTCGGTGGCGCCGAAAGAGCCGTCGCCGCCATCCTCGACCAGCACCGCGACCTCGTCAAACGTCGGCCGGGGTGTAGTGTTGTCGTACGGCAACGGTGCCCCGCCGCCGGTGTACAGGCGCAATGTCGAGGACGCGAGCCCGTTCAGTGACAGCCCGGCTTCGGCCAACTGGCTGCCATAAATCCGGCACAGGCCGGTCTGGTTCACCGCGACCTTGTACCATGTTCCGCCGTCGGCAAACGGCCCCGATACCGCCGCCGATTTAGGTGCCGGCGCCGCAGTGGGCCAGCTCTTGAACGCATCGAAATTCACGATCCGGGCTCCAAAGACCCGGTCAAACCATGGATCACTCGCGGTGGCCCCGGATTTCGCCCCGCCGCGGAACGTCAGCCGCACGGCGACGTTTTCGACGCACAGGCCATCCGGAGAGAGCGGGTTGATCCGCAGCGTCACCATCTGCCGCCCGCGCACCGTAAACGGCTCCGAGACTTCGACCAGCGGGCGCACCACACCGGAAATGTCTGTGGCCGCCAGGACCTTCGACGCGGCAATGCGTGAGCGCACTTCGGCGGACGTCACCTCAACCTGCGCCCCGGTCGGAATCCCGACCGTCAGCAGGGCGTGGTAACCCGACAGCGAATCAGATTCAACACTGCTGGAAAGATGCAGGGGATCAAGCGTGATTTGGAAATACAGGCCGGCGCGATCCGAGGTGATCACGGAGACTTCGTCGCTCGACGCCGCATGGGGGGCAAAGGCGAGAAGAAGGATGAAGCTCCAGAAGAGCGATGTATACAGCCGAAGGTCCATAGAAAACAGGCTACCGCCAAACCTGAAGACCGGTGCAGAAATCAACCGATGTCGAAAGGCTTGGACGCAAGATCACCGAATGAGAATGAGTGAACCTTAATACTTACGATAGCCGTGGTCCTATAGACATTCCTCCATGCTGTATAAATCGTTTAAGGATAGAAAGTTCCCTCTTGGAAGTCAAGAGGGCAAAACGCTAATTTTGCGTTAGACACTGCAAGAACCCGGCCGGAAACACCGAAGGACCGCACTTCTCATCCTAAGTTCTTCTCCCCAAACGCAATAACATTGGGATTCCCGATCCCCGGCTGCTCCAACCACACCCTTTTGGGCCAGAAATCGTGCGCAAACAGTGAAACCCGCTTCACAGTTCTTCCCCTGCCACCCCCCTGTCAACGGTACCGCTCCAGTTCTTCGGCCAATTCACGGCTCAGGCTCTCGGTGGCGTCCTGGGACCGATCAAGGTCGGCGACATATGTCTCCACATCAGCCTTCGGGTAGAAGACAACGTTGTACACGTCGTAGTACTGATCGACCATCTCTCCGAACAGCCCTATTACCCGGCTGTCGAACCGGCTTGAATCGCGCACCCAGTCCCAGCCATACTCGAGGTTGTCCTCCCAGGCTTGCAGGATCGGACGGTCCTTCGCCACCGAGTTCTCGATCACCTGCTGGAAATCCGCGGCCGGAATCACCTGTGCGCGTCCGCGGTTGCCGTTGTCCCACTCCCGGGCAAACTGCCGGCCGATGTACACAAGCCGGGCCGCGCTCGAATCAATATGCTGCTTCAGAAGCGCTGCTTTGGTCAACTCGGCGGCGCTGTCAAAGTTCCGCGCCCAGGCCCGGCGCAGCTCGCTCGCTTGGGTCGACGACGCCGCGGTCTGTTCCTCGGCGGTGCGGCCGGTCTCGATCTTGATCGCACTACAACCGGCCGCAGCCAGCACGACGGCCACGATGAACAGCAGATGTCGCATTCCCGGTGTCTTCAGGCCTTGACCTCCTCCGGTGTCAGCATCGCCATATCGCAGGTGAAGTGCCGCAGGAATTTCGGTTCCCGCACCACCTTCATACCTACCAGTTGATCCTTGCGGGCGGCGATCTTCGCCGCGGCCTCGGCGATATACTCATAGTGCGTATTGGTGTAGACGCGGCGCGGCATCGCCATGCGGACCAGCTCTTTCGGCGCGTATACCATTTCCCCCGTCTCGGCATCGACCCCGCCGAACATGAGCGAGCCGATTTCGACCACGCGCACCCCGGCTTCGCGGTAGAACTCCACCGTCAGCGACTGTCCCGGGAAGTGCGCCGGCTTGATCTGCGGCAGAAAAGCCCCGGCGTCGATGAACACGGCGTGCCCGCCGGTCGGCTCGACAATTGGCATCCCGGCAGCCTTGATCAGCTGCCCGAAATACTCCACCTGCCCGACCCGGTAGTCGAGGTAGTCGAACTCCATGACCTCTTCCAGCCCGACCGCCAGCACCTCGAGGTCCCGGCCGGCCAGCCCGCCGTAGGTCGGGAAGCCCTCGACGATGATCATCAGCTCTGTGACCTTGCGGTACAGCTCTTCATCGTTGAGCGTGATAAACCCGCCGATATTCGCCAGGGCGTCCTTCTTGGCCGACATCATCGCGCCATCGACGTAGCTGAACATCTCGGCGACAATCTCCCGGATACTCCGGGTGGCGTACCCCGGCTCGTGGCGCTTGATGAAGTAGGCATTCTCGGCAAATCGCGCGCAGTCGAAGAAGAACGGCAGGTTGAATTCCCGGCACACCTCCGCCGTCGCCTTGATATTCGCCATCGACACCGGCTGCCCGCCGACCGAGTTGTTGGTGATCGTCATGATCACCATCGTGACCCGATCCCGCCCGCGATCCTTGATGAACCGCTCCAGCCGGGGGACATCCATATTTCCCTTGAATGCCGATTTCTCGTCGGCCACTGCCTCACGGCAGGGCATGTCGATCGGAATTCCTCCCTTGTGGAGGGTGTTCGCCCGGGTCGTGTCGAAATGGGTGTTGTTGATGATGTACTTGCCGCGCTCGCAGATGGTCGAGAACATGAGGTTCTCGGCCGAGCGCCCCTGGTGGCACGGAATCACGAACTTCTTGCCGAAAATCTCCCGCACCGCCCGCTCGAAGCGACGGAACGAGGTCGCTCCCGCATACGACTCATCCCCCATCATCAAGGCCGCCCACTGCCGCGTGGACATCGCCGACGTCCCCGAGTCGGTCAGCAGGTCGATGTAAATATCCGCGGCGTCAATCTTGAAGATATTGTAGTTCGCCTCGACAATGCGCTTCTCGCGCTCGGGGCGGTTCAGCAGACGAACCGGTTCGACCGATTTTACCCGGTGCGGTTCGACCGGCGGACGATACTTGGCCATTTCCTTCTCCTGTCATTTTCACGATACTACCTTGAACACAACAGCATCCTGAGAAGGCCAGCCTTACGGCACCACTTTGACCCACCGATGGTGGTACTCCAACCCGAGATGAGGGGCCCAAAAACCCTGTTCTATCATCCCGCTCATACCCGTTTCAGGTTTACCTCGGCCACGATCCGCCCGGTTACGGTGTTGCGCACGTTGCGCACCTCGGGCATCTCGTGCCGTTTCAGATAGGGAAAATCGTCGATATTCTTAATCAACCCCAGCTGCTTGAGCACCGCGACACACACCGCACCCAGCGCCCGCCAGTTGCCGTCGTGGATTTTCACGACTATCCCCAGCGGCGGGTCCGACAGCCCGATTCCCTCGATCGATTCCGCCCCGACTTTGCAGACCAGGTTGCCCGGGAACGACCGTGCGAGGTCGAGGTCAAACCGGCCGTCGCCCGAGACCATCTCGGGGTATTCGGTCATCGCCCCTTTCACCCGGGCCAGCACCTGCATCATTTTCGAGTCGGGCGCATCGAGGTTGGCCAGCTTCTTGAAACCAAGCGCGAGGTTGTAGAGCGGCAGCGGGTAGTTGGGCGCGCTGCAGCCGTCGATTCCCACCGGCATCAGCTCGGCCGGATATTCGCACATCTGCGCCAGTGCATTTCGCACCAGTGTCTGTGTCTTCGAATTCGCATCGAGGTACTTCTCCACCGGCTCTCCCAGAAATCGCGCCAGCGCCAGAAAGCCCGAGTGTTTGCCCGAGCAGTTGTGCCGCAGCGGATCGCAATCTTCCCCGTTGCGCGGATATTCCCGGGCCTGCTCCATTTGCATCGGCCAGTGGGTGCCGCAGCGCAGATCGGCCGGACGGGAGCCGGAGCGCTCGAGGTTGCCGAATACGACATCCCGGTGGTCGTCGGTGCCGTTGTGTGACCCGCACATGATGGCGATCTGGCGGGGGGAGAAATCGTAATGATCGGCCGCGCCGGTCATGATCAGGGGCATGACCTGAAACGGCTTGATCGATGACCGCGTCATGGTCTTGAGGTACGGGTCCCCCGCATAGTGGCTCAGCTTGCCGTCGGCCCCCACGACTGCCACCGACCCGTAGTGTATCGCTTCCACCGACTCCCCCCGGTAGACCCGGGCGAGCGGGACAATCTCTGGTGTAATCATAGGGTGAAAGATACAGCGCGGTGGCGGAAATGCCACAAAATATCATGGCCCGTGGATTCGGACCCGGGCGAGCGGGCCGGCATCAAACTGCAGCCCGGTCGGCTCGTGGGCGCTCCCAATGCGGAAGTCATCGGACAAACCCGTAATCCAGATCTGGTCCACCCAGCCGTCGATCGGGTTCCCCTCCGATAGAGCGTCTACCGTCACCAGCATTTTGAAAGCGGAGTCCACTCCTTCGACCGACACTTTCGCATCGATGTACCACTCCCCGCGCTCGTCCTGAGCCGTCGTCCACTTGACCGTGTAACTCGGCAGAGCCGTCCCATATACCCACTGCCGGAAAAACCAGCCCATGTCGGCGTGTACCTCGTTCTCGACAGCCCGCCGAAACTCGGCGGTCGTGGTCTCCCGTCCCCTGCATGCCCCGTAGAATCGCCGCAGCATCCCGTTGAAGTCCCCCTCAGCGATTCCATGCTGGATGCCGATCGGATCAAGCAACTGCTCCAATAAGATCAGGACCAATGCCCCCTTCTTGTAGACGATGAGCTGGTAATCTCCCTCCGTCTTGCTGCTCGCGGTGCGCGGGCCAAGGATGATCGGCCCGGCCTCAGCGCCTTTCAGGCCGAAGCCGTAGTCCCGCACCGAGAAAATGTCGTCCCGCCACTCATCGAGAGTTTTCCGGGCGTTCTTCGGATCGACCAACTGCAGGTACTTCCACGCCGCGTATTGGGCGAACCCCTCCGACAGCCACTGATCGTGGTAGCTCTCATAGCCGACGGCCACGCCCCACCACTGGTGGGCGGTCTCGTGCGCTCGGAACAGGCGCTCGTTGCCCCACTGGTCGGTCTTGAACCAGGTCTGCATTCCGAGGTGCAGCAGCCCGGGGAACGCCTCGCCGTGGTACGAAAAAACCTCGGCGACTTTGAGTCGATCATACGGGGGCGGCCCGAACATCGCCGCGTACAGATCCGCCGCCCCGACCACATCCGCCGCCACCTGCTTCTCTATGTCTTTGGTCAGGCTCTCGTACCCGAGTTTACCCCAACTGGCCCGTTCGTGGACATCCTCTGAGTAGTAGATGTCGACCGGCCCGGAGAGCTCGGTGCCGAATTCGAATTTCGTCAGAGGCCCGATGGCAAACGACACGGCCGGGGCCGGTTCCTTCACCTCCCACCGGGTCACCAACGTATCCCCGACAACCTCGCGCCCGATCTCGTCCCCCACCGCCACGAACTCGTACTCGGAGGGGGTGCGAAAGGTCATGGAGAATGTGGCGTGCTGGTGGTAGGACAGGTGCGGGTACCATTCTCCGCCGGCGGTCACGTCGAAGACTCCCGCCAGCGCTTTGGCAATTTCCCCCTCGGAAAAGACGCGCAGCCTCAGCGTGTCGCCGCCGCTGATTGCTTCTGGCAGGAACAGGTACAACTCCGGCTTCTGGTGGTCCTTGTCCTTGTGGCGCACGAATGGCACCCGCCTCCCGGATGCGTCGAACACGCTGTCCACCCGCAGCTCCGGGTGGAGGTAGAGCCGGGCGAGCCGGGTCGGTGCGCCGTAGGCCAGCAACGTAGCCGAGGCCTCGCCGATGAAATTCCCCTTGCGATCGATGCGGCTGTCCAGGTCGTAGTGGAGCGCAGACAGTCGCCCCCTGGGTGTGCCGTTAATCAGCTCGTACGTCTCATCGAGCCCCTCGGCGTAGCTGTTCACCAGTTCGAAGTAATCCGCTCCCGGCGCCCGGTACTCCCGCCAGAGGGCCACCTCTTCGCTCGAAAAGGGATTATAGACATACACCAACCGGTCGGTCTTCTTCGGCCGGCAGTTGATCATTAGCAACGGCTCTTCCTGCGGCTCCAGCAATGCCCGCATGATGCTGAAGACGTGGGAGTAGTTTTCATCCTTCGTGAGATCTTTGAGACGTTGCCGCCCCTCGTTGATCATCCGCCGGGGCGTCTTCTCCCCCGACCGATGGCAGCCGGCCCGGACTTGCCCGTAGATCGCACGGTCGAACAGGAGCAATGCCCCGTCGATTTCACGGTCGAGCGAGTCACTGCCGAAGAATCGCCGCAGTTGGTCCTTTTCGATGCTCACCGGCGGCTGAAATCGAATCCGCCCCTTCCCCTCATAATATGCGGCGAAGTACCGCTCCTCACCATCCAGCGCCACCGGTTCGAAGAAGGCCACGCTCCCCGCGCCCAATTCCAGGCGGCAGTCGGCGTGTTCGATCACCAGTCCGTCGGTGACCCAGACCGAGTCCCGCTGTGGTTCGCCGCGCGCCATCAGCAGCAATCCTTCACGGAGCGAGTCGGCGGAGGTCGCCGCTGTCCCCTGGACAGGTCCGGAGATCACCATAGTCAGGGCACTCACGACGAGGATGATGCAGCGGCAACAGACGTTCATCGACTACTTCCTCGGCAGTACGGGTTCACACGTTCCTCCGGGGAGGCCCGGAGAGAAACACCTCTCTTTGGGCCGGGTCGGCGGGGCGCCATGGCTCCGGTGTTCCGGGGCGGAGACAAGCCCCGCCCCTACGCGGGGGAAAGGGGATTGGGTTCGTTTGTGCATCTTGCGGTTATCCTTCAAGGTCGGGTTTCTCGGGGCTTACGCCCCTCGGAACACCGACCTACGTCCAAGACCAATTGGGTTCGTTTGCGCAAATTCCCTGTTCCAGACTCTCCCTTTGTCAGGCTCCAAGGAGCCTGACCTACTGGAGGAGCATTTGTATCGGGCTGCCCGCAGCAGAGCTGCGGGTTACCTGTTCGTACACCGTGCTCAGTCTTCCTGCTCTTATCGTGAGAGCAACCCACCATAAATGGTGGGCCACCTGAGAACCCAGAGAATCCTCTCCCACCGCAAGCGGTGGGGCACCCGGGCAGCAGAGCTGCGGGTTACTAAGTCGAGTAGTAGTGCATTCTAGACTGCCCGCAGCAGAGCTGCGGGTTACCTGTTTCAACAGGCCGTTGGGCAGGACTGACATTTCCCCATGTTCCAAAGGTAGACGTCCCTATGTTCTAAAGATAGACGGCGGACGGCCGCTAATCTACTGGAAAGAATCCCCCGAAACGCCCAACGCCGGCACTTCCGTGCCGGCGCTGCCGGCGTACACCTGTGCGCCCCGTCCCCCTGCCCGAGGCTACCACGGCATGCTGGGCATCTTCTTGCTCAAGGTCGAACGCACTTCCATTTTGGCGTGCTCCCGTCCCAACCAGTAGCCCAGCACAAGGGCGACGATTCCTCCCGTGACCAGCCACCAGACTCCAGATCCGTTCATCCGTTCCTCCTTGCTATCGAAAGTGAATTACCTGCAGGGGGGTGACACGGCGCGATGAAGAGGCGGTCCCTGTCAGTCTTACAACAAGACGACCGGTACGCGGGTTCGAAAGAATCACCTCCGACGGTCTCCGCTTCCTCCCCCCGCGCCTCCGGCTGCCGAAAGTCCTTGCCCTCGCCCCACCCGATCACTACTATTTTGCGAAACACCGGACACCGCGTATCGAAAGACCAATGTGAAAACCACGCCGGACCCCATGCCTGTTCGTGCCGCCGACAGTCGAAATCTCTTCGGCCTGAGCACCCCCGGGTTGTGGTTTATGCTTTTTGCGGCCTGGACCGTCCTTGCCCTCATTCAGTCGATCCGCTCCTACTACCTGTACAATTTCGACAACGCCGGTTTCATGTCCTACGGGCAGGCGCTGGCCCTGTCGCTGACCAACTGGTATATCTGGGCAGCGCTCAGCCCTTTCATATACCTGACGGCGACGCGTTTTGAGATCGATCGCGACAATTGGAGAAGGCGCCTCTTGGTTCATTTCCTCCTCGCTGTCGGCTTCGGCGTGGTGCGGGTCAGCCTGCACGCGTTCCTGCTTCACAACGTGCGCCACTGGTTCGAAATCCCGGTTGGCCGTTCGCTGCCGACCTTTACCGCGATGTGGTCGTATATGCTCCGGTCGGACCTTCTCCCCGACCTCATGACCTACCTGCTCATCGCGTTCGGCAGTTTCGCCCTCAGCTACTACAGCCGACTGCGCGATGAACAGCGGCGTGTCGCGGAAGCCGAGGCCCGCCTGGCCGACGCGCGACTCGCCACACTTCGCGGTCAGCTCCAGCCGCATTTCCTGTTCAACACCCTCAACGCCATCACCGCGCTGATTCATATCGACCCGAAAGCGGCCGACCGCATGATCGCTCGCCTCTCGGATCTCCTGCGCATGACTCTCGACCTGGAGGATACGCCGACAACCACCCTTCGCCAGGAGCTCCAGTTTGTCGAGTGTTACCTCGAGATCCAGTTCACCCGTTTCCGCGATCGGCTTCGCACCGAGATGGCGATCCCGACCGCGCTGCTCGATGCCGAGGTGCCTCCTCTCATCCTGCAGCCGATTGTCGAGAACGCCATCCGTCACGGCATCGCTCCCCGCGCCACGCCCGGCACGGTCTACCTCTTTGCCGCCGCCGAGCATGGACGCCTCAAGCTGACGATCACCGACGATGGCGCCGGGCTCGGTCCCGGGTGGGAACAGCGTCGGTCTTCCGGACTCGGCGTGCGCAACACCCGCGACCGCCTCGCGACGCTCTATGGAACGGATCAGTCGTTCGATATCGCTACAAACGACTGCGGCGGCGTCACGGTCACGATCACGCTCCCCCTGCGCGGCGTTGCCCCGGAGGATGGGGTATGAGCGGGCGAGTCCGCGCGCTCATAGTCGATGACGAGCCGCTGGCCCGCAAACGTATCGCCACCCTGCTCGCCGACAACCCGCGCATTCTTGTGGTCGGGGAGTCCTCCGACGGCTCCTCGGCGGTCAATGATATCCTCCGTCTCAAACCCGACCTCGTCTTCCTGGATATCCAGATGCCGGAACTCGACGGTTTCGGGGTTATCGGCGCGATCGGGGCCGATCGCATGCCCGCGGTCATTTTCATCACGGCTTACGACGATTACGCGGTCAGGGCGTTCGAGGTGAACGCCATTGACTACCTGCTCAAGCCCTACGATCCCGACCGTTTCGCAGCGGCAGTCGACCGCGCCCTCCGCCATATTTCGGAAGCCTCGCCGCCCGGAGGCGAGAATATCGACAACCTGCTGTCCGGTCTCCGCCGCGACCGGCGGTTGGACAGCCGCATCCTTGTCCGCGAGGGAGAGCGCATCACGGTGGTCAAGACGGCCGACATCGATTACATTGAATCGGCCGGCAACTACGTCAAGCTGCATATCGGCAAACGTGATCACCTTGTGCGGGACACGATGAAGAGCCTCGAGGACCGCCTGCCGTCCGACCGGTTTGTCCGTGTTCATCGTACGGTGATTGTCAATATCGAACGCATTAAGGAACTTCGGGCGCACTTCCACGGCGATTTCGACCTCCTCCTGACCGACGGCACGCGTCTGCCGCTGAGCCGCCGCTACCGCGGCCGGCTCGAAGAGGCTCTCGGCCGACGCTGACCTTCTCATGCGCAGCGAGGCAGTTTCTCCTCTGGCCAAGACGCGAGTACCAATCTTGCCCGCCGCGAGCGGTGGGGGCTCCGGTGCTCCGGGGCGGAGACAAGCCCCGCCCCTACGCGGTGGAAAACGGATTGGGTTCGTTGGCGCGTATGCAGGTTCTCTTTCACAGTCGGGTTTCTCGGGGCTTACGCCCCTCGGAACACCGACCTACGCCCCTCGGAACACCGACCCATCACTGGGTTCGTTTGCACGAGTTCTTCGGTTGTCTTCATGACTCTGTCCTCTTGCTCTTTTCCTCAGAGCAACCCACCATGAATACTGGGCCACCGGAATCTCCTCCCGCCGCAAGCGGTGGGGCACCCGTGCTTCCTCACCCTTCGACTCCGCTCAGGGTGACGTCGACTCGCCTCAGGGTGACGGTGGCAGGAGTCTGGGGACTCCTGCCCTACTCGGTTCGCGCCACTCGTTCTTCTCCATGATCCCACAGCAAGCTGTGGGGTACTCGGTATACCCCAAAGAGTCAAATAGCCAAGTAGTTAGCTAATCCCTGACGCAACGAACCGAGCAACCGTGAGCCTTCTTTTCGTAATTACGGGCGATATATGAACCCCTGTAATACATATAACGGTACAAGGCGGATCCATCAAAAAAGGCCTCCACCGTAGAGGACCAAAAGTTCCCGTATTCACCCACATTGTAGTAGGCTCTGCCGGCACGTTCACCGCCGGGCATCGCGGAAAAACCGCTTTCATTGGTAGCACCAGTATTTGGAGAGTCCCAATGCGCTGTGCCAACCGCCTTTAGCTTACCGCCCTCAGCGGTGATACGGATGCCAGCCACATCGGCTTGGGATTGACTCATACCAAGAGCCATCTCCAATTGCTTCCACTCGGCATCAGTCGGCACATGCCAGCCAGCAGGAGCTATGTTCCGGCTGTCAGATACAGCATACCAATTATAGAGTCGGCCATAGGTGGCGACATTGTTTACATCGTTATTGTATTCGCAATGAGCGCCGGTGGTCAGAGCTTCCCAATCGGTACTGTCGGTTACATTCGGTATCGCCTCGCCGTTACGGTAGTGAGTTACTTTCAGGTTTTCGGCCATCCACCATTGATTTCCTATCTTAACAGTGCGATATGTATTGGCGTCTATGTCGGTCATGGTGCCCACTGAATCAGTTGTGGAAAGTGATATGATACTGCCATAACCGGTCCCCTCACCGTTGCTGGCATAGGCCCGGACGTAGTAGAGGGTCCCGACAGTTAGCCCAGTAATCGAACTGGTGAAGCTATCTATTCCTACGCCATCGGTGGTCCTACTGTCAGTCACCGTTGGAGTTGGATTCGTACTCCAGCATACCCCACGAGCTGTCACCATGGCTCCGCCATCCGAGGTGATCGTTCCGCCGCACATTGCGGTCGTCTGCGTAATGGCGCTGACGGCGGCTGTAGTTAATACCGGCACATTATCCTTGACACAGTAAACCGAGAAGCCTAGTGCCTTATTGGCGTGGCTACGGCCAACTACGGAATAATCGTAACCCAGGTGGCGGCACCAGGCGGATTCACTAAGGTCCTCCGTAGAGGACCAGAAATAGGCGCGTTGCCCCAAACTGTCATAATCCCCACTGCCGGACCGGTAACCGCCGGGCAATAAGGAAAAACCGCTCCCGTTGGTGGCGCCAGTGTTGGGACTGACCCAATGTACAAACCCAGCTTCTTTCATCTCCCCACCGGCAACAGCGTCGCCCTCCAGAAAATCAATAAGGGTCTGCCAATCAGCATCAGTCGGCACATGCCAGCCAGCAGGAGCTATGTTCCGGCTGTCAGATACAGCATACCAATTATAGAGTCGGCCATAGGTGGCGACATTGTTTACATCGTTATTGTATTCGCAATATGCGCCGGTGGTCAGAGCTTCCCAATCGGTACTGTCGGTTACATTCGGTATCGCCTCGCCGTTACGGTAGTGAGTTACTTTCAGGTTCTCTTTCATCCATACCTGAGTACCAATAGTCACTGTCTGATACACGTTGCCGTCTATGTCCGTTACCGGACCAGTCGTCTTGTCAGTCGTCTTCTGCCAGAGATTGTTCTTGGCAATGTATAGCACATTGTTCACCCGAAGTTTGGTTCCGTCAGATACGAAAACCTCCCCTGTCCTGATGCCCACAGTGCCTCCCGAAAACATCAGATTATATTGTAGCGAGCCCTCCAGTTTGATCTTTATATATCCGGTATCGTCGATGGTGTTGGCGCTAGCGTCGAGCTTTGACGTGACCGCTCGCATTTCAATGCTAAAACTTACGTCACTGTACTTCCGGAGCTTGTCAATCAAGTGGTCCGAGGGTCGCGGGGGCGTGACACCCATCCCCAAGGATCCGCCAGCTCTTTGAACATATGTCACAATTCCGTACTCTATGGCGGTGCGCATCTCGGGGGTAATGTCCTCATGGGAAACAGCGGAGTGCTTTCCACTCCCTGAATCCTCATCAACTGCATATACTGGTTCAAGCCACAGAAAATTGGACAGCAGTGTTGTAAAGACGATGACAGCAATCGGCCTCATGGCGCCTCCGATATCAAAACGTTTCAAAGCTATCGCAAGAGTGTGATACATCATACTTCGGACGACACTGGTTGTCCAGCCGTTAGTTTGTCTCTGAGCACTTCGTAAGGAGTTTTTCCACCCAAAGCCCCATGCGGTCGAGTGAAGTTGTAGTAGTCCTCCCATATCCGCAGTTTCTGGAGTAGATCGACGTCATCGGTATAGGTGAGCAGCTGATAGAACTCCTGATGGTCAGTCAGGTGAGATCGTTCGACCTTCCCATTGAGCCGCAGAGTGCCTGGCTTGATGTACACGTGTCGTATCCCCAGGTCTTCAACATGCCAGTGGAACATGGCCTGGAACTCATGACCATTGTCGGTCCGCACGGTGTGGATGCGGAAGGGGAAACGTTCAATCACGTAGTTAATAAACTCAATCGCTGTGGCTTGGTTATGGCGCGGGTGGATCTGGAGGGCTCGGATACGGGTAGCGTCGTCTATGGCCGTGTACTGGAAACGCCTAATTGCCTTTCCGGCTGAGTCTTTGAACGTTAGGAACTTCACATCAACGTAGATGTGATGCCCGGGTACTTGCTTCTCGTACCGGTGCGTCTGGACGGTGCGTTTCTTGGCATTCTGAGGCAGCCGATTCAAGCCGTGGCGTCGCAACACCCGATACACACCGCTCTCCGTCACCTTCATCTGTAGATGGTACCGCTGAATGAACCAGCAGATCCGGTCTGAACCCAGATGGTACATGGTCCGCAGGTACACGATCTTCTCCTGAATCTCAGGAGCTACTCGCAAACCTAGATTCTCCGGACACGGCTTATGGTTGATCAGACCCTCGTCTCCCGACTTCTCGTACCGGGCTTTCCAGTCGTAGAACGTCTGCCGAGCTATCCCAAAGTGCCGACAGGCCTTGGCGACATTTCTCCGTGCTTTAACATACTCCAGAACACGCAGCTTCCGCTTGACATCCCGATCTGCTTTCGACATCTCTCACCTCCTGATTCGGGCAATCTACTTCCAATTGAGAAAGTGTCAACCGAAGTCAGAAGATTCACATGCAAGGCCGCCCCCTGCGCGACGATGCTAGTCTTCTCATGCCGCGTAGGGGCGGGGCTCGCCTCTGCCCCTTTCACCTTCCTCACGTCAAACGCGCAAAGCCGTGTTTGACCTACCGGAGAGAGTACCTATGTCTATCGATTCCTTGGTAGGTCAAGCACCGGTTTCGGTGCTTGACGTCGTCAATCCAGCGTCGCCTGCGTCAAACACGCGGAGCCGTGTTTGACCTACCGGATCTTCGGCCGACAATAGTCTTCCCCGTTTGTCCCGCCAAACACGCCGCTTGTCCCACCCTGTTGCCGCTTGTGTCATCGATTCGGCCGTCTGCGTGGTCCCACCGTATCCTTCGGTAAAACAGAGTCCCGATACGGAAAGGACCCCCCATGAGAACATGGATCATGCTTCTGCTGGCGACGTCCCTCACCGCGACCGCCCAGGCTCAGATCTTCACCAAGGTGACCGGCCAGCCCCTGACCGACACCCCTGTAAGCTACCGCTCAGCCAACTTTGTCGATGTCGACAACGACGGGTACGCCGACGCGTTTGTCACCACCGGCGACAACAACACGAACAACATGCTCTTTATGAACAATCAGGACGGCACGTTTACCCGGGTCACGACCGGCCCGATAGTCAACGAGCACTCCAACTCGGACGGCGCCACGTTCGGCGATTTCAACAACGACGGCTACCTCGACTGCGCGGTCGCCAACTGGTACAACCAGTTCAACCTTCTCTACGAGGCCGACGGCTCGGGTGGGTGGACCAGCCGCACCGATCTCCAGCCCGGTATCGACCGGGGCTACTCCGAGGCGGCGAGCTGGGCGGATATCGACAACGACGGCGATCTCGACCTCTTTGTGGCCAACAGCGAGGGGGATTTCAAGAACTTCCTGTACGCCAATAACGGCGACGGGACGTTCACGCGAATCCTTACCGGGCCGGTGGCCACCGACGCTGTGCCCTCGCGCCACGGCGCCTGGGGAGACTACGACAACGACGGCGATCAGGATCTGTTTGTCGCCAGCGAGAACGGCCACGTCAACAACCTGTATGAGAACAACGGCGGCGGCGCATTCACGAAGATTACCACCGGGGAGGTCGTCACCGACAGCTACAACTCGTGGAGCGGGAGCTGGGGGGACTACGACAACGACGGCGACCTCGACCTCTTCGTGGCCAACAGCGCCGGTCAGGAGAACCTGCTGTACGAGAACAACGGCGACAAGACTTTCACCCGGGTGTATCCGCTGCATGTCGCTACCCAGTCCTCGTGGTCAACCAGTGCCGCTTGGGCCGATGTCGACAACGACGGGGATCTCGACCTGCATGTCGCGAACGGCTACCACCCCGTATCGGCCACCGGCCACAAGAACTTCCTTTACCTCAACGACGGCGCCGGCAATTTCACGGTGGACTCCACCGACGCTTCCGTGTCCGATGTCGGCTGGTCCTACGGCTGCTCGTTTGCCGACTATGATCGCGACGGCGATCAGGATCTGCTCGTCGCCCGCTGGCAGTTCGACAGCGAAACCAACAAGCTCTATCGCAATAACACGCCGGCCGGCAACGGCTGGATCAGCGTCAAATGCATAGGGACCGTGTCGAACAACGCCGCGATCGGCGCGCGCCTTCGGCTGAAAGCGACAATTAGCGGCAACCCGGTCTGGCAGACGCACGAGATCGCATCCACCAGCGGCTACTGCGGCCAGGCCAGCCTCGAAGCGGAGTTCGGCCTGGGGAACGCGGCAATCATTGACTCGCTCGTCATCGGCTGGCCCTCCGGCCTTGTCGAATACTTCACGGATGTCGCGATCAACCAGTATGTCACCGCTGTCGAAGGCGACGGCTCCCTCTGCTCCGGTCGCGATTCCGACCGGGATGGTTTCACGGATCCGGATGACCTCTCGGCCACCTGCGCTCCCGACAACTGCCCGACGGTGCACAACCGTGATCAGGCCGATATCGACTCCGACGGCATCGGGGATCCGTGCGACGCCTGCCCGAACGACTTTGCGAACGACGGCGACTCCGACGGCCTCTGCGCCGATCTCGACAACTGCCCGGCTGTCGCCAACGTTGACCAGGCGGATACCGACAGCGACGGTCTCGGGGATGCCTGCTGCTGCCTCAACCGGGGCAATGTCGACTCATCGGTGAACGGGTCGGTGAACGTCTCCGACCTGACCTACCTGGTGAATCGCCTCTTCAAGAGCGGTCCCACCCCCGGGTGTCCGTCGCAGGCCAATGTCGACGGTTCGGCAAACGGCTCCGTGAACGTGTCGGACCTGACGTATCTCGTGAACTTTCTCTTCAAGTCCGGGCCGCAGCCGCCGGCATGCAGTTCAGTGTAGTTCCGTGTGGTGTCAGGCGGGGTCGCCTGAC
>JBGSIV010000127.1:0-9153 GCA_041742355.1 Candidatus Zixiibacteriota bacterium
CGTTCGCTCCGCGGCAGAAAGTAGGGATAGATCAGCAGGCCGGTCTCGCTGTCCACCACCCGGCGGTCGGCCTCAAGCCCCTCGAGCCGCCAGCGGTAGTCTACGCCGCCGCGACGAGAGACAACCAGGCGGCACTTCTCGCTCAACCCGAACGCAAAACAGGCCAACGCCTCGCCTTCGTTCAGAAAGTCCTCATGCCAGCCGGCAAACGACACGGTAAACACATTCCGCCGGGTATGGAACGAGACATCGAAACCGGCTTGGTCGGCCGCCTTCACCGTGATTGAAGACGCGCCCTCGACAACCAGTGCGGCCGGAAAACGGGCAAGTCTCTTTCGAAGCCGGTCGAGAGCCGACATAGCGACACTCCTGCCGTTGAAGCGGCGCAAAGGGGAAACCTGTCTCCGGCAAATCTCGGATCGACCGGGCGCCGGTGTCAAGCACATTTGCCCGCCCCCATGCCGCTTGGCGCAGCGATATCTACATCGCCAGCTTCCCTTCCGACGGCCGAGGGAAGGGGTAGACCTCGTGTATGTCGGAGAGGCCGAGCAGGGCGTAGGTCAGGCGCTCGACACCGAATCCGCCGCCAGCCGATGTGATCGGCGTGTGGCCGAGCGGCTTGTCCCCAGCATCTGTTTCCCGCGCCAGGGAACGGAAAAGCTCCAGGAACGGGCCGAAGTAGTCCATCGGGTAACCGAGATCGACCATCCGCTGTTCGAGATCGGCCAGACTCCGGGTTCGCTCGGCGCCGGAGAGGCACTCGACCGGATGCGCGTTCCGGCCGAACGGAGGCACGACTATGTCGTAGTTGAGGAAACGCCCCGTGGCTGAGTCATAAGCGTCATACGCCTCCCGCTTCATGTTGACAATGATGAACGGGCGGCCGCCCGAGCGCTCGGACAGAAGGCGTTCCACTGCGTCGTAATCGATCGTCCCATCGGGTGAGGGGTAGTCGGCGGCGTCGAATATCTCCAGCGGCGAGCCCAGGTGGGGGAGAGGTTCACCGCGCAGCTCTTCGATCAGCTCGCCGTGCACTTTCCGAAGATGGTCGTAGAGCCCGCGGGTGAGGCGGTCGATATAGCCCAGCATCTCCTCGCAGGTCGCCCCCTTCTTCTCGAAATCGACCTGCATAAATTCGGTGGCGTACTTGCGGCCCTTGTGCGGCGAGCCCATCTCCATCCGGATATTCGGCGAGGCCCAGAAAACGCGCTCGGCCGGGGAGAACATGACCATCAGGATCTTCTGCAAAATGAGCGACTGGGTCACCGACACCTGCTCGCCGTAGTAGTTGATTCGGGCGGGAAACGTGTAGTGGTTGAGCGGGTCGGTCGACCCGGCCAGCATGTAGATCGGCGGGTGAACATAACCGTCGATAGCGAGCTGTCCGCAGAGGTACTGCTGAATCGCTGTGCGGATAGTCAATATCCCCTGCAGGCGGGGGTTGGTGAGAGCCTCCCGGGTGCGGTCGAGCGCCTCGCGCACGGCCGGGTCGGTCAGATCGATCGGCTCGATCCGGTGGATACCGAGCACCTTAACGGTCGGGTTGCCGGGGCGGCTGGTTTCTGTGCGCCCCGATTCTCTGCGGTCTGATTCTGTGCGGCCCGACTCCGCGCGGCCCGAGTTTGTGCGGCCTGATTCTGTACGACCCGAGTTTGTGCGGCCGGACTCGGGTTGGTGATGCGGCTGAGACATGGTGGCCTCCTTTAGGTGTCGGTAGGTGAAACGGCCGGTCGGCAGCGGTCGCCTACAGCTTGCTGTGACAGGGGTCGCCCACAGCTTGCTTTGGACAGGGGTCGCCCACAGCTTGCTGTGGGATCCTCGGCTGTCATGCTGAGCGGAGTCGAAGCATGACCGATGGATGGCCGATGGTAGGTCAAGCACCGGTCTCGGTGCTTGACGGCGCCGACACATACGTCCAACACGCAACGCCGTGTTTGACCTACCTCGATCATCCCGCGCTCATCGCCGTTTGCCGGTGTCGTCCCTCGTTACTGGTTTTCGGCTTATGAGAGGCCGAGGCGGGCCGGAAGCCGGCGGGAAGATTACGTTGGGGGGAGGGCACAAAAACGCCGGCGCTCCGGCCGGCGTTGGGACTCTCGTCTGGGGTGTACTAAATCACCATCCGCCGGCAGCATGTAGCCGGGGATTACCGTTCGGGGTGTTCCCGTTGGCGAAGGGGTGATATGTAGTACTAATCTGGTCCATTTGCCCCTAATATAACGAAAATGGCTGGCTTGTCAAGAGCAAGTGACTCTCTCTTGATTAGGAGTCGGTCTTTATCTATGGGAGTCACTGACTTTTTGTCGCCTGCCGAACGAGGACAAGGAATTCGCCGGTATCTGCAAAGTAGTTGGGGTAAGCTCGGCGGAGTTGAGCCAGTGAATCAGCCGATACAAGGACGGTGTCGAGGCCAGTGCCTTTGGCCTCATAGCTTGAATACACCTCCACTGCTTCTCGCAGTTGGTTGAGGCGATAGCTTGTGATGCCGATTTTCTTATTCGCAATGTCGATTGTGATTAGGCAGAACTTTGCCCAGGCCGGTATGGCCTGCATTGACAACGAAAAGGCTGCGCCGAAAGCCTGCAATTTGTTCTCGACGTCTAGGTCTCGACTCAACGCGGTAAGCTCTTCCGTCAGTTGTTCCACTTCTTTGGGCGTCCTCGGGACTGGAGCTGTCCCTTCGGTGAGTGCAATCGTGGCACCCATAAGGGAGAAGAATCGCAACCACTTGGCATCCCCAGCGCTTGATTTGAGGGCCTGATTAGTGAATGCTCCAACCGTTTCGACTGCCGTCGCCCAGAAGTGCTGGTAGCGTGATCGAAGCTGAATTTCGATCTTAAGACCATTGTACTCGGAGTTGCCCTTGCTCCAATAGCGATATATCAAGTGATAGCTGCGGTAGCCTGACCTCTTCGGGTTGTCGATGTAGTTGCTTTCATCGACAAGTTCGTGTTTGTGCCTGCTTTCGCGGTAGCGCTCCACAATGCTGCGTACGTCGGCAACCGACTTAACAACAGCTCGGCATCCGCCTATATCTTGTATCTCGGATAGTGAGATCCCTGGGTATCTGCGCAGTTTTTCTTCGATGGAAGATCGTCTCTTGATGCGCTGGGCGACAACACCTGCAGCGTCGATCTTGTCCAGTCTGTCCCGTAAGCCGATTTGAAAGGTATTGAGCGGGAAGTAATGCGAGGCACGCCAGTTGTTGACTACGTCAATCGCCTGCGTCCAGGCAAACGGATCTGCAGTAGGGTCCGCTATAGTAACGCCCGCTTGGTCGACCACGTCTCTGCTGTATGTCGGAACCACCCAATCCATTTTCGCAGAAGCTAATTGCTTTGTGGCCTCAAGTCAATCTACTACGGTCTCAAAGGGGAATCATTATGCTCCTGAGGGTAGTGGGTCAGTTTGAAGTTTCATTCTCTTTTTCCTCCAACAGTTTTACTATATCCTCAATCTCCCAAAGATGATCGGTTACACCCGCAGCCATAGCGGGGGATACGCGCAAGGTCTGATGCACCCGCACAAAGTTGTAGTACATGAAGTGCAGGGCAACCGCATACTCAAGGTTCTGCACTTTCTTAGAGAATCCATTGGTCAGCCTGGTAAAGCGGCGCATGCCCATTCTCATTGTGAGGTTTTGACGCTCCACAAATGAGGTTGAGACATGCGCCTTCTTCGGTTTCCCAACAACTGCCTGTCGTCTAACTCCAATACAAGCTGGTGGGGAGTACCGACCCGTTTCACTGGTTTCTGAACCATACAGCTTGATTAGCATGGAGTAGTCAATGTCATTGCCAAACGCCCCTTCAACAGCCTCCAGGTACGCTTTAAGCCCATCGGTCGTAAGCTGAACCCGATTGGCTAACCGCTCGGCCAGGTCGTTCATAAAGACCTTGGCATGCTCGGCATTGCGTAAGCCGACAAACCACGAGACAATGAGCTTGGAATCGGGATCAATCGCGGTCCAGGTCCAAACGTCACCATAACCAAAAACGCCCTGCTTGTCTTCGGGTACGTTCTTCTGCTTGGCATAGCAGTAAGACCAAATCTCATCGCATTGAATCCGCTTACAAGTCAGGTTTCGGAGAACCTTGTCCTGGTACTCGGCACAAACCGAACCGATTTCCTCAAGCAGCTTAACAACGGTATTCTTGGCAATCCCGGTCATGCGTACAGTAGAGCGAATCGAATTGCCCTCTACTAATGCCGCAATGACCTGGGCTCGTTGTTGTCTGCTTAACTTGTTCATCTTGACCTAAGATACGTGAGCGGTCATGCTTTGTCAAGCACAAAATGACCTGAGATGCGTGAGGGGTCAAGAAAGTTTCAATATGGCCTTGCGCTCAAGCGTATAACTACCGATATTAGCATTGGACCCGGAGGGAGTCGAACCCTCTGCCCTCGAATCTAAACTCCGGTGCAGTCACCAAGACCGGGCCCATTGAGTTTGCCCTGGTTCACGCCAGGGCAATTTTATTCTAAGCGGGGTATAAACCAGGGGTCAACCGCCGTTCATGCAATAGGTTACACAAATTTTCCCCCCTATTTGGCCAGGCCCTTTTGGGGGGTGGATGTTGGTAGGTACATAGTCAATTGCACTGGTTTCTTTCCAAAGTGCTCCGCTACCCTCTGACGCAGTTCTACCATAGTCATGCACGCCTTAGCCATACCGACCACCATCCAAATGTGTTCGGTGAGTTTCTTCAGGCCGAATTGGCTACTCATCCATTGGTGGTAGTTCTGCCCCTTCATTGGCTTCGGCGCATTCTTCTTCAACCAATCAGCGACATCTGCGTCAAGATTCTCATAAATCAGTTCCATGACGAGCCTACCCCAATATTTAGGACGAGAATGTATCCCACCCGTCCAGTTGGTAAGTCGTCCGAACTCTTTCCAGAGCTCATCGGGAAACGTCTTCTCCCATTGCCTCATTTCGTCTTCGAGATAGAGTTTCAGTTTAAGCGTGAGCGCATCCTGTGCGCGTTGATACTGAAAGCCCGTGGCCTCGTCGATGAGGGCAATGAGACCAACCTTTGCGACTGCCGATAGAAACGCCCCGGCCCTTTTGGCTATTTCGTTCTGTGTTTCGGTGAGATTCTCGCCACTGTCGCGGGCCTTGACGAATGCCTTACAAATCTCCAGAAAAGTCTCAGCCTCAACTCCCTTGACGGTCCTATTCACCACCCCAGGGAGGTTAAATTCGATGAACTGACCGGCAATGCCCGGTGGGATGTAGTTTGCTATCGCCCTAACCCCCAAAAACTTTTCCAGATTACCGCTGAATTGCTTCACCTCGGTAAGGTGGTAAATGACGGCGGAGCGAGTTATTACCCTGCGTTCATCGTCAAGGACGTATACCTGTAACTCGCGGTCGTAAATGGGGAGCTTGCCTGGCCACAACGCAACCGGCATCTTTCCGGATGGACCCGGCTGATCAACCTCAATTTCCTCAATGAAATCAGATGGACTGAGATTGACGTTATGCTGTTTCGCAAGATCCATGAGGATCGGTTGCCACTTTGCCGGGATTCGGCCAGTCTTGGCCCAATGCTGTACGGTGGGTTGGGGCTTCTCAATCAGCTTGGCCAGGGCGCTTTGACCACCAAAGCGCTTAATGATGATACTCGCCTTGTTCATAGAACCTCCTTGAACATAGCGCGAGTATATAAAGATTGTTTATAGTCGTCAAGTGGCTTTTTTTATTTTCTTCCACCTTGCCAAGGCAGCCCTCCGGGCCGCCTCGCTACGTTGCTTCTTGGTAAGGCTCTTTGCCCTGGCCATGCCGCCCTTAAGCCCACCAAGGCGACCCAGGGCTACCGCAGCGGGGTTCTTACCCTCATCTTCGGGCTTTGGGGTGGGTTCTTCTTTGGGGGGTTCGGGGGTGGTAGCCTCTTCGGCTATCGTCTGGGCCAACTCGTTTAAGTCGGGCCGTTTCTTCTTGCGTGAGCGCTTTTGCATACATGAATTATACGCGCCAACCCCAATCTCGTCAAGTACAAGTTTGTCTGGACAAATCCTCTCGCTTCGGTATTATGTAGTGACGGCTCCTGGCCCCATATTTTGCAAAGTAAAGCCCCAAGGCGGCCAACCTAAAGGGGGGTGGGTCCGTCGAGGGGCGTAACCGCCTAGCATGAAGGGGGGATTCCGGTCATGACTAGGCACCGTTCACAGGTCGTCGTAGCCATAATCAGGGCGATCACACAGATTGCGCTGTCACTGATCGACAACCTGACCAAGGCGTAAACGGCCTGGGCAACCAGGGGCCGCCACTTTTCTATTGACCAACCCGCCTACATTAAATACCCTTTCTTATCATCCGCCGACAATAACCAATCACACTGGAGGTTTTGTATGGCATCAACAGGTCAGAAGTGCACTCAATCGGGCATCTATCAGAGCGTTTGCTCCGACAAGCTACAAATCGCCCTGAGCAAGGGAGATACTTTCCCGCCTTGCCGTACCCACGGCTCCGTTACTTGGAACCTGATTCGCGCCACCCAGAATTGAACGTTCCGGGGTGACAACCCGACTCTGGGACGATGCGCGGAAACGCTCGATAGCATCCGTGCTATATCCCAGTAAGAGCCCTACCAAGCAGTCCCGCATCTCTTGAGGTACGGGACTGTCTTGCTTCACGGCGTACCCGTAAAGATCAATCACCCACCTATGAGAGGCAAAGCCGTAGTCGGCTACGCCGTCCCCGCGATCAAATACAAAGGGGATAGCGTCCCCTGTGCTGAATTGCTCAATCTTCGTAATTACGCGTAACATCTCTTCTTCTGTGTTGCCACAGGTCCCCACCAGCGCTAGCGGCCTAACGCCACGAGATACTAAATACTCTTGCGTCTGGGCCACATCCTTTTCATAAGGTATATCAGCCATAACCCCATTAACCCCAATCCCGCCAATCAAGTTTCAAACTGACCCACTACCCTCCTGAGGCGCATCTTGACAAACCCCCGCTCATACCATACCTTACAAGGCTATCGCGGCTGGACGGCGGAACTCTCCGACAGCCGCATCGTTGTAACGGGGGTGAACCAACCAGCCCCCGGATTGTAGCAAAACTATGAAAATACTCGACATAGATCCCGGATCGCCACTTTTCGGCTACATCCGCCCCGGATATCAGGTCCTGTCGGTCAACGGCAAGGAAATCCTCGATACCATCGATTTCCGCTACAAGCTGGCCGACGAACGGGTCAAAATCCGCTTCGCCGACCTCGCCGGCAAGGAAATCGAATTCGATTTCACCGACGCCGACGCGGCCGACCTCGGGATCACCCTCGATGACTCCAAGATCAAAACCTGCAAGTGCGACTGCATCTTCTGCTTCGTCCGCCAGCAGCCGACCGGCATGCGCCGCGCCCTCTACACCAAGGACGAAGACTACCGTCTGTCCTTCACCCACGGCAACTTCATCACCCTGTCGAACATGACCGACGCCGATATCGAGCGGATCATCGAGCAGCGGCTCTCGCCCCTGTATGTCTCGGTGCACGTCACCGACGACAAGCTCCGCCGCTGCATGCTGCGCAACGAGAAACTCGCGCCGATCGTGCCGAGGCTCAAGTACCTCGGCGAAAACGGCATCACGATCCACACCCAGGTCGTGCTCTGTCCGAAAATCAACGACGGCGTCTACCTCGAACGCACGATCGATGACCTGGCGGGGCTGTTTCCCAATGTCGAAACTCTGGCCGTGGTGCCGGTGGGCCTGACCAAATTCCGCGAGGGACAGGCCGAACTTCGCACCTACACCAGAGAAGAAGCCGGCGAGATTATCGATTATATCGAGCGTCGCCAGCGCCTGATTTCCGCCGCCCACGGCACCCGCTTTGTCTGGCCGGCCGATGAGTTCTACGTGATCGCCGGGCGCGACTTCCCTCGCCGCGCCCATTACGAGGCGATGTCGCAGTTTGAAAACGGCATCGGGATGGCGCGGGAGACCATCAGCTGGTTCAACTACCGCAAGCGGAGCCTCAAACAGATTCGCAGCGACAAGCGGGTGTTGTTCCTGACCGGAGACTCGGCCCACGGGTTCCTCGAGGCCGAGGTGGGCGCCTGGGTCCGCGAGACGCTTGGCCTGCGGTTGCGGATCGACGCGGTGAAGAACGACTTCTGGGGCCACTCGGTCACTGTATCGGGCCTCCTGACCGGGCAGGACATGCTTCGCCACGCGCGCAAGAACCGCGAGGAGTTCGATTGCCTCGTCCTTCCCCCGAACAGCCTCAATGACGATAACCTGTTCCTGGATAACCTGAGCCTCGATCAGTTCCGCAGTGTACTCGGGAAACCGGTCCTGCTGGGTCAGTACAATGTTGCCGACTCGGTCAAAGAGGCGTTCGGTTATGCCGACGACCGCATAGACGTAAAGAGGACGGTGACGGGATAACTGCATCAAGCACCGAAATCGGTGCTTGACCTAACTTGGAATCGAATTGCCTCGGTATGATACGAGGTAGGTCAAGCACGGCTTTGCGTGCTTGACGGAGACAAACAGAATTGACCATGTTATGCACCGTAACCGGTGCCTGACCGGCTGTGAATGCAGCGGTAGGTCAAGCACGGCTTTGCGTGCTTGACATCACGAAGTAGATAGCGGGCGGGGACAACCCCCGCCGCTACGAGAAGAAAGATCCTTGCCGACCATATGAATCTCCCGACTGTCGCTATCGTGGGACGACCCAACGTGGGGAAATCGTCCCTGTTCAACCGGTTTCTGCATCGTCAACTCGCCGTCGTCCACGAAACCCCGGGGGTGACACGGGACCGCAACTACGCCATGTGTGAATGGGCTGGGCGGGAGTTCCGCCTCATCGACACCGGCGGTCTTGTGCCGGAATCGGGGGAGCTCATGGATCGCCTCATCTACGAGCAGACCGAGTTCGCGGTGCGCGAGGCCGACCTCGTGCTCTTCCTGGTCGACACCCACGTCGGGGTGGACCAGATCGACGAGCAGATCGCGCGCCGGCTGCGGGAGTCCGGCAAGCCGATAATCCTCGTCGCCAACAAGGCCGACTCCGAACAGCACGACCTGGAAGTGTTCAGTTTTCTCCGCCTCGGCCTGGGAGACCCGGTGCCCGTGTCAGCGACCGTCGGACGGCTGGTCGGGGACTTGCTCGATATGGTCATCGCGCGACTGCCCGA
>JBGSIV010000128.1:0-7422 GCA_041742355.1 Candidatus Zixiibacteriota bacterium
CCCGGTCGGCCCGGCCCTCCTCGGCCGTGTGGTCAACCCGCTCGGGCAGCCGCTCGACGGCAAGGGCCCGATTGTAACCGACAAGTTCCGCCCGATCGAAGGGAACGCCCCGGGCGTGGTCGACCGCCAGCCGGTGAAGGAACCCCTCCAGACCGGACTCAAGGCTGTCGACTCGATGATCCCGATCGGCCGCGGCCAGCGCGAGCTCGTGATCGGCGACCGTCAGACCGGCAAGACCGCCCTGGTGATCGACACGATCATTAACCAGCGCGGCAAAGATGTTGTGTGCGTCTATGTGGCGATCGGCCAGAAATCGTCGACCGTGGCCCAGGTGGTCGAGACCCTTCGCAAGCACCACGCCATGGAGTACACCACAGTGGTGACGGCGAACGCGACCGACCCGGCCCCGCTGCAGTATATCGCGCCGTACGCCGGCTGCGCCATGGGCGAGGAGTTCATGTACAACGGCAAGCACGCCCTGGTGATTTACGACGACCTCTCCAAACAAGCTCAGGCCTACCGGCAGCTTTCGCTGCTGCTGCGCCGCCCGCCGGGGCGCGAGGCCTACCCGGGCGACATCTTCTATACGCACTCCCGCCTGCTCGAACGTGCCGCCAAGCTCAACGACAAACTCGGTGCCGGTTCGCTCACTGCGCTGCCGATCATCGAAACGCAGGCGGGCGACGTCTCGGCGTACATCCCGACCAACGTGATTTCGATCACCGACGGTCAGATTTTTCTCGAGAGCGAGCTGTTCTTCGCCGGCGTCCGCCCGGCCATTAACGTCGGTATCTCCGTGTCTCGCGTGGGCGGCAACGCCCAGCAGAAGATGATGAAGCAGGTGGCGGGATCGCTCAAACTTGACCTCGCGCAGTTCCGCGAACTGGAGGCGTTCACGCAGTTCGGTTCGGATCTCGACGAGGCCACGTTGCGCCAGCTCAACCGCGGCCGCAAGATGGTCGAACTGCTCAAGCAGGGGCAGTATGTCCCGATGTCGGTTGAACACCAGGTGATGATCATCTGGGTTGGCACGAAAGGGTTGCTCGACGACGTTCCGGTCGAGGCAGTCCTCTCCTTCGAGAAGCAGTTCATCGCGTTCTGCGAGAAGGAATTCCCGGACATTGCCCACACCCTGAGTAAAGAGAAGAAGATCTCGGACGAAACGGAAGCCCGTTTGAAGGCGGCCACCGACAAGTTTAAGGCTCAGTTCAAGGCGTAGTGCCAGAGCTGAATCATCCAAGAAGGACCAGTGTCTCGCTATGCCGACACTTCGCGACGTAAAGAAAAGAATCAAATCGGTCCGGTCGACCAGGCGCATTACCGGCGCTATGGAAATGGTCGCGGCCGCCAAGCTGCGGCGCGCCCAGCAGAAAGTTGAACAGACCCGACCGTACGCACGGAAGATGGAGGAAATGCTGGCGCATCTGGCCGCCGGATCCTCCGGAGCCATCGTCCACCCCTTCTTCGAGGAACGCGAGATTCGGACCAAGACGCTCGTGCTCTTCACCGGCGACCGCGGCTTCTGCGGCTCCTACAACGCCAACATCATCCGCGACACGAATATCTGGCTGCGCCAGAATCAGCATGTCCGGACCGAACTGGTGATTGTCGGCAAGAAAGGGCATGACTTCTTCCGCCGCCGGGAATTCCCGATAGCCGCGTCTTACATGCACTGGAACACGACCCTGGACTACGCCAAAGCCAGGGAAATCGTGAATTTCCTCACTGCCCGCTTCGTGTCCGGCGAAACCGACCACATTGATCTGCTGTTCACCCGGTTCCTGTCGATGTCGAAGTACCGGATCACACAGCAGACCTACCTGCCGATTGCACGGCCGGCGGTCGGGGAAGAGGCCGAACTCGGCTCGACCGATTACATCTTCGAGCCGGATCCGGAGCACATCTACGGCGCCCTGATGCCCAGCTACGCGACAACCATGTTCGTGACATCGCTGGTCGAGGCATTCGCTTCGGAGCTCGGCAGCCGGATGATTGCAATGAACGCCGCCACCCAGAATGCCGGCGAAATGATCGATCGGCTGACGCTGGAGTTCAACAAGGCCCGCCAGGCGCAGATCACCAAGGAACTGCTTGAAGTGGTGTCCGGCGCCGAGGCGTTGAAGGGATAGCAATAGTCTGCTGTCGGGCTGCTATCCGCTGTCGGGCTGCGATCGGCGGTCGGGTGAACCAGCCGAACAGCACGTCGTCACCCTGAGCGGAGTCGAAGGGTGACGCAGAAACGTCAGGGCCACAAGAACCCTGGCCTGCAAGATGAAGATAATGATGTGCTATAGATACGGAGTTTAGTCCATGGCTGAGAATATTGGAAAGGTCGTTCAGGTAATCGGACCGACCGTCGACTGCGAGTTTCGCTCCGACGCGCTGCCGGACATCCTGAACGCCATCAAGATCGTCGACAAGGACCGGGGCATCGACCTGACCGTTGAGGTCTCGATGCACGTCGGTGACAATATCGTCCGCTGCGTGGCACTGGCGTCGACCGACGGCCTCGTGCGCGGGATGGAGGCGGTCGATACCGGCAGCCCTATCACGGTTCCGGTGGGCGACCAGGTCCTCGGACGGGTGTTCGACCTGTTGGGCCGGCCGATTGATGCCAAGGGTCCGATTAAAGACGCCAAGAAGCGTCTCCCGATTCACCGCGCCGCCCCGTCATTCGAAGAGCAGGCCACCAAGGCCGAGATGTTCGAGACGGGTATCAAGGTTATCGACCTGCTCGAGCCGTACGTGAAAGGCGGCAAGGTCGGCATGTTCGGCGGCGCCGGCGTGGGCAAGACCGTAATTATCCAGGAACTCATTCACAATATCGCCACCGAGCACGGCGGCTACTCGGTCTTCTGCGGCGTGGGAGAACGGACGCGCGAAGGAAACGACCTCTGGCTCGAAATGACCGAGTCGGGAGTTATCAACCGGACCGCGATGGTGTTCGGCCAGATGAACGAACCGCCGGGCGCCCGTCTGCGGATCGGCCTCTCCGGCCTGACCATGGCCGAGTACTTCCGCGATGAAGAAGGCCAGGATGTGCTCATCTTCATCGACAACATCTTCCGCTTTGTGCAGGCGGGCTCGGAAGTGTCCGCGCTGCTGGGCCGTATGCCCTCGGCCGTGGGCTACCAGCCGACCCTGAGCACGGAAATGGGCGCGCTGCAGGAGCGCATCACCTCGACCCGCGCCGGCTCGATCACGTCGGTCCAGGCCATCTACGTGCCCGCCGACGACCTGACCGACCCGGCTCCGGCAACCACGTTTGCGCACCTCGATGCCACCACCGTGCTCTCGAGGCAGATCGCCGAACTCGGCATCTACCCGGCCGTGGATCCGCTCGACTCGACCTCGCGCATCCTCGACCCCGCCATCGTCGGCCAGCAGCACTATGACATCGCCCGCTCGATCCAGAAGATCCTCCAGCGCTACAAGGATCTCCAGGACATTATCGCGATCCTCGGGATCGACGAGCTGTCCGAGGACGACAAGCTCATCGTGATGCGCGCACGAAAGATCCAGCGCTTCCTGTCGCAGCCGTTCTTCGTCGCCGAAGCCTTCACCGGCCGCAAGGGTGTGTATGTCAAGGTTGAAGACACCATCAGGGGCTTTCAGATGATCATCGACGGCGAGCTGGATCACATCGGCGAACAGATGTTCTATATGGCCGGCGGGATCGACGAAGTTATCGACCGCTACGAAAAATCGAAAAAGTAAGCGAACGATATGTTTACACTTTCGATAGTCACACCCGAGAAGGTGTTTTTCGAGGAGGAGATCAGGTCGCTCGTGGTTCCGGGCAGCGAGGGTTACCTCGGCGTTCTGTCTAACCACGCACCCCTAATCACTGCCCTTAAGCCGGGAAAGATCGAGTTCCGCGATGCGGCCGATAGGATCCGGGTGATGGCCGTCTCGGGCGGATTCCTTGAGGTGTCCCACAACACGGCGACGCTTCTGGCGGACGCGGTCGAGTGGGCCGAGGAAATAGATATCGCACGCGCACAGAACGCCCTCAAGCGGAGTCAGGACCAGCTAGTGCTCGCACAGGCGGAGCGCCGGGGAGACCTGACGGACATCTGGGACGCTATCTCGCGGGCCCGGAACCGGATTCGGATTTACGAATCGACCCACTGAGGCCGTTCAGGCGTACAAACCAATTAGCGGAACCAACGGGTGACCTGCTCCGGCAGGTCACCCATTCTTGTTGCCGTTGGCGAATAACAGATTGCCCGGCATTCGCTTAGCACCTGGTATTATCCCTTGACTTTACCGGGCGCGTTAGGTAAAATAGAAGGCTATGAAATTAGTTTTGCGGGATATTGAGAATTTTCCCGCGCAGGTACATTTGGAGGCGGATCCCGGCACCTTCGACGTCAGGTTCGAAGGCATCGTGGAGGTGGACCGGGTGGCAGTGGATCTGGACATTCAGAAATCCGGCGAGGAGTACTTCTGCCAGGGGGCAGTCGAAGCCGATGTCGTGCTCGAATGTTCGCGCTGCCTGACGTCGTTTGAAGAGACTTTGGACGGACAGACGGACTTCATCGTCTGTTCCCACGATACGTGGGCCGAGGCCCAGGCGGAAGCCAGAGACAACGAGGACTATGTCCTCATGGACGGCGGTTCTCTCGATGCGGACATCTCCGAGCCGATCCGCCAGGCGATCATTTTGGCTGCTCCGCTGGCGCCGCTCTGCGCCGAGGACTGCAAGGGCCTGTGCCCAAAGTGCAAAGTGAACCGGAACGAACAAGAATGCAGTTGTACGTTTGATGACACCGATCCGCGCTGGGATCAGCTCAACGACCTCCGCGGATAGACAAACAGATTCAGAGGAACAGTCATGCCACTTCCCAAAAGGAGACACTCACGGACCCGCGGGCGCAAGCGCCGGACACACTGGAAGCTTTCCGCCCCGAATGTCGTGGAGTGCCCTCATTGCCACCAGCAGCGGCTCCCGCACCACATCTGCACCCATTGCGGATTCTATGACGGTCGCCAGGTAATCCAGCCGAAAGAAGCCTAATTACCACCGCGGACGCGCAACTGACATTAGCCGGAGGTCTGTAAGGAGTCTATGACGACCGCTTACAAGCACACTATTCTGCTCGATGTCATGGGGGCCGACCATGGTCCCGAGGTTATCCTCAACGGCGGCCTCGAGGCCGCCCGCATGCTCGGCGATTCAGTGGAGGTAGTGTTCGTCGGCCGACAGCCCGAGATCGACACGATCCTCGCCGGCAAGCAGCACATCCCGGCCAACATCCGGGTGCTGCACGCCGAAACCGAGGTGTCGATGACGATCTCGGCCACCGATGGCGTGCGTCTGCGCGACAGTTCTATCGCTGTCGGCCTTCGCGAAATCCGCGAGAAACGGGCCGACGCGTTTGTATCCCCGGGCAATACCGGCGCGGTTATGGCGACCGCGCTGCTGACCCTCGGCCGTCTCGAAGGCGTCCAGCGGCCGGCGATCACCACCGTGTTTCCGACCTCGACCGGCCGACCGCTCGTCTTGCTTGACGCCGGTGCGAACGTCGACTGCAAGCCCACGCACCTCTCCCAGTTCGCGGTCATGGGCAGCGTCTACTCCAGCATCATGTTCAACCTCGATGCCCCGCGCGTCGGACTGCTCTCCATCGGCGAGGAACGCAGCAAGGGCAACGAGCTCGTCTTCTCCGCGCGCAAGCTCCTGACCGAGTCGACCATTAACTTCGTCGGCAACATCGAGGGGCGCGATATTCTCTCTGGAACGGTCGATGTCGCCGTCACCGACGGCTTCACCGGCAACATCCTCCTGAAATTCGCCGAATCGTTCAAGCCGATGCTCTTCAAAGCCGTGCGTCGGCAGATCCAGACCAACATATTCTCGCGCATCGGCGCCATGCTGCTGATGCCGTTTCTGCGGCGCATGAACCGGCAGTTCGACTACGCCCAGTCCGGGGGAGCCCCCCTGCTGGGCGTCGACGGTACCGTCATTATCTGCCACGGCTCGTCCAACTCGCTCGCTATTCAGAACGCCGTGCTTGCCGCCCATGAAATGGTGGCCAAGGGGATCAGGGAACGAATCCACGAGGAACTACTAACGAATCACTTTGGAAACGGTAATGGGGCAAATAAGAGCAAGGATAATCGGGACTGGGTCGTATGTTCCGCCTCGGCGATTGACCAACGCTGATTTTGAAAAGATTGTCGACACCTCGGATGAGTGGATTGTCACGCGCACCGGTATCCGTGAACGGCGGATCTGTGACGACGGCATCTATACGTCGGATATGTCCGTGGCGGCCGCCCGCCAGGCGCTCGACATGGCCGGCATTACACCCGAACAGGTCGACCTGGTCATAGTCGGCACGGTGACTCCCGACTACCGCCTTCCCTCGACCGCCTGCTTCGTGCAAAAGAAGCTCGGTCTGATCAACGCCGCGGCGTTCGACATTGTTGCGGCCTGCACCGGATTTCTCACGTCCCTGCAGATCGCCTCGGCCTACATCGCCGCCGGCCAGTACCGGTACATTCTCGCCATCGGCGCCGAACGCCTCTCCTCGGTCACCAACTGGAACGACCGCGGCACGTGCGTGCTGTTCGGCGATGGCGCGGGCGCGGCGGTAGTCGCCGGTGACGACAGCGGCCACGGCCTCCTGGCCTCCTTCCTGCGCTCCGACGGCCGCTACAGCGCGCTGCTCTGCCAGGAAGTCGGCGGCACGGTGAATCCCTTCACGCCCGACTACAATTATGACGGACGCGACAAGATATTCATGAACGGTTCGGAGGTATTCAAAGTGGCCGTGCGCGAAATGGCCAACGCCGCCGAGTGCGTGGTCGCCCAGGCCGGTATCACCTCCGACGATCTCGCGCTGATCATCCCTCACCAGGCGAATATCCGAATCATCGAGGCCTTGGCCAAGCGACTCAAAGTCGGCATGGATCGGGTCTACCTCAACATCGAAAAGTATGGCAATACCTCGGCCGCTTCGGTGCCGCTGGCATTGGATGAAGCCAACCGCCAGGGCCTGCTCAAGCCGGGCGACCACATTCTGATGGTTGCGTTCGGCGGCGGCCTGATCTGGGGCTCCGCACTCGTAAGGTGGTAACCATGAGCAAAATTGCACTCCTCTTTCCCGGGCAGGCCTCGCAGTATGTGGGCATGGGCAGGGACCTCTACGAGGCCTCCGACGCCGTGCGTCGCCTCTACGAACTGGCGGCCGAAGAAATGCAGTATGATATCGCCCGCCTGTCGTTCGAGGGTCCGGCCGAGGAACTCAAGCAAACCCGCTTCACCCAGCCCGCCATTTTGCTCCACTCGCTCGCGGTGCTGACCATTCTCGGCGAGGATCTCCCGGGCTTCGACTACGCCGCGGGCCATTCGCTCGGCGAATACGGCGCGCTCGCGGCCGCCGGCGCGATGACGCCGGAGCAGGCGGTCAAAGC
>JBGSIV010000129.1:0-8400 GCA_041742355.1 Candidatus Zixiibacteriota bacterium
CGCCGCAACGAGCGGACGGCCACGGTCGTGCTGACCTCCATCAGCCGCCTCGCCGCGGCCCGCGGCCGGCTGCTGTACCCGGCGCCGGAATCGCTGGGCAACGGTCTGTTCCTGCTGGTCAACCCGCTGAAGCTGCAGCCGACCTACCAGCAGAACACGTACGAAGCGAACACCAACCGTCCCCTCCGCCTGAGCGAGGAGGACATCGATCGCATCGCCGCCCGGATCTCGGGCACGATCAATCGGCCCCAGGCCTGATTGTTGCGCTGACCAACTACACGAAAGGGCCGGGAGCTGATGCTCTCGGCCCTTCTTACGATTGTCGGCTGCCTGACCTGCCGTCCGAGTCTGGATCCGAGTGAGACCGGCTACCGGAGCATTGCCCGCAAGGCGGCGAAATCAACTTCTTTCGTCGCCTGAGTTAGCTCGTCCCAGAGATCCTGATCGTTGGCGAATGGATTCACGACTATCAATTGTATTCGCCGTGACAGTTTCCCCGGCTGCTTCAGCGCCGGGTTCAGCTTCACAAGTTTCCCCCGCTCGGGATCGCCGTTCGCCCGCAATTGCCACCGCCCCGTCCCCATGTATACGGGCCCGCTCCTGTCTGTCGACGACATTCCGGCCCGGTGTGATCTCAGCTCGGATAGTTCTTTACGCAGTGCCTCCAGATTTTTCTCGTACTCCGGCATCGTCTCCTTGAGGCTGGCGGCAATCATCTTGCGCGACTCTTCCATCGACGCGCGCATATCCCTGGCCATCTGGGGATTGACCTTCTCCATCTCGCGGATCATTTCCACCGCCTCCGCTGTGTCGGCGACACTGGCGTATGCCTCCCTGTGCGTCTTCTCCATCTCGGCCAGTTGCACTTCGGTCTGACGCTCGACCACCCGGAGGTATTCGTCCATAGTCACGTCTATCCAGGGAGCGATCTGCTCCGGTGTGAGAATTACGACCTTGTGGTCGTACATCACCTCGGCGCCGATACGGTCGAGTTCTTTGGGCTCGAAGTATGCCAGGAGCGAGTCATCGTTGACTGCGTGGGAGACGTGCTCGAAGATGGCCCGGGGTTCATTGAAGACCACGTGCACATGGCCGTTGTTGAAGAACTCGGCTCCTTTCCCCAGGTCGCATTCGCCTTCCCAGGCCTGTTTCGGATACACTCCGGCCGACACCCGCGCGGTGTTGCCGAATCCCTCGTACGGGTGCCCGAGGTACATGGACACGCCCAGCCGTTTGTCGGGGATTGCTTCCAGGGTCGTGAGCTTCTTGAGGATCGCCGATACCGCAGCAAAGTCCTTCCTCCACTCTGCCACCGGGGCGACCCTGGCCACGGCTGCATCGGGTTCCTGCATCCGGTCGGGCGCCCAGCAATTGGCCGCCTTTACCGGCATGAAAAAGGCCACCGGCAGCAGCACGAACACCGCCGCCATCCCCACCTGCACCCCGATCCTGCGTAACGTAGTCCTGCCTATCGGAAGTCCCATACATCCCTCTGCCGCGCTCCGGACGGAACACAGCGCTTGAGTAGTTGCGATTAGTCTTGTTTGTGCTGATTAAGGGGAGCAGCCTATGACATGCTTGAGCATGCCGATCCGGACTGCTCACAAATCTACTGGAAGGAAGAACGCACGAGAAATCGAAAGGTTCCCGTCAGGATGCATCCCCGGTCGAACCGGAGGCGGTGTCTCCCGGCAACCCCACCATCTTCTTGAGTCGCGCCACCTCATCCCCGCTGAGGTAGCGCCATTTTCCCCGGGCCAACCCCTTCACGGTGATGCCGGCGAAATCGACCCGTTCGAGGTACTTCACCGGGTGGCCGACCGCCGCGCAGAGCTGCTTGACTTCGCGCTTGCGTCCCTCGGTCAAGGTCAGGCGAACCGTCGTGCCTCGGCGCGAGTACTCCAGCACCGTCGCGGTCGCCTTTCCCGTAGCGCCATCCTCGAGCTTGACCCCGCGCGCCAGAGTTTCGCTGTCGACCCGCTGGAATTTCCCCTCAACTTTCGCTTCATACACTTTGGGGATCTCGTACTTCGGGTGGGTCAGCCGGTAGGCGAGGTCGCCGTCGTTGGTGAGCAGCAGCACCCCTTCGGTATCGTAGTCGAGCCGTCCGACGGGATACACGCGGCAGGGGGAGCCTTTCAGGAATCGCGTGATGGTTCGGCGGCGAAAAGGGTCGCTCAGGGTAGTCATCACTTCAGCCGGTTTATTGAGCACGATGTACACCAGCTCTTCGGCCGGCATTACGAGGTCACCGTCGACCGTTACCCGGTCTTTGCTCTCGTCGATGACCGCGCCGACTTCGGTGAGCTTCGTGCCGTTGACCGCAACACGCCCCTCGGTGATGAGCGTTTCCGCTCCCCGGCGTGAGGTCACCCCACACTGGGAGAGATACTTGTTGATTCTGATCACGATCCCGCCCTTCGCAAAGCTGTCGGACTGCCCGGCGGTCCGCCGCGCGATCGAGGTCGTCTGCCGGATACAAGAGCGGCCAGGATGATCGTGACCCTGGCCCGCACCTCGCTACCATCTATCAGGAAGTCGCCGCGGCGACCGACCAAGGCGACAGCCGTCACCGGCGATCGCTGTTATCGTCATCCGCGACTGCATCATCATCGTCAGGGAACTCGCTGTCGCTGTCGCCGTCGTCCGCCTCGGCATCGTCCGGCCAGTCTTCATCCGTGCTGTCCGCATCCAAATCATCTACTCCGTCGAGATCAAGCGGATCATCTTCCTCGTCGTCTTCGTCGTCGTCGAGATCTTCGCCGGGATCGCCGTTTGGACGTTCGGCCAGTTGCTCGAGTTCCGACTGCTCGGTTTCCAGATCGAGCGCCGTGACCGGCTCACGCACCAGCTCACTTTCGAAATCTTCGTCGCGCGATCGCGGGTCGAACGTGCCGTCCGCTACGTTGAGCTTCTGGGCCAGTTGCGCATCGAGCGCCCCGGTCTCGAAACTCAGCTGATCCCCGGACTCCCCTTCGGCCGCCTTGATCAGTTCCTCGATCTCTTTCATCTTCGGCAGATCGTCCAGCCCGGCCAACCCGAAGAACTTGAGAAACTCGTCGGTGGTGCCATACTGGAGCGGTTTGCCAACGGTGCTGGCCCGCCCCTTGATCGTGATCATGTCTTTTTCCAGCAGATTGTGGAGCACGCCGTCGGCCGCCACGCCGCGGATGTGCTCGATGTCGGTTTTCGTGACCGGTTGGCGGTAGGCGATGATAGCCAGCGTTTCGAGCGCCGGCCGGGTCAGCCGCATCTTCCGGCGCCGCGTGAACATCTCCTCCACGTACGGCGTGTATTCCGGCAGGATGTAGAACTGGAATCCGCCGGCGATTTCGCGGATGCGGTACGACGATCCCGACTGGAAGTAGCGGGTGTTCAGTTCCGCGACCAGGCGGCCGATCTGATTCGAGGATAGATCCTCCACCTGATCGGCTATCTTGCGCGCCGGCAGCGGCTCGGGCGACGCGAGGATGAGCGCCTCCACCACCGACGAATTGAACGTGTCTGTCTGCATGCCCGCTTACCCCACTGCCTGAACGTTCAGCTCGTTGAAATCGACGATGTCGATTTCACGTTGCGGCGCATCGAACTGGTCGCCGCGGTAGATGCGCAGTTCGCGGAAGGGCTCTGACTGGTCGACGGCGATACGCCGCGTGCGCACCAATTCCAGCAGCGCGATGAAGGTCACCACCGCCACGATCCGCCGCGGGACATCCGCGAACAGATCCTGGAACGTGGCGTACTCGCGCCCCTGCAGGAATTTGATCACCCAGCCGATCCGGTCCTCGATCGTCACTTCGAACGTCTGGACCTGGTGGACATTTTCCTCCGGGCGATTCTCGATGACCTGTTTGAAGGCGGTGATCAGGTCGAACAAGGTCGTACCCGGCGCCACGTCGATCTTCGTTTCCGGGCGCCCCACCGGCGATTCCGGCACGAAGTAGCGTTCCTCCATTAGCGCCCGCTCGCGCAGGATCTCGGAGGCCTCCTTGTACTTCTTGTACTCGATCAGCGCCATGATCAGTTCTTCGCGCGGATCTTCCTCCTCGGGATCGAGGGGGTCGTGCGGCAGGAGCAGGCGGGCCTTGAGGTGAATCAGGGTGGCCGCCATCAGGATAAACTCACCCGCGACCTCGAGATTGAGCTCCTCCATCAGGTCGATGTACTTGAGGTACTGCTGGGTGATACGGGAAATCGAGATATCGTATATGTCGACCTCGTCCTTCTTGATCAGGTACAGGAGCAGATCAAGCGGCCCGGAGAACGCGGGCAGGTCGACACGGTAGTCCTCGGAAGGTGTCGCAAAAATGTTGTTCATCAATGTGCCTTACTCTTCTCAGCCTTGCTCGCGGTAGTTCATTTTCATCGCGCCGCGAACCTTGTGCATAACCTCGGAAGCGCGCTCGCGGGCGCGCCGCGCGCCGTCGACCAGAACATCCCAGACATCCGCCGGATGCCGCAGGAGTTCCAGCCGCTTTTCACGGATCGGCCGCAACGCATCGTTCAGATTCTCCGAAAGCCGGATCTTGCAGTCCACGCAGCCCAACTCTCCGGTCCGGCACGGCGGGGCGATCTCGTGCTCCGCATTGGGCGTGTAGATTCGGTGCAGCAGGTAGATCGGGCACTGTTCCGGGCGGCCGGGATCCCCCTTGCGGAGCTTCTGCGAGTCGGTGTAAAACGTCCGCAGCCGCTTGGTGGTCTCCTCTTCGGTCATGTCCAGCGGGATGTGGTTATCGTACGACTTGGACATCTTCCGCGCGTCGGATCCGAGTATGAGCGGTATCTCGCGGAACAGCCCCTCCGGCTCGTTGAGGGTCGGGCCGTAGTGGTGGTTGAACCGCTTGGCCAGATCGTTTGCCAGCCAGATGTGCTTGGCCTGATCTTTGCCGACCGGCACCTTGTGCGCGTTGTAGACGCAGATATCCGCCGCCTGCAGCACGGGGTACCCGAGGAAGCCGTAGGAGTCGAGGCGGTCTTTCTTCTCTTCGTAGGTGGGCAGGCGCGTCAGGGTCGGGACGCTCACGAGCATCGAGAACAGGAGGTGCAGTTCGGCGTGCTCCTTGACCTCCGACTGGATGAAGATCGCGCACTTGTTGGGATCCAGCCCGGCTGAGAGGAAATCGACCGCCATCATGAAGATGCGATCGCGCATGGTCTCGGGGTGTTCCCATTCGGCGGTGAGCGCGTGCCAGTCGACGATGCAGCAGTACATGCGGTACGCATCCTGCAATTCGACCCAGTTGCGCAATGCCCCTTCGAGGTTGCCGACGTGCAGCGATCCGGTCGGCTGCATCCCGGAGAGGACCACCTCCCGGGTGTCGGCGCCACCGGGCCCCTTCTGCGGTTGCGGCATTGTCTCCCGGACTGCGCCGGTGTCCACCGCTTCTCGTGTCTGTGAGCTGATTCTGTTGTCAGACACCATGTTACTTGTCAGCCCGGCAATACTCCCGAGGGCCGTCCCATTTGCTGTCGTGTTCTTCTTACTTGCCATACCATACGTAGCGTTATACGCCAGATTTTGAGCTTACGAGGCATGGCGGGGGAAATCAAATAAAACTTTGGGATAAAAGTGACCCAAAATCAACCGTCTGTCCGCCATTGACTTATATCGACAGAAAAACGGTTTCAAACCTCCTTGCCGCCGCCTATCTTCCCCGTATGGATCCAGTACCCGCATCCGAACACCGCTGGGCTTTCACCCCGGCCGCCGGGCTGGGCGGCTTGTCGGATCAGAGCATCCAGCTTGTCGTCACTTCTCCCCCGTATCCGATGATCGAGATGTGGGATCAGATCTTTGCCGCGCAGGATAAGGCAATCGCCGCGGCGCTGTTGTCCGATCGCCCCGAGGCGGCTTTCGAGGCGATGCACCGGTTGCTTGATTCCACCTGGCGCGATCTTGCCCGGGTGGTCTGCCAGGGCGGGATTGTCTGTGTCAACATCGGCGACGCCGCGCGGAGTGTCGGCGAGCATTTCCGGCTGTTTTCCAACCATGCGCGCATCATCCAGGGCTTCCTCAATCTCGGCTTTCATAACCTGCCCAACATAATCTGGCGCAAGCCGACGAACGCGCCGAACAAGTTCATGGGGTCGGGCATGCTTCCGCCGGGCGCGTATGTCACGCTCGAACATGAGTACATTCTGATCTTCCGCAAGGGGCCCGCGCGGGAGTTCAAGACGGTCGCCGAAAAGAAGCGCCGGGCCGAGAGCGCCTTTTTCTGGGAGGAGCGCAACCGCTGGTTTTCGGATGTCTGGTTCGACCTGACCGGCACGGGACAGAACCTTGCGGTCGGCCCGGGGCGAAGCCGCAGCGGCGCGTTTCCCCTGGAACTGGCGTGGCGGCTGATCAATATGTACTCGGTCAAGGGGGACACCGTGCTGGATCCCTTCCTCGGGACCGGCACGACGACACTGGCGGCGGTCATCAGTGAACGCAACAGTGTCGGGTTCGAGATCGACGCGCACCTGCGCCATGCGATCACTCGGCAGGTCGACTCCGCGCCGGCCGCATCAGAACGAGTGGTGACCGAGCGATTGGAGAGCCATCGGGAGTTTGTCACCCGGCGGGAAGCTGAGAAGAAGCCTTTGCACTATACCATTGCCGCCCACGGCCTGCCGTGTATCAGCCGTCAGGAGACGGGGATACTACTGCGGCAGGTGGAGCGGGTCGAATGGGACGCCGACGCCACCTGCCGTGCAATCTACAGAGATATCGTTAGCTAATCAGCGGAGTGCTCGTCATCCTTTCGCCGTGCGGAGCGACGACTCTTCTTCTACAGACGGCCGGGACTGCCCGGTGTCGGTGTGATCGGACGAGCCGTTCTTGATACGCTTCGTGATCAGTCTCGCCAGACGCTGGATGCCGATGACGATCTGCTCCTCGGTCGGATAGGAGTAGTTGAGCCGGAGTTCGTTTCCGCCGCTGCCGTCGGCATAGAAACCTTTGCCGATCACATACGCGACTTTCTCGGTGATTGCCTCGTGCAGCAGTTCCAGTGCGTCCATGTATTTCGGCAACCGCACCCACAGGAACATGCCGCCATCGGGCTTGGACCACGACAACCCGTGGACTTTCGGCATTTCCCGCTCCAGGACATCGAGCATGACTTTGTTTTTCCGCTTGTACAGATCCCGGCACTTCACGACCTGTTCTTCGATCTTGCGGTCCTGGAACAGGAAGGCGGTGATCATCGAGACATAGGCCGAGGTGCACAGATCCGCCCCCTGCTTGGCCATCACCAGTTTGTCGATCACCGCCGGCGGGGCGACCACCCAGCCGATGCGGAAACCGGGGGTGAAGATTTTCGAGAGCGTCTTCATCAGGATCACGCGCCCCTCGGTGTCGAGCGAGTAGAGCGACGGAATGAGTTCGCCGGTGAAGCGGAGTTCGCGGTAGGGGCTGTCCTCGATCACCGGGAGGTTGTATTTCGACGCAATCGCGAGGACCTGTTTGCGTCGCTCGAGGGTGAGGTTGATACCGGAGGGATTCTGGAAATCGGGGATGACATAGATGAATTTCGGCGGGCGCCCTGCGCCTACCAACTCGGCGATTTTCGCCTCGAGCTGCTCGGGGATAATCCCCTCATCGTCCATGTCGACTCCCTGGAAGTCGGCATCCATCGCGCGGAAGGCCTGGATCGTGCCGACATAGGTGGGACGTTCGACTATGATGGGATCGCCCGGGTCGATGAAGATCCGCGCCAGGAGGTCGAGTGCCTGCTGCGACGACGAGACGACGAGGATGTCTTCCGGCCGGGCGGGGTCGCCGGTGCGTTGCATGTAGGCCGCGATCTCTTCTTTGAGGAACGGTTCCCCTTCGGTCGGGCTGTACTGCAAGGCCTGGTCCCCGCGCTCACGAATCGCCCGCAATGATGCCGCCTCGACCGCCTCTTTCGGAAACACGACCGGATCGGGCAAACCGCCGCCGAACGAAATCGTCCCCGGCTGACGCGTTAATTTCAGGAGCTCACGGATCTCGCTCCGCCGAAGCCGCGCCGCCATTTTCGAGAACTTCATATCGACCATCGTCAACCTCCCAAGAATTCACTCTACTTCCATAACCGTATTTGAGGGCCGAATCACGCTTGAAACTCAACACCAGAAGAATCTTTTGTGTTGACTTCACTGTTATGATACAGTAGCTTTTGTATGAGTGTTACAATTTTAATGTCATTGTGACAATAAAGCCGCAGGGGCGGCAGGATGAATAACTCGTGAATATTAAGAACAGTAATCACAAGGACTTAAGTATTTATGAGTAACATCTGGATCCCGGCGCTCGGCGAAACGGCTGAGCCTTTGTACTTAGGGATTGTCGATGCCCTGGCTCGTGATGTTGCTGCCGGGCGGCTCTCGGCGGATTTCCGTTTACCCACTCAGCGAGATCTCGCCGATCGCCTCGGG
>JBGSIV010000130.1:0-2765 GCA_041742355.1 Candidatus Zixiibacteriota bacterium
CATCGGCCGCGCACGGTGGTATGGGGTCCTGTTCCGCAGGGTCACACGCTCTCCCTCGCTGCGCTCGGGGGCGCGCAAGACCCTGCGGAAGGGCAGGGGCAAGCCCTGCCCCTACGGATCGGGGGTTGTGATAGTTCCGCAGGGGGCGGTCGTGTACCGGCCCAGGTGTCAGGCGGGGGCGCCTGACACCACGCACGGACACGGCCTGCGCGTCCGTTCGCGCAGGATTAGGATGGTGTCAGGTGGGGACACCTGACACCACAAGGAATTGTATGGATCCCCGCCCCGGATCGAGTCCGGGGCAGGCTTTTCTCGGGGATGACAGTGTTTATGCGTTGGTGTAGGTCAATGTCAGGACCGCGAGGGTCCTGACCTACAAAAGACAAGGCACGACCTAAAGGGTCGTGCCCTACTTTTCAATTTCAGGATCCCACAGCAAGCTGTGGGCGACCACCTATCGCGCGTTCTCGTGAGTCCAGTGCTAAGCACGCAGAGCCGTGACTGTCAGGCACGCAGAGCTGTGACTGTCAAGCACGCAGAGCCGTGATTGACCTACATGAGAGAATAGCCGCCGTCGACGATGAGGGTCTGGCCGGTGATCCAGCTGGCGCCATCGGAGCAGAGGAAGACGACCGCATCCGCCATCTCATCGGGGCGTCCGATACGCCCGAACGGCGTGCGCTCCTCGACCCGCTTCTTCATCTCTTCATAGTTCGGGAAGACTTTGAGAGCGTCGGTGTCGATGAACCCGCCGGAGACACAGTTGATGTAGATTTTACGCGGGGCCATTTCAATCGCGGCGTAGCGGACCATACTCTCGACCGCGGCTTTGGAGACGCCGATCGCGGCGTAGCCGGGGATGTAGCGGATCGAGCCGAGGGAAGACAGCGCGACAATCTTACTGCCCTCAGGCATATGCGGAACGCCCATCTGGACGAGCTGGAGAAAGGCGCGGGCGTTGGTGTGCATCGCGATTTCCCAGTCCTTGCGGTCGATGTTCATCATGTCGGTGTAGGTGCCCAAGGCGGCGTTGGAGACCATCATGTCGATGCGGCCGTACTTTTCGCGGATGGCGCCGATAGCTTCGGCGGTCTGCTCCATGTTGCCCATGTTGGCGCGGAAGGCGGTGGCTTCGACGCCGAATTTCTCGAGTTCGCAGACGGCTTCCTGGGCGTTGGTGCGGCTGCGAAAGTAGGTGAGAAAGATGTTGGCGCCCTTTTCGGCGAGCTTGCGGCAGACGGACAGGCCGATACCGCGGGTGCCGCCGGAGACAAACGCGACTTTGCCTTTGAAGTCCATTTCTATCCTTTCCGTTGTGTTGGCGTGTCCCAAAAAAGACCGGTCACGCGGGGGCGGGTTCAGATCGTGTAGCCGCCCGACTGGGATTCCATATCTTCAGCGAGAGCTTCCAACGCGACCGGGTCGAAATGCGTGCCGAATCGTTCGCCGTATTTGAGCAGCAGGATTCGGGCGAATTCTTTCATGTCGACGGGGCGGCCGAGCAGCTCGGCGGCCGAGGTCATGACAGTCGAGGAGAGGCCGCACGGCTCCATCTGCTCGAACTCGTGGAGGTCGACATTGAGGTTGATCGCGGCGCCGTGGAAGGTGATCCACTTCTTCACGGCGACGCCGATCGAGGCGATCTTCTTCTCCCCCACCCAGACGCCGGTGTGTTCGTCGCCCATGCGGGCGGTGATGCCGAGTTCGGCGAGGGTGTCGATAATGCCCTGCTGGATGCTCGACATGAACTCGTGGAGGTCGCGGCCGCGGCGGGCGAGGTTGAAGATGAAGTAGACGACGAGCTGGCCGGGACCGTGGAAGGTGACGTCTCCCCCGCGCTCGACGAAGACGGGTTCGGTTTTGACGTCCTTGAAATTCTCCTGGTGGCCGTCGCGGCCGACGGTGCACACGGGGGGGTGCTCGACGAGCATGATGGTGTCGCGGGCCATCCCCTCGTTGCGCATTTTGACCAGGCCCCGCTGCCATTGCAGGGCCCGGTCGTACTCGACTTTGCCGACATCGAGGATCCAGCCGTAGCGAATGTTCGTGTAGACTGCGGTCATCCTACCGTAAGTGCAACACCAGTTTCTTCGGGTCGGCCAGGTATTCGTGGACGCGGTGCAGGAACTGCACGGCGGTGTGGCCGTCGATCAAGCGGTGGTCGAACGACATGCCGAAGGAGGAGATGTCGCGGATCACGATCTGGTTGTTCACGACCCAGGGTTTCTTGACGATCGCGTGCACGCCGAGGATGGCGACCTGGGGCTGGTTGATGATGGGCGTGGAGGCGGTCGCCCCGAACATGCCGGCGTTCGTCACCGAGAATGTCCCACCCGAAACATCGTCGGGCACGAGGCGGTTCCGCCGGGCCTTTTCGCCGAGCTGGTGGATTTCGACGGCGAGTTCGACGATGGTCTTCTTGTCGGCGTCCTTGATGACGGGGACGATGAGGCCTTCCTCGCGGGCGACGGCAATGCCGATGTTGAAGTAGTTCTTGAAGATGATTTCTTTTTCGGTCATCGAGGCGTTGATCTTGGGGTATTCTTTGAGCGCAACGCAAACCGCCTTGATGATGAAGGGCATGAAGGTGATGTTGGCGCCGTAGGTGGCTTTGAAGTCGGCCTTGATTTCGTTGCGGTAGGTGCTCAGTTCGGTGAGGTCGATGTCCTCGAAGGTAGTGACGTGCGGGGAGGTCTGGACCGAGCGGAGCATGTGTTCGGAGATCGATTTGCGGATGCCGACGACCGGTTCGCGGCGTTCGCGCT
>JBGSIV010000131.1:0-11924 GCA_041742355.1 Candidatus Zixiibacteriota bacterium
ATCTTGGTCGCGAGCTGCCCCATGGAGAGCTGCTTCACCTCGCCGTTTTCCTCGAACGCCTCGCGCAGGTCGCCGGCCATCTTGTCGTACAGACGGTGCCAGGCGTGGTAGCCGTTGACCGCCAGATCCAGCGCCAGTTCCTCTTTCTCGACCGGCATTTTTTTCCGGGCGATCGTGCGCACCTCATTGAGGAAGAAGCTGATTCCCTTCAGGTCGGGGCTTTCTAAAAGCGCGTTCCACTCGGTGTCGCTCTGACGGAGCGAAAGCGCTTCGAGGCGGGTCATGAACTTGCGCCACCGGGCGACATACTCGTCCCCCTCGCCTTCGGCAGCGTGGGCGAGGGCATCGCTGACATTCTGCGCGGTCAAACACCCGGCGAACGACAGCACGAGCTCGATATCGGCCAGCACATTTTGCAGCGCGAGGATAGCGGCGGTCCACTGCGGACGAGCCGGGGCGTTCAACTGCTCGGGTAAAGCATCGATCAGTTGTCCGGTGTTGTCGAGCTTGGTCGTGAGCTGGTCGCGGAAGGCCTTGTACTCTTTTGAGGCGCTGCCGCCGGGGAAGATCGACTCGAGATCCCAGGTCGGCGCGGTCGGTATTTTTGTCGCGGGTTGAGCCATAAACAGTAACTCCGAAAAGGGGAGGTTAACACACTACATCATGTACGGGGAAAATAGGGAAATAGCGGGGAGAAGGCAAGGGGGGGTGCCGGGGGTTTACGGTTGATGCTGCCCGTTTGGGATCGTATATTTTGCCGGAAACGACACTCCGAAGAAGCGTTTGGGGAGGTTTCTCATGAGCTTGTCGCTACTCGACCGGCGACATTTGTCTTCGCGGTGGCCAATGATTGCATTGTTGATCGTTCCCATGCTCCTGTCTTCCGGGTTCGCGCAATCAGTAAATCCTGCGGACCCCTGTGGCTGGAGCCGGGCGATCGATTCCAACCTCGCTGCCGGCATGAAGATGGAAATTGATACGGGCGGGGAGACTCCAATCAAAGGTCACATGAACGCGATGCGTGCGCAGCAGGCGCTGCTGATCGTCGGCCGCACGCGAGACTTCTACACTGAGTTGGACTCTGTTCCGCTGGGCGAGATTTCGAAGATCCGGTACTGGGAGTCGACGGAGGCACATCCGGAATGGGCGGCTTTGATCGGCCTCGCAGGTTTCGCCGCCGGTTTCTTCATCGGCTATGCCATTGAGCGCGACTTCAGCAGGACGGGACTGACGCTGGGGGGCTGGGGTTCATTGGAGCATTTGTGATAGGACCGCGCATTCCGACCCACCACACGTTGAACTGCCAGGCGGTTACTCGCGAAGGCACATTAGGCTCTGCTTCCGACAGACTGGATTCCCCAGAATGAAGAACGGGCGGATCTTTCGACCCGCCCGATACTATTTGCATCAGTTACGATCTACGCGTTCGCCCCGACGTCCTTCTTCACCCACCACGAATACCAGATCATCGCCACCGCCGAAATCAACCCGACTGCGGCAAACTGATACCATAGTTTATAGGGGTGATAGGTGTTCCAGAGCAAGTCGGTCGCCTGCTGCGCCGATAGCCCGCTGACCTCCTGCAATTTGGCAAACGTCTCGGTCCGGGCTACATCGACCATCTGGTACTTGTCGGCAAGGTAATCGGCCGCCAGCTTGGCCTTTTCCCCCATGTTGCCGTAAACCTGCCCGCCATACAGCGAGCCGTAGGTCCATCCGACAGCGAGCGGAACGTTGGCGTACCCCATGTACAGCCCCTTCTGGCCCTCCGGTGCGATTACCCCGAGGTACTCGTTCATCTTGGGGGAGGAGAGCATTTCGCCCACCGAAAAGACCAGGATGCCGAGGATACAGAACATGCCGGCGGTCGTGAACCCGGCCAGCACCAGGCCGACCGAGGAGATCGTAATCCCGATCGTTATCGAATGAACCCGCCGTAGCCGTGAGACCATCCACGAAAGCGGCACGACCAGCAGGATAATCAGCCCGGCATTGGCGTTGATCATCCACTCCTGCGACAACTGCGGCCCCCGGTCGGAATTGAGCTGGAGCATCCAGTCGGGCAATCCGAGCGATGCCACCAGCGCCGAGGAATCGACCCAGTCGACGATGAAGTTCGGGAGCATATCGAACAGCTGCATGAACATGAGCCAGAAGCCGCTCATGATGAGGATGAAGATCACCAGCTTCGCATTCATGAAGTTCCGGCCGGTCAGGGCCAGAATGTGCAGCGGTCCGCCCTTCTGCTCACCGCCGGCATGCACTTCTTTATAAGTGAAGAGCATGAGGTAGTTGAGCGAAATGATCCCGGCGCAACCATAGAATACCGCCGGCCACGAGATGCCGTAGAAGAAGTGCGCCAGCGGCGGCCCAAGGAACCCGCCGATATTGACCAGCATGTAGAATGTCCCCCAGCCGATCGAGGAATTCTTGTCGTTGAGCGTGCGCACCAGTGTTCCCTGCACGCCCGGTTTGAACACCGCCGTGCCGAACGCAAGCAAACAGACGCCGCCGAGGAAAGCCCAGAAGTCCCGCTGCGTGGCCATCATCAGGTAGCCGATGATCTTGACCGTAAAGGAAAAGGCCATCGTCTTCTTGTAGCCGTAGCGGTCGGCGAACCCGCCCGAGAACATCGGCACGAGCGATTGCACGATCGCCCAGATGGCGAAAATCCAGCCCTTCTCGGCCTGTGTAAAATGCAGGCCGCCCGGTTCATCCGCCTGGGCGATGTAAATGGGGATGACGACCCGGACACCATAGTAGGCAAGACGCTCGAACATCTCGATGATGTTGGCCATCCAGAAGGGCCGGGGGAGGGACGTGAGCTGGCTGAACAGCCCCTGCTTCGGGGGGGGAACAGCTTCCGCGGCCGGCGGGGCCGGCACAGTTGACGGCATGTGACCTCCTGATGTATATAGTCGTAACCGCTGCGTCAATTAACGCGGTCGGAGCGGCAAACGCAATTAAATCGTGTGGTGCGTATGATTGACGATGATAATGTTGACCCTATCGAATACCCGATCGACGGGACCCTCGATCTGCACATGTTCACGCCGGAAGATACCAAAGAGGTCGTCGAGGAGTACATCCGCGAGTGCCTCGCCCGGAAAATCTACGCCCTGCGGATTGTCCACGGCAAGGGGATCGGCGTCAAGCGCCGCATTGTCCACAGTCTGCTGGAAAATCACCCCCGTGTCATCCGCTTCCGCCACGAGGAGGGCTCGGGCGGCTCCTGGGGGGCGACCGTGGTCGACCTGAAACCGGACTGACCCGTAACAAACAAACCCCGTGGATGAGGCTCACGGGGTTTGTTTGTGGTGGAAGGTCCCCCTCTGGGACTTCCTTCCATGGAGCGCGATGGCCTTACTTGAGCAGGACCATCTTCCTGGTGGCGGTGAACTCTCCAGCCGACAGACGATAGAGGTACACGCCGGAAGCGTACTTGCCGGCGTCCCATTCCACTTTCATGTATCCGGCGTCGTCTTCACCCTTGAGCGTGTGGACCGTCTGGCCGAGCACGTTGTAGATCGTGATCTTCCAATCGGTCGTTTTCGGAAGGGCGAATTCGATCGTGGTCGTCGGGTTGAACGGGTTCGGGTAGTTCTGGTACAGCTCAAAGCGATCGGGCAGCGTGTTGACCTTCGCGCCGAGCACGAAGCCGTCGAATGCGCCGACATCGATCGTCTTGATCGCCAGGGCATGGCCGAGATCCAGGACCTTGCCGCCCTTGAGCGTGTGCGTGCCCTCGAAGTTGTAGATGAGGACTCGCGTCTCGGACCCGTCGAAGCTGTACCGCATGTCCATTCCCTGAGCATCGGGCAGCAGACCGGGCGTCACCTCGCCGTCGAGCGTCAGCGCGATAGCGCCGATCAGGTAGTCGGTCTGCTTGATCTCCAGCACGCCGTTGACCAGCGCAAACTCCACCTGGTTTGACATGCTCGGATCGAGCTTCGGCAGCGGCGGTGTGTCACCGACGATGACGCGGATCAGGTAGACCAGGTCGGCTACCGACAGCGGGATACCGTCGGCGTTGACATCCGAGGCGGCCACTTGGGCCTCGTAGTGGTCAAATACACCGATACCGTAGACGAAGAAGTTGCTGTACAGCACTGCGTCGGCGATTTCGTAGGCCGTCCCGTTGAGGTTGAGGTCACCCCGGTCGTCGATACTGTCCGCGCAGATGATGTCGACTCCGCCGTTGGTGAAGTCCACGCAGCGGACATTTGAGGGCTTTCCGGGGCCGCCATTGGTAATGCACTGGTCGGGAGCGCCCAGGAACCCGGGGAGCGAACCCATCGTATTGGTCAGCTCATTCAGCTCGAAGTCGAACACGCGCCGTGAGATCCAGAGCGTGTCGCCCGACTGCGAGGAGAACGTGTTGTCGCCGCAGTCGACCCAGAAGAATCGGATCGGCACGTACTGGCACTCGAGGTTCCGGTCGTTGGAAACCATGAAGCTGAGTTGTGCGAGCGGGCCGACCATGTCCTTGATGAAGCAGCCGGGGTGATTCGCGCCGTTGTTGGTTTCGGCAATCGCCACCAGCCGGACCAGGCCGCTCGGGCAACCGGAGCAGTTGCCATCGGGACCCTGGCGGTAGGTGAAGTATTCCCAGCCGCACTGGGTCAGGAGATCGCCCGGGCTGGCACCATTGAAGAGGAGCGCGGTCGGATCATACTGGACCAGGAGGTCGTATCCGCCGAGGGCTTTGCCGGAACCCTGCTGGAAGATCTGAACCGTCTCGTGCTCACCCTGGTAGGCGTTGTGCGTCTTCTCGATCTGCACGTGGATGCACTCATCGATCGCCACATTGATGCAGATCGTATCGACCTTCGCTTCGCCGCAGCCGTCGGTTGCCGTTACCACGAAGCAGTAGATGCCGGAGGTGTCGGCGAAGAAGCAGGCCTCGTTGCCCGACATCGTCGCCGGCTCCGTCACCGTCACGCTCGACAGGTTGTTGTCGATATCAGTCGCCACCGCATTGAAGCAGAGCTCACCCGGGAAGTCGAGGAAGACCGCGAAGTCCGGTGTGACCGTGAGCGCCGGCGGGTGGTTGTACTTGACTGTAACCACAGTGGTGTCGCGCACTATCCGACCGCAGGCATCGGAGGCCTCGACGATAACCGGGTAGGCCGTCTGGCCGGCGATCGCATTGAAACACACCTGGCCGGTCGAGTAGGTCGCTCCGACCGGCGAAATGACCGTCGTGGACACGAGGTTCCCCTCGTCGTCGGTCACCGCCACCGGGCGGCACACCTGCTGCGGACCGCAAAGGAAGAGGGTCGTATCGATTCCGGCAGCCACCACCGGCTGCTCGTTCACTTCAAACGTGACGGTGAACTGATCCTGGCAGACCAGTCCGCACGAGTCGATGCAGAGGATTTGCACCGTGACCGTCTGATCGGCCGAAGGCGTGTAGACCCACTCGCTCCCCTGGATCGTACCGGGGCCGGTGAGGATTTCACACCGATCGAAGTTGCCGTCGGCATCGGTCGCGCTCACCGGCAGTTTCACCTGGGTCGGCGAACACTGCGCGATGGCCGTGTCGTTCGGAATGTGGCAGACCGGCGCATCGTTGAGATTGACCGTCACCACCACCGTATCCTGGTCAGACACGCCGCACAGGTCGACCGTCCGCAGGATGAACCGGTAGACACCGGCCGTGTCGGGCGTGAAGCAGATCTCGTTGCCGCTGTAGTAACCGGCGGGCGTGATCACCGAGCAGCTGTCGAGATTGCCATCCGGGTCGGCACACGAGGCCGGCCAGCACAGCTCGACCGCCGCGCACATAAAGACCTGCTGGTCAGCGCCGGCATTGGCCGTCGGGGCGTCGTTCAGGTCAACCACGACATCGAGCGTATCCATGCCCGTGCGACCGCAGGCGTCGGTCACCCGCATGATGAAGCGGTAGGTGCCGGCAGTGTCAGGCGTGAAGCAGAACCGGTTGAGCACGGTGTCGAGCACCGCGCTGCCCGAAAGCAGCTCCTCCAGCACGATGTTGTTGTCGGGATCGGTGACCGTGTAAACCGGGCACTGCTCCTCGGAATTGCACTGGAAGACATTGAGCTTATTGACCTTGTTGCCGCCGAGGTCGACCACCGGCGGACGGTTCAGCGTGATCGTGTAGCTGAGCGTGGTCGTGTCGGCCAGGCCGCAGGGGTCGGTCGCTTTGACCACCACCGAATACGTTCCCGCTTCGGTCGGGGTGAAGCACCAGACTCCCGCCGCCGTGACTGTCCCCGCACCGCTCAAACGCGACCAGGTCAGGTTGTCGTTGTCGATGTCGGTCGCCGTGAAGGTATAGCAGATCTGGCCGACCGCACACACGAAGGAGTCGACCGGAGCCGGCTGATCGGCAATCGGCGCCGAGTTGATATTCACGTCGGCTACCACGATACAGGTGTCGGCGCCGCAGTCGGTGGACACGATTACGGTCAGTTCATAGTGGCCGGTCGTATCCGCCATGAAACAGACATTGCCGCCGGAGTACCAGCCGATCGGGCTGACCGTCACCACATCGCCGCGTGTGACCACTGTCACCGGAACGCAGACGGTGTCGGGAGCGCAGATGTCAAACGATTGCGGGTCCGGGCAGGTGATCTGCGTCATCGGACGGATATTCACGTTGAACGTGATGATACAGGTATCGGTGTTGCAGTAAGTCGCCGCGATGACGGTATCGACATACGTGCCGCTGGCGCCGGCATAGAAGCACAGCTCGCCACCGGCATACGTGCCGAGCTTGCTGGTCACCACCGCATCGACCGGCAGGATTGTCAGGTCGTAGCAGACCTGCCCGGGGTCGCAGAGCGTTACGGCGATCGGGTCGGTCGGACACGCAATCTCGGCGAACTGGCGGAACTCGATGTGCACGACCAGCGTGTCCGCATCGACTGTGCCGCAGGAGTCGGCGACCTGCAGAATGAACTGGTAATCGCCGGGGCTCGGCGGCGTGAAGCAGATGCTGTTGATCGAAGTATCGATCGTGCCGTAGCCGGCCAGCATCGTTTCGGTCAGCTTCGTGCCGTCAGGATCAACGGCTGTGTAGTTGAAGCACACCTGTTCCGGCCCGCACGAGAGCACGGGGAAGTTGTTCGGCAGCTGTGCGATCGGAGCCTGGTTGTTGGTCACCGTGATCACGACCGTATCGGCCACCAGGACACCGCAGGCATCAGTCGCCCGCAGGATGAACTGGTAGTTGCCGTTCGCACCCGGTGTGAAACAGATCTCCGAGCCGTCAAAGGTCCCGGCCCCGAGCAACTCGGTCGACGACAGGTTGGCATCGATATCGATCACCGATGCCGGCCAGCAGACGGGCGTGCCGGGTTGGCAGAGGAAGACGCTCTGGTTGGGACCGGCATTGACCACCGGTGCGCTGTTGACCTGCACCGTCACATTGATCGTATCGCGATCCTTTACCCCACACTGGTCTTCAATCTGCACGATGAAGGTAAAGACTCCCGAAGTTGCCGGGGTGAAACAGACCTCCGAATTCATCGGCATGACCGTGCCCGATCCGCTCACGAGCGTAATCGTAGCGGTGTTGAGGCCGTCAGAATCCGAGGCAGTGTACGGAATGCAGATGGCGGTGCTCGCGCACTGGAACTGGTTGACATCCGCGCCGAACGCGATCTGGGGAGCACCGTTGAGGGTCACCTGGTAGGAGAGGGTGGTCGTATCGGCCGCCCCGCAGGCATCGGCTACCTGGACCACCACGGTGTAGGTGCCCGTCGTCGTCGGCGTGAAGCACCACTGGCCGGCTGCGCTGACCGACCCCGGTCCGCTCAGGCGGCTCCAGGTGAGGGCCCCGCCGTTGACATCGCTGGCGGAGAAGGTGTAGCACAGCTGAGCGGGCGTACACTGGAAGGCCGTCTGATTCGTCGGATCAACTGCGATTGGCGCCGAGTTGATCGTCACCGGCACCCCGAACGTGCACGTATCCGAACCGCAGGCCGTGTTGGCGATAACCGTGATATCATAAGTTCCGGAGGCGTTCGCGACGAAACAGACGTTTCCGCTGGAGTACCATCCGGTCGGGCTCACTGTCACGCTGACTCCGGTGCCGTTGATGCTTACCGGCACACAGACAGTGTCGACTTCGCAGAGGAAGACCGGGTCAGGCGTCGGGCAAGTGATGTTGGCCGCCGCGCCTATCTCCACGTCGAAGGTCAGCAGGCAGGTATCTGCGCCGCAGGCCTCGGAAGCGATCACCTGGATTATGTAAGTCCCGCTCGTGTCCGCCTGGAAGCAGAGCTGGCCTCCGGACCACGTCCCGAAGGAGGTCGTAACCGAGGCCGAACCCGGAGTTATCGAAAGCATCTGGCAGACCTGATCGGGGCTGCACAGGAAGACCGGAATCGGCTGCGTCGGACACGTTATCACGGCCTCCGGCAGGTACTGGATCGTCACCACCAGCGTGTCCTGATCTGTCGCGCCGCAGGAATCGGTCACCTGCACGATGAACTCGTAGCTGCCCGCAGCCGCCGGCGTGAAGCATACTTCGTTATTCGCCGAATCGAGTGTTCCAAACCCGGAGAGCATGGTCTCGATCAGAATGGTGCCGTCTGCGTCACCGGCTGTGTAGGGGAAGCACAGCGCTTCGGCTGCACAGAGAGCGATCGTCGTGTCGTTGCCCATCTGTACGGTCGGCGCTTCGTTGATATGCACGGTAATGACAATAGTGTCGGCACGAACCGCCCCGCAGGCATCGGTGGCCGTCAGGATGTGCTGGTAGACTCCCGACGTCATCGGGCTGAAGCAGATGAAAGTGCCGTCGTGCGTTCCGGGACCGGAGTAGACTACCGACGAGATATTGCCGTCGGCATCGGTCACCAGCGTCGGGCGGCAGATCTGTGTGCCGGCCTGGCAGAGGGACAGATTCTCGTCAACGCCGAGGGTTACCACCGGCGCGGAGTTGAGCGTAACCGACACGTTGATCGTGTCGTAGTCCATCAGGCCGCACTGGTCCTGAATCCGCACGATGAACGTCGACGTACCCGAAACCGCCGGCGTAAAGCACACCTGCGAGAGGGTCGTGTTCAGCGTTCCCGGCCCGGAGACCAGAGTCACCGTGGTCGTTCCCAGACCATCCGGATCGGACGCGTTGTAGGGCAGGCAAACCTGCGTCGGCACGCACTGGAATGCGCTGAAATCCCCGCCGAACGCGATCTGGGGAGCACCGTTGAGGGTCACCTGGTAGGAGAGGGTGGTCGTATCGGCCGCCCCGCAGGCATCGCTGACTTTTGCTACTACGGTGTAAGTGCCCGTCGTCGTCGGCGTGAAGCACCACTGGCCGGCTGCGCTGACCGACCCCGGTCCGCTCAGGCGGCTCCAGGTCAGGGTCCCGCCGTTGACATCGCTGGCGGAGAAGGTGTAGCACAACTGGGCGGGCGTGCACTGGAAGGCCGTCTGATTGGTCGGATCAACTGCGATCGGCGCCGAGTTGATGATCACGTCTGCAACGACCGTGCAGGTATCCGCACCGCAGGTGCCGTTCGCGATAACCGTCAGGACATAGTGTCCCGTCGTGTCCGCCGTGAAGCAGACATTTCCGACAGTGTAGGTGCCAATCGGACTCACAATCACTACCGGGCTCGTGCCGCTCACCGCGACCGGGATACACACCGGCGACGGCGCGCAGAAGAAGAACTGCTGCGGCGCGGGACAGGTGACCTGCGCTGCGGTACCGATCTCTACATCCGCCGTGACAAAGCACGTATCGCTGCCGCACTCACCTGTGGCGATCACGCGGATCACGTAGGTCCCGCTGGAGTCCGCCTGGAAGCAGAGCTGGCCGCCGGACCACACCCCGAAGGAGGTCGCGACTGCTGCCGACACCGGGCTCACGCTCACCGGAATGCAGATCTGGGCCGGCGCGCAGAGGAAGTGGTTGGACGGCGCCGGGCAGGTCACTACCGCTTCGGGCAGATACTGGATCGTCACCACCAGCGTGTCCTGATCGATGGCGCCGCAGGAGTCGGCGACGCGGACGACGAACTGGTAGTCCCCCGCCGTGCCCGGCGTGAAGCAAATCTCGTTCGTCGAGGTATTGAGCGTCCCGAACCCGGAAAGCATCGTCTCAGTGAGAACCGTGCCATCCGGATCACTCGACGCGTACGGGAAGCACAGCGGCACGGCCGTACAGAGAGCAATCGTCGTATCGTTGGCCAATTGGATCGTCGGCGGTTCGTTGTTGATCACGGTGATAACGACCGTGTCAGACACCAACACTCCACAGGCATCAGTCACTTCGAGATAGAATTCGTATTCACCCGAGGTAGTCGGGTTGAAGCACACCAGGGATCCGTCGATCGCACCCGGGCCGATCAGGCTCACATCAGTGATGTTCCCATTCGGATCGCTCCACGAAACCGGCCAGCAGATCTCGGTTCCCGCGTCGCAGAGGAAGTAGGTATCGTCTGGACCGGCATTCACCACCGGCGACAGGTTGAGTGTCACCGTGACGTCGATCGTATCCTGGTCGGTCCGCCCGCACTCGTCGGTGATGCGGATGATGAACCGCTGTGTCCCGGTTGCCGCCGGCGTGTAGCACACCTGCGAGAGGGCCGTGTTCAACGTGCCCGGACCGGAAAGCAGCGTCACCGTCGTCGTGCCGAGGCCTTCCGGATCGGAGGCAGTGTACGGCAGGCAGATCTGAGTGGGCGTGCACTGGAAAGTATTAATATCGGCGCCGAACGCAATTTGCGGCGCGCCGTTAATGTCGAATTCGACGGTGAAATCGGACTCGCAGGTCACCCCGCACGAGTCCTCACAACGCACCACGACCGTGACCGCATGGTCGCTGGCCGGTGTGTAGCACCAGGTCCCGTTCACCAGGGAACCGGGGCCTGATATGATCTGGCAGACCTTCAAGTTGCCGTCGGGATCGGTGGCGTACACCGGCAGGCAGACCTGCGCGGCAGCGCATTGGAAGATCATCGTGTCATTCGGCACGAAGCAGGCCGGGCCTTCGTTCAACGCCACCGTAACCGCGACCGAATCAAGATCGACCACTCCGCAGCCGTCGGTAACCTGCAATACGAAGAGGTAGGATCCGTCGGCCGCCGGCGTGAAACAGATCTGGGAGCCGTTAAAGGTTCCCGGGCCCAGGATAAGAGCCGACGAGGTGATGTTGCCATCGGGATCGCTTACCGAGGCCGGCCAGCAGATCTGCTGGGGAGCACACAGGAAGAGGCTCTGGTCGGCGCCGGCATCGGCCACCGGCGGACGGTTCACGCTGTAGGTCACCACCACCGTATCGACATCGGTCAGGCCACAGAGGTCCGTGGCGCTGACGACGAACTGGTACGTGCCCGCCCCGGCCGGCGTGAAGCAGATCTGCGAGCCAGAGAGCGTTCCCGGTCCGCTCACCAGCTGCGTCGACGTGATGTTGTTGTCGATGTCGGTAATCGACACGGGCAGACAGTGCTGGGATATTGTGCAGTCAAAGATATTCTGGTCGGCCCCAAGGTTCACTACCGGCGCGTGGTTTACGTTGATCGTGACCGCGATCGTATCCTGATCCGTCCGACCGCAGGCGTCGGTCACCCGAACGATGAACTCGTAGGTGCCGGCGCCCGAAGGTGTGAAGCACAGGAGGCTGCTGCCCATGTTGATCGTCGCACTCGGATCGCCCGTGATCAGCTGGACCGACGAGATATTGTTGTTCGGATCAGCTGCCGTGTAGAGAAGGCAGGTGGCGCCGGCCACGCACTCAAAGAGTGTCGTGTCGTTGCCCAGCGCGATCGTCGGATCAGCGTTGACGGTCACGTTGTACGTCATCGTCACCGTATCGGCCGCGCCGCAATCGTCGGTGACGACCGCAGTGACAGTGTAGGATCCGGCGGTGGCATTGAAGCACCACAGGCCGGAGGACGTTACCGTCCCGGCGCCGGAAAGCCGCGACCACGCCAGCGGGTGCCCCTCGG
>JBGSIV010000132.1:0-10572 GCA_041742355.1 Candidatus Zixiibacteriota bacterium
GCGCCTGTCGGACGAACGCCAGCCGCCGGAACGGGGAAACCACCGGCCGAATCCGTCGCGCCCGGCGAATTCCGGCTGCCCGCCGGTGCAGCCGGTGGAACTCGCGGTAGAACTCCCGCAGCGGCAGCCGGGTGGGGAAGAGGCTGTGCGCCAGATCGAACAGGCGGGTGTCATGTGAAAGCAGTTCTCCCTGCACATCCTCATAGAACCGGGTGCCCGGGAACGGCGTGAGAATCGTGAACTCGAAGTAGTAGATCTTCATCCGATCCATGTACTCGAGTATGCGGTCGAAGTCCGGCCGCGTGTATCCCGGCTCGATCATGAAAGCCCCCAGCGGATCCACCCGGTTGGCGTGGAGAATCTCGATCGCCCGGTTGTTCTCGGCCACCGATCCTTTTTTGTTCAATGCCTTGAGCTCATCGTCCGTCGGCGATTCCAACCCGAGAAACACCTTCTTGAGACCCACGCCCGCCCACTGCTCGACCAGCTCCGGATGCTTCACGATGTCATCTGCACGGCTCAGAACATAGAACTGCTTCTGGAGCCTTTCCTGTTCGATCAGGGCCGCAATCCGCCCGGCATGGCGGTGATCGAAAAAGAGGTTGTCATCGCCGATGTACACATAGGGCTCGGCAATTCGGCGCAGCTCCTCCACCACTAATTCGGGTGATCGACGCAACACCCGCCGCCCGGTCAACACCGGACAGGGACAGAAACTGCACGCGTGCGGACAGCCCACCGATGTCACCATGAGGGCCACCGGTTTCCACACAAGGTGATGGTACCGGCTGCGGTACGACGCTGTGAGGTCGCGCCGTGGCAATCGCAACTGATCGAGATCGCAGAGTGGCGCCGCCGGTGCCGTCGATATCCACTCGCCGCCGCCCCGCACCTTCAACCCGGGGATACTCCCGAGCGGTCGCTTCCGCTCAATGGCATCGACCAACCTGCCGAAGACCGCCGTGCCATGGCCGGAAACCACTACATCCACCTGATCCCGGAAGAAATCCCCCGGGACGAGAGTCGCGTGGGCGCCTCCGACCACTGTGACAGCGTCGGGGAACACCTGCTTCACGTACCCCAGCACCGCGAGCATCCGGCTGGTGTGTATCACCGTGCCCGTTATGCCCACGACATCCGGCCGAGAGTCCCGTATCACCCTCTGCCAGTGTTTCTCGATCTTCATATCGAGAATCCGCACATCGTGATGATCCAGTTCCGCCGCAAGGTACTCAAGCTGGAGCGGCTCGACATTGATCAGACCGCCCGGAACGATCGACAGGCGATCAGTATCGGGATAAATGAGAAGGACGTTCATACGCTGCACCTCCGGGCACAGGCAACGCACGCAGTGTGCCGACCGCGAGTCTCTCTCCCGCGAATCCCCAAGCCCATGTACCCCATGCGGGTGGACGATTGTACGGGATCCCGCTGCACACCCGCCGCTGGTTACCGGCTACCGACAGTGGATAGCCTGTGCCCGATATTCGTTACCGAAAGGTGCCCCGGCATACTCCCCGATCCTCTGAACCGTTGACAGGAACGCAATGTGGTTATATTATACCACTATACACCGAACGTCCCGCCTTCTTGGATCAGTGAGGAAACGTCATGGTACCTGCCCTGCGCTGCTTGTCTGTCCTGGCTCTGGCTCTGTTCCTGATCGCGGATACGTATGCCGTCACCGCCGACCACTCCAGCGTGAGCCAGTTCGCCTCGATACCCCCGGCCACGGTCGAACAGGTACAGACTCAGTACCGCATCTTCTACGGCCACACCTCCCACGGCTCCCAGATCGTCACCGGCATGCAGATGGTCCTTGCCGAAAACGCCCTCTACGAATTCCCCGGCCTTACGGAATATGGTTCCGACCTCGGATCCGGCGGCGACCTCACCTGGGCGACCGTCACCCGGAACCACCTGAACCAGCCCGGTAACTCGACCAATCTCGTTATCTGGTCCTGGTGCGGCGGCGTCTCCTCCACCAACGAGGAAGGCATCAACGCCTACCTGAACGAGATGAACTCCCTCGAAGCCGAGTATCCTGAAGTGAAGTTCATCTATATGACCGGCCACCTCGATGGCACCGGGCCGACCGGCAATCTGTATCTCCGCAACAACCAGATCCGCGCCTTCTGCACCCTCCACAACAAGGCGCTCTTTGATTTTGCCGATATCGAAAGTTACGACCCCGACGGTGGCTACTACCCCGATGAAACCGACGCCTGCTATTGGTGTGCGGATTGGTGCGCCGCGCACACTTGCCCTGCCTGCGGCGACTGCGCGCACTCGCACTGCTTCAACTGCTATCAGAAAGGCAAAGCGTTCTGGTGGCTCCTCGCCCGCCTGACCGGCTGGCAGGAAACAGCCTGTTGTGAACGGCGCGGCGACTTGAACGACGACGGCTCGCTCGCTGTCAACGACCTCACCTTCCTCGTCGGCTACCTCTTCCGGGGTGGCGCTGCCCCGTCCTGCGGAGGCAACGCCGATGTCACCGGCGACGGTAGCACGAATGTGAGTGACCTGACGTTTCTGGTGAGCTATCTCTTCCGCAGCGGTTCGGCGCCGGGCGCCTGCTGATCGGGCGTCCCGGCAGAACTGCTATTTCTCTCACCGGTCGACCGGAAACGCCTCGTGCTGCGGCCATTCCCTCGGCTCGTGCTTGATCTTCTCCAGCAGCACCTCGATCCCCTTCATGAGCTGGGCATCGTACCCCCGCGCCACCTCGGCCGGATGCAGGTCGACCGTGATATCAGGCTCGACGCCTTCGTTCTCCACCACCCACTTGCCATTGGGGTCGTAGATGCGGTAATCCGGGGCGGAGACTCCGCCGCCGTCCACCAGGTCGATCCCCATGGAAATGCCGACCAGGCCTCCCCATGTCCGCGTGCCGATTACCGGCCCCAGCTTCTGCTGCTGGAACTGCCACGGCACTTCGTCGCCGCCGGATCCCGCCTGCCGATTGGTCAGGCAGGCCAGGTGGGCTGTGGTCACCACCGACGGCTCTGTCTGATCGTGCGAGTACCGGCGCGTCCAGTACGACAGCAGCTCTTTTTTCAGCCGCTGGAAGAAGATATCCGGATCAAGGTCCCCGCCGTTGAACCGCCCGTCGACAATCAGCCCCTGCTTGCGGGTCTGGCCGTAGAAGAACTTCGGGAACTCCTGCGCCGACTCCGTCCACGTGTCCGGCAGGTGAATGTAGCCGATCTTCCCCCCCGAGACTTCCTCGCACACCTTTCGATTGTGTTCGGTCCAGTCGAGGTAGCGCAGCGGGTACTCGTCGGCCAGCGGTTGCACCGTATACTCCCGCGCCCCTTTGGTCGTCGGGCGGCTGTTCACCAACAGCGTCACCTGCTTGTCGGCCATATCCTGGAAATAGCTGTAGATATCCGCGTCGGCCGTCACCTCCCGGTGATTCACCTGCAGCAGGTAGTCCCCGTCGGCCACCTGCACACCCGGCCGCGCCAGCGGCGGGAATATTCCCCGGGTCCAGTCGGCCACTCGGAAGATCTTCCTGAATCGATAGCGGTTCGCGGTTTGATCCACCTCCCAGTCGACTCCCAGCATCCCCGTGTTGATCTCTTCGGCTTTGCGCTGCCGGTCGCCGCCGCCGACATACGTGTGCGACGTGCTCAACTCCGCAATCAGCTCCCCGATGATATACCCGATATCCTGCCGGCACGAGGCATAGGGGAGAAGTCGCCCGTACTTTTCGCGCAACGCCGGCCAGTCTAAACCGTGCATATTCGGGTCACAGTAGAAATCCCGCTCCATTCGCCAGGCCTCGTTGTACATTTGCGTCCACTCGGCCAGCGGATCGAGCAGCATCTTCATCCCCGAGAGGTCAAGCGCATCCTCGTCTGCTTCGACCTCAGGTGAATCCTCGTCTGCGTCCTCCCGGACAATCGCCGTCCGGGTGTCCGATCCAATGATCCCGATCTCATCCTCCCGGCGGTAGATGATGTGGGAACCATCCGCCGATAAACGATAGCCCTTGAGTCCCTCGATCACCGGCTCCTGCTCCCGTTCTTCCAGCGAGAACGCCCATAACGTCCGCGGCCCGAGCGGACGATACTCGAAACGATTAAAATCACCGGTGTCGGCATTCAGGTAGTAGATCGTGCTGTCGCCGGCCGCGAGGCTGCGGTAATTGCCCGCCGGCAGCGGCAGCATTTCGATTCGCTCCGCCAGTCCCTCAAAATCAATCCGCACCAACGGCGACGTCACGGCCTTCGAGGCCGCGTCTTTCGCTTGCACGGCGCTGTCGACCGGCTCTTCGTCGCTCCGAAACGGCAGCAGCGGCTGCCCGTCTCTCTGCAACGTCAGCGCGCAGATACCGGCGGCATTCTTGTACACCATCTCCCATTCAAAGTCGCAGAAGGTGGGGGAGAAGCGCCGATTCGAGATAAACAGCAAGTGCTTGCCGTCGCGGGTGAACTGCGGCCCGAAATCGCTGAACAGGTCGCCGCTCGCCAGGTGCGAACGTCCTTCCTCCAGCGAGTACACGTAGATCTTGGAGAGCAGGTCCGCGTCCATTTTGGCATACGCGATATACCGGCTGTCGGGCGACCACGCGTAATCGTAGATCGGCTTCAAATCCAGCGATACGTCGACATCCTCATACTCCGCCTTGTCGACCTTGACCGTCTTCCGCGTCGCGATATCGACATAGTAAAGCGTGAGCGTCTGGTCGGTGAACGCCAGTTTCCTGCTGTCGGGCGACCAGCCGAGCGTGTGACGGTATCCGTCGGCATGCTGGGTAAGGCGCAGCGGTTCCGTCTTACCCAGCGGATCAACCAGGTAGATCTCGTATTCCCCGCTGTCATCGGAGAAGTAGGCGATATACCGGCCGTCCGGCGACCAGACCGCACCCCGCGCGCGTGCGCCGCTGGAGTTGGTCAGGTTGCGCGTCTCGCCGTCCTCTTGCGGCACCGTGAACACTTCGCCCCGCGCCGTGACCACCGCCCGCTTGCCGGTCGGGGAGACATCAAACTCCGTCACGAACTTGTCCACCGCCTTCAGGTACGGCCGAACCTCCGGGCGGTCATTCCTGATTTCCACCGGCACGCGGGCCGTCTGTCCACTCGTCGCCTCCAGCACCCACAACTCGCCTCCCAGTTCATAGATGATCCGGCTCCCGAACATGCTCGGGCGGCGGACATCGTACCCGGTGTGCGTCGTGATCTGCTCGACCCGGGCCGTCTTCGTGTCATAGGCGTAGATATTCAGCACGCGGTCGCGGTCGGAGCAGAAGTAGATGCGGTCATCGAACCACATCGGGTTGCGATCCGTTCCCCGGAAATCCGTAATCTGCCGCTCCTCGTTGGTGAGCAGATCATACGAATAGATGTCCTCGGCCGTGCCCCCCGTGTACCGTTTCCATGTCGCGTCATCGCGGGTGATTTTCGTATACGCAATCTTGTCCCCGTCAGGAGAGAAGCTCCCGACCGCGGCTTCATTGAGGATCAGCTCCTCCAGTCCCGTGCCATCGGGAGCGACCAGGAAGAGCCGGGTGAACCCGGCGTAACTTGAGCGCGACGACCGTAACAGGATTTTGTTCTTCTGCTGATTCCAGCCGACCACCACATCCTCACCCGGATGATACGTGACGCGGCGGATATTCCCGCCGTAAGTATCCATCACATAGACATCCGGATTGCCGTCGTATTCCCCCGTGAACGCAATCAGCGACCCGTCCGGCGAGAATTTCGGGTACTTCTCCTCGCCGTCGTGCACCGTGATGCGAACGGCCACTCCTCCCGATGCGGGCGCTGTCCAGATATCCGCGCCGTAAACGAAAGCGATCACGCTGTCGTGAATGTCCGGGTAGCGCATCAGCGGACGGTACTCCTCCTGCGCCCAGACCGCCTCCGCGGAGACAAGCATGATCAGTGCCGCTGCTGCCGGAGCAGCAAACCGGCGCATGAGCCGGGTGGTGAGATGCCGCACAAGTGGTGCAAACACGGTGGTACTCCTTTAGTATCCCTTCCCGGGGGGAGTGAGATGAAGATATTTCCGGTGTGAATGGAAGGCGTTGCCGTCGGCCCTCAGCCCGGGGGGCGGGGTGGGCGCGGATACGAGAATGCTCTTCAAATGAAGGGGGAGTGGGTCTTTGGCGCCTGTGTCACAGTCTGGCATGGTCGGCAGCAGCCTTTCTCTTGCGACCCTTTTTCCAGCCGGAAAAAGAGTCAGGCCTATCATACCGTTCATGGACAAAAGGCGCAACTCTAAAGCGCATCGAACTCCTGCCGAATCCCGTTGCGCACTTTCCGCGCGCACCGTAGCTTGGGTGGGAGACTGAAGTCCGAAACCGCTGTCGATTGCCGAGGCCACCATGCGATTCACCCGCGCCATCGTCCGCCCCCCCGGCCGCTCGTTCATCCACGGCCTCTCCACTGCGGGGCTGGGCCCGCCCGACCACGACCTGGCTCTCCGCCAGCACGCTGCGTATGTCGACGCCCTCCGGACCTGCGGCCTTCAGGTTATCACCCTTCCTCCCGACGAGCGGTATCCCGACTCCACCTTTGTCGAGGACACCGCCCTGCTGACACCGTCCTGTGCCGTCATCCTGCGCCCCGGCGCCGCTTCGCGGTGCGGTGAGACACTGGCTATCGAGCCGGTCGTGCGGGAGTTCTACGACGCTGTCGAACACATCGAACCCCCGGGCACGGTCGACGGCGGCGACATCATGATGGTCGGCGACCACTACTTCATCGGCCGCTCCGCCCGCACCAACGACCAGGGCGCCGCGCAGCTGCTCGCCATTCTCAACCGCCATGGCTACACCGGCTCGCTCGTCCCTCTTGCCGATACCCTTCACCTGAAGTCGGACATGTCCTATGTGGAGAATGAGACCGTGGTCGCGTTCGGCAAGCTAACGGCGGGGGAGGAGTTTGGCCGGTACCGTGCGATCCCAGTCGATCCGGCCGAGCGGTATGCCGCCAATTGCCTGTGGATCAACGGAACCGTTCTGATCGCGGCCGGACATCCGAAAACCGCAAGGGCCATCGCGGCCGTCGGTTATGACATGATAGAGCTGGATATGTCGGAGTACCGCAAGCTCGATGGCGGCCTGAGCTGTCTGTCGCTTCGTTTCTGAAACATCGGGGTACGACCGATTGACTCGAGGATTGAGTCTTTCATATGGAGCAGGTAGGGCAAAGACAATTCCACTACGCCGGGCTGGTCCCGCGCCTCGGTGCCCTGGTCATTGATTTCTTCGTGCTAAGCCTCGTCTTCTTCCCGATCACGCGAATCGTCAAAGGCGCCTGGCTCATGAGCGGGGGAGACCACCTCTGGAGCGTCGGCTGGATGATCACCGACCCGCTCTGCATTTCTTTCCTGGGCGTTATCATTGCCTACTTCATTCTCCTGGAGGGCGCGTTCGGGGCAACCATCGGCAAGCGGTTATTAGGCCTGCAGGTCGTGCGGCTCGATGGCGCCCGCCCCGGCATGAAGCGTGCCGCAATCCGGAACCTGCTCCGCGCAGTCGATTCCCTTCCCGCATTCAACATCCTCGGCATCATACTGATCACGACTTCCCCCGAGAAAGCCCGCTTTGGCGACCGTGTCGCGAAAACTCGCGTGATTGTCCGGCCCTGAGCCTGCCGATCCGATTCCCCGCCGATGTTGTTGTTGACTTCAACCCGGGTCCACGTTAGACTTCGCACAGGAGCTCTCATGGAGCTGCACCCCAATCATCGCGCCTCCGCCGCATGCGGAGCTTGCGGGAAAGGACCCATATGAACAAGTACTTTGCGGAACTGCTGGGAACCCTCTTCCTGGTGCTGATCGGCTGCGGAAGCGCCGTTATCGCCGGAGCCCAGGTTGGTTTCCTCGGGATCTCGTTCGCCTTCGGACTGACCGTCCTCGTTATGGTCTACGCCATCGGCCCCATCTCCGGATGTCACATCAACCCTGCGATCACCGTTGCCATGCTCGTGGCGAAAAAGATCAGCGGCCGCGACGCCGCCGGATACGTCGTCGCCCAGTGCGTCGGCGCGATCATCGGCGCCGCCATTCTCCTCGCCATCGCCTCCGGCACCTCCACCTACGTCACCGGCTCCCTCGGCCAGAACGGCTACGCCGACCTGTCGCCGAATCAGTACTCCCTTGCCGCCGGGTTCATCGCCGAGGTGGTGCTGACCTTCCTCTTCCTGCTCGTCATCTTCGGTTCCACCCACCCGGCCGCCCCAAAGGGTTTCGCCGGGATCGCCATCGGACTCGCCCTAGTCCTCATTCACATCGTCGGCATTCCGATTACCGGCACCTCGGTGAATCCCGCCCGGAGCTTTGGCCCGGCCGTCCTCGTCGGGGGAGGGGCGCTGACGCAGCTCTGGATGTTCATCGTTGCCCCGCTGCTCGGCGGTATTCTCGCGGCCGTCGTATGGCGCGGCGCTTTCGACAAGGCTGCTCCGGCGCCTGCTCCTGCCAAAGGACGGCCGCTCCCCGAACGCGAGACGACTGGAGTGTAGTTGAACGGGGTAACTAATACGCATGAGCCGTCAGTCGCATCCGGCTGACGGCTCCCCGCTTCTACCAACCGCTACCGGAGAGTCTTATGCTCGGAGCGATCGCCGGCGACATCATCGGGTCCGTCTACGAATTCGACCAGATCAAGACGAAGGATTTTCCCCTCTTCGACCCGCTCTGCAAATTCACCGACGACACCGTCCTCACTGTCGCGGTCGCCGAGTCCATCCTCTCCGGCCGCTCCTATCTTGACTGCATCCTCGACTACGGCCGACGGTATCCCCAGTGCAGTTGGGGCGGCATGTTCCGGCAATGGCTCCGCCATCCGTCGCCGCAACCCTACAACAGTTTCGGTAATGGCTCGGCCATGCGCGTCAGCCCAGTCGGCTTCGCGTTCGATACTGAAGATGAGGTATTGGAGCAGGCGAGGCTCACCGCCGAGATCTCCCACAACCACCCCGAGGGGATCAAAGGCGCTCAGGCCACCGGCCTCGCCGTCTACCTTGCCCGCAAAGGACACTCGAAGGAACAGATCCGCACCCGTATCACCGAACAATTCGCTTACGACCTCGATCGCACTGTCGACAGCATCCGCCCGAGATACTCCTTCGACGAGACCTGCCGGCGAACCGTCCCCGAGGCCATCGTTGCTTTCCTTGATGCCGATTCTTATGAAGACGCCATCCGCAACGCGATCTCGCTTGGCGGCGACGCCGACACGCTCGCTTGCATCACCGGCGGCATCGCGGAAGCATTCTACGGTCCCATCCCTGACGACATAAAAAAAAGGGTGAGGAAAATCCTCACCCCTGATCTTCGCACCGTCACCGATGCCTTCTGCGTTAAGTACTGCCGGTAGTCTCTACGCCCGCACCAGCGTCCGATACCTATTCCGGCGATTCTCGAACAACCGATCCCCCAGCTCCTTCACCCGCCACTCTTCGTACGCCGAGAAATTCCCCTCGAACCACCGCACCTGGCCCTCACCCTCGAACACCAGGAGGTGCGTGCAAATCCGGTCGAGGAAGAACCGGTCGTGGCTGATCACCAGCACACACCCCGAGAAGTCCAAGATCGCTTCTTCCAGCATCCGCAGCGTGTTGACATCGAGGTCATTCGTCGGCTCGTCAAGCAGGAGCACATTGCCGCCCGCCTTGAGGACTTTTGCCAGCGCGCACCGGTTGCGCTCACCGCCGGAGAGCTCATTCGCCTTTTTCTGCTGCGATGGCCCCTTGAATCCGAACTGCGCGAGGTACTGACGGATCGGCACCGTCCGATTCCCGATCGGAATCTCTTCCATTCCGCCGCCGACCTCCTCGATCAGGCTCTGATCCCCGTAAAGCGACGCCCGCTCCTGATCGGCGTAGGCAAAGCGCACCGTCGTTCCCACGGTCGCTTTCCCCTCGATCGGCTGTAGATCCCCGGTCAGCATCTTGAGCAGCGTGGTCTTGCCGGTTCCGTTCGGCCCGACTAATCCCACCACCGCCGACCTTGGCACGATAAACGACAGCCCGTCGAACAGCTTTCGCTTGTCGTACCCCATCGTCACATCGCGGAACTCGACCACCTGGCTGCCCAATTCCGGCCCCGGCGCGATCTGAATCACTGCCCCGGCCCCTTTGGCCGCCGCCATTTCCCGGGCCACGAGTTGCTCGTATTCGCGGATACGCGCCCGCGTCAACTGATTGCGATCCCCCTGGCTCATGTGAATCCAGTTCAACTCCCGCTGCAGCGCCTGGGCGCGCGGTGAGTCTTTCTTCTCCGCTGTCACCAGCGTTCCCAACTTCTGCTCGAGCCACGAGCTGTAGTTCCCCTCCCAGGGAATCCCGTGCCCGCCCTCCAGTTCGAGTATCCACTTGGTCACGTTATCGAGGAAATATCGGTCGTGCGTCACGATAATCACCGTTCCCGGATATTCCCGCAACTGCTCCTCGAGCCAGTTCACCGTCTCGGCATCGAGGTGGTTCGTCGGCTCGTCCAACAGGAGCAGGTCCGGTTTCTCCAGCAGCACTTTGCACAGCGCCACCCGACGCCGCTCACCTCCCGACAACGTCTCGACTATCCGATCGTCATCGGGTAGACAGAGCGCGTCCGCCGCGA
>JBGSIV010000133.1:0-4513 GCA_041742355.1 Candidatus Zixiibacteriota bacterium
CGACGAGGAGGTCGTGGCCATCACGGTGGCCAACGTCAACCGTCCGCCGGTCTTAGCGACCATCGGCCCCAAGAACGTCAATGAGAATGCCCTGCTGACCTTTACGGTCACGGCCAGTGATCCGGACAGCGATCCGGTCACTTTGAGCGCGTCGAATCTTCCCACCGGGGCCTCGTTCGCTCCCGCCACAGGCGTGTTCAGCTGGACGCCGACCTTTGAGCAGGCTGGGTCTTTCGACATAACGTTTGGCGCTTCTGACGGTCTGTTGTCGGATAACGAACTCGTCACGATCACCGTCAACAACGTGAATCGACCGCCGTCAATAGATCCCATAGCCGATGCTACCGTATGCGCCGGGACGCAGCTAGTGCTGGTAGCGACCGGCACCGATCCGGACGGTGCTTTGGCAGACATGTGGTTGGATCCGGCTCCGCCGAATATGGCTGGGTTGTTTGACGGATCGGGGAAATTGGAAATAACGATCGCTCCGGCGATTGACCAGATGGGATCTCATGCCGTCGTAGTGTGGGCAACCGACGGCGAGGACACGGTTTCTACCGGGTTTAATGTCGCAGTGTACGATTGTTCAGCTAACGACACCGGCAAGATCGCCGTCCGGCCGGAACCCCTGTTCTACTTCATGCAGGATGCGATCGTACCGAAGAAGGTGAGGATTACCGTTGGGGAGTTCGTGGGCGGGCATGTTCCCGGTGATGTCGATCTGCTGTCTGTAATAGTGAATGACACCGTGGCGCCGGTGGAGGTTGCCGTGGAGCCGTCGTACGTGAACTTTGATGGCGAAGTGCTTTCGATCGACGTCTGGGTTACGGATATCCTGATTCCATATGGAGCGTTCTATAACACGGTCTTTGCCCCGATTCATGTCCGCGGAAGCTTTGCGGATGGTTCCGTCTTCAGCACGAGCAGGACGGTGCGGATGATCGGGCACCGATCGGGGGACGTCAATCTCGACGGAAGAGTCGATATCACGGACCTTACAGCGGTACTGGCGACGTTGTTCCGTGGCGAGCCGGTGCCGAAGGGCATAGCCGGAGGCGATGTTGATGGCCGCTGTGGACTGACGGTTGGGGATGTGGCGTACTACGTCGCATTCCTGTTCAGGGCCGGAAACGATCTCCAGTCACCGTGCGGTCAATAGAGCGAATCAATTGATGACCTGTCAGGGCGGTCGCAAGGCCGCCCTTCTTTTGTGTCTGTTGGTTTCGGCTGCGGCAAGGCGGTCTCGGATCACTGCCTCGGCGTCGTGGGTGCTGGGAGGAGCGTCGGAGAAGCGGAGGGGGGAGTCTGCTCCACCTTCGATCAAGCAATGCAGACGGGGCGCTTGCACGGCACCGAATGCCGTCGTTCACACCGTGAAGAGAGGCGTAGTCAGGCCACCGGAATAGGAATTGGATTGCGCATCTCGTCGACTGCGACCAGAGTGAAGGTGCCCTGGATGGCGAGTTTGCGCTCGTTCGAGTACATGTCTTCCACCACGACATCGACCCGGACTTGCATGCTCGTGCGCCCAATCTTAATCACTCGGGCGGTCAGTTCGCACAGCGTGCCGGCGGGAATAGGGACGCGGAAGTCGGTGCGGTCGAGGGACACGGTGACGAGGTTCTTCCGGGCGAACCGGGTGCCGGCGATGAAAGCGACCTCATCCATCCATCCCAGCGCCTGTCCGCCGAAAAGCGTATCGTAATGATTGGTAGTATTCGGAAAGACCGCTTTTACAACGGTGGTGGTCGCTGCTTCCATACGCTCCTGGAGGGACATGTCTGCTCCTTTCGGGCTGGTCGGCGCACGAGATTTCATTCGGGGGCAAGGTACGTCCTTGTGACGAAGAGCGCAAGAGAGGGGTGTGTGGCCAAGTGATTAATGGAACTTGCATTTTATCATTGACAACACCGAGCGAAATAGCCTTCTTTTAGCAGATCTATAGATCGATTCAACACCATCGATACTTCTATTCGGTCCTTCCGCGACGAGCGGCGGAACCGCAATCCTGGCCAATCGGCCCTGTGGGGGGAACGCAGGCGGGTGTGCGTTTGTAGTGAAGGAGGTGAGATCGGTAGTAACAATAACGGATCAGGCTCTAGTCGTCCGTTGCGGGTGACGGCAGCGCCGCACTTGACTCGCGCCCCACGCGCGACGAGTTATTTCAGAATATTCCCACACTAATCGAGGAGAAGTCCGATGAGATCGCCCCGACTGTTCTCACTGTCCGCCGTGGTGTCAGTTGCCTTTTTGGCCGCGCTGGCGCTGTTCTGGATCGGCTGCGACTCGGAGCCGGGTTTTGCCCCCGTATATGAACCGTTTGACCCCGCCGCCGGTGCAGCGCTGCCGCTCCAAGCCTCCGAGGTTGCCAAGGTCATGGCCGTCCAAAACAAGCATGCACTGAGTCTTGAAGCAAATGACGGAGTATTCGGCACGGCGACAGGGCGTGATGCGAGCGGCCGGCCGGTCGTACTGGTGCTGGCTGAGCGTTCGGACGTGCGCGGGGTACCGGCGACACTCGATGGCGTGCCGGTGCGCCTCTTTGTGACCCCCCGTCCCGAGCTGTTCCCTAAGCCGGGCGGTGGGGGCGGCGGTGGAGGTGTGAGTTTCACCAGCCGTGTTAGTCGCCCGGTGCCAGTGGGTTACTCGGTCGGCAACTACCTGGAGTGCGCCTCCGGGACCTTTGGTTGCCGGGTGCTGCGGGGTGGGCAGGTGTACGCCCTATCCAACAACCATGTGTTCGCCCGTATGAACGCGGGCTCCGCGGGGGAGATCGTCGGTCAACCGGGGCTGTATGATAACAAACCGCAGTGTAGCGGCTTCTACGCCGACACCATTGGGTCGCTGGCCGATTTTGTGCCGGTGCAGACGGGTGCGAACGCGAATAACACGGTTGATGCTGCCATTGTGAAGTCGACGACAGCCATGATCGGCAACTCGACGCCGGCGGGATTCTACGGAATCCCGGATGCGACGCCGGTCGAGGCGGTGCTTGATCTGCCGATTCAGAAGGTGGGACGCACGACCGGCCTTACGACCGGCACAGTGATCGGGGTGAACGCCACGGTGACGATCGCGTATGCCGGGGCCAACACGCGCTTTGTCGATCAGGTGTTGACGTCCCCGAGCTTCTCCAAGTCCGGAGATTCCGGTTCACTGATTGTGACTAATAATGCGGCCGCCAATCCGGTGGCGCTCCTCTTTGCGGGAAACCGTCAGGGCTACACGTGGGGCAACCGGATTCAGAATGTCCTGAGCGCTTTAAACATAACGATCGACGGCGACTGAGATCGGATGATTTGAAGTGGATGTGTTTACAACGTGGCAACCCGGGGTGCAATGCCCCGGGTTGTTTTTTGGCCGGTGCAGGCGTACGGGGGAGGATTCGTTGGTTGAGGTTGACGGGGGAGAAATTGGGCAGTAAGATGCAGGAGAAGGCGATGGCGAGGAGGATGTGTGAAACAGGTTGAAGATGTTTTGCGGCGGCATGTCGAGCGGCTTATGGCGCTGCCGGGGGTATTTGGGGTAGCGATTGGGGCAGACGAGGAGGGGGAGTGCATCGAGGTGCAGGCGGAGGTGTTGTCGGCGGAGCTTCGGGAAGAGCTGCCCCTGGAATTGGAGGGGGTGCCGGTGCGGGTCCGGGAGATGGGGCGGCCGGAGGCATTCTGAGGGTCTGCCGGTGGAGCGGCCGGGGAGCTAAAGTGGACTTCAATGGTGTGCTTTACGTGGACAAGCGGCTGCACTTTTTTCTTGAATTCACACACAATGGCACGTAAATTGACATTACATATGTCCATGCGGACTCTGTTGGGAACAAATTCAATGCTGAAGCAACGTGAGGAACCGGAGATCGGTTTTTCATTAATGCCACTCTAAACTCACCAATCTTGGGAGGTGAATCATGCTGTATCTGGTCAATCCGATGATCAAGAGCCCGGGGATTTGCAAGCTGAGCATTCAGCCGGTTTGTCCGCCGGTGCTGGGATGCCCGCTGAAGAAGTAGCGGCCGGAGTTCAGAAGTTCAAGACGTGCTGTTGGGTGAGAGCCCGGCGGCACGTTTCTGTTTGGGTTCGTTTGAGAGAATCGCGGCCGATGTGGACATCGGCCGCGCACCTGGTCGGCCGCGAACATGTTCGGGGGCGTACAAGTTCGGCCGGGCACATCCGCATGTGGATTGGGTTCGTTTGCGCATTATCTCAGTTTCCGTTTTCTCTGTGTCAGGCTCCAAGGAGCCTGACCTACAACCCAACATTGGGTTCGTTTGCACGCTTTCGGCAGATATGGACATCTGCCGTTCACCAATTGGGTTTGTTTGCGGCCGCTCGGGGGTGACACAAGGCCACCCCCTACGCGGCCGGAGGGCCATCTCGGACGGTCGTAAGGCCGCCCCATGCGGTCGAGAAGTCGTCGCATGTTGGCGCCGGGGATGTCGGTCGTTTGGTGACGCATCGACAGGTTGGGTTCGTTTACGCAATTTCCCTGTTTCCGTGTTTGTCGGGTCGTCAGGGCGCAA
>JBGSIV010000134.1:0-11823 GCA_041742355.1 Candidatus Zixiibacteriota bacterium
GCCGTAGGGGATGGCGGCGACTTCGCGCAGAACCTGAGCCTGAAAGGGGTTGGCTTTGAGATCAAGCGGCAAATCAAACGCTCTCAGGTTCCCGCACAGGTACGCGGAGATCTGTTCTTCGGCGCGGGCGTTGATCGGGCCGCCATCGACGATCTCCGCTCCGGCAAAGCGGCGCAGCACGTATTCGCGGAAGGCATCTTCGGTGCGGCCGGGCAGGTCGATCATGGCGAGGGCGGTGTCGGTCGCGGCTGTTCGAATGATTCCGAACGGCGTCTCAAAAGAGTGTACGTAGATTCGCATTAGCGATCCTCCTCCATTCGTGTGTTGAGCTCATCCAGGATTTCCGGTACTCCCAGGATAGACTCTACGAAGAAGTCGGGGCAGGAGGAAATCACTTTTTCGCGGGGTTCGAACGGGGAGGCGACGACGATGACGGGCATAGGGATAGCTTTGGCCGCGAAGACGTCGTTGATGGTGTCGCCGATGACTATCGCGTGTTCCGGTGCGGCCTCGAGACGTTGCAGAACGAGGCGGAACTGCTCCGGGTCAGGTTTGACGCGGCTGACTTCGTTGCCGCCGGCGTAGGTGTCGAACAGGTGCCGCCATCCGAGCTTGTCGAGAATGCCTTCGATATTGGGGAGGATCTTGGTGGTGGCGATGGCAGTACGGAAGCCTCTGGCGCGGATCTGTTCAACAGCCTCCCGTGCTCCAGGGAGGGGTTCAGTGGAGGCGACAATCATGTTGCTGCCGGCTTCCCGGAAGTACTGCCGCAGGAGCGTTGGCGGGCAGTCGGTGAAGTGGGCGAAGGCGACTTCGAGGGGATAGCCGATGAAGGGTTTGATCAGTTCCGGTGGAGGCAACGGGAGACCGGCTTTGTGAAAGGCGTGGTGGAACGCGGCCACGACGCCTTCGGAGGAGTCGATCAGGGTGCCGTCGAGGTCGAATATGACATTGCGGATCCGCATCACAGGAGTTTCTCCATCTTGCCGATCAGATCAGTAATCGGAACTTCGTACACATCCCGGACCTGCCCGAGTTCCGGATAGGCAATAAGGAGGGAGTACCCGCCGGCAGTGGCCAGGGGCCAGTCGCCGTTAACGAGCCGGCTCGTGGCGGAGGATTGCAGTTGCGGGACGCCGTTGGCGGTGACCACGCCGCCGATTATTTCGATATCCTCACCGGGGAGTCCGATGACGATGCCGGAGAGTTCGGTGCTGTCGAAGCGAAATCGGACGATGTCGAAACGGTCGGGCAGGGAGTGGAAAATCGGTTTGTCGACAAAGTACGTATTGACCATGTAGCTTAGCCGGCTGGCTTTCACGAGGTCGCCGCTCTTGAAGAGAGGAGCGAGATTGTTGCTTTCGAGGACAAAGACATCCGGGGCGTTCTGCCAGGCAAAATTCACGGGGGCGAGTGGCCAGAGGAGCTGGTAGGCGACGGCGACGGCGCCGTAGATCCGGGCTTTGCGGGGGGATTGGGGATGTTTGATCTGGCGGCCGCGGACGGTTCGGAAGAGGTCGCCGAACGAGACGAGGTAGAAGGCGAGAGGGAGGCCCCAGACAATCAGCTGGGCGTAAACCGGGAGGGCGATGAACAGGGAGAGGACAAACAGGGCGCCGGCCATGAGCATGACGAGGAAAATGAACACGCCGAAGAGGTACTCGCGCCAAAACATGTGGCCGAGTCCGGGCAGGAGCAGATGCAGCAGCATGGCTGCAAGCGGTGAGTTTCGGAACTTTGCGCGGTTGGCATTCATTCTACTGTGCAGAAAGGCTACAAAGTGAGCAGGACCAAAACGCCCTGAGCAGTTCTACTGCATTGGTGGTAAACGGTTTATAGGATTCCCGGCCGGTCATGGGATGATTGGGGATTTTTTCGCGCCGGCTCACCATAGCCGTATAAACGTGCTAAGCGTCGCATAGGCAAGAAGTTATTTCTGCGCCGTGAACATTTGCGCAGAAAGTGTGCAACTGATCGGATCGGCTAAGCGTAGAATCGACATGCAGATACAGCCCGCTTCCAAGATTCCCGCAAACTTGACAAGCCGGCGATTTACAATAGATTGTACTCGTCACAATCAATGAGTCTGGAGGCCCTATGGTTCGCTTCACAGTCCAATTGCTCGGCATAACCGTCTTTGCATTGGCCCTCATATGGTTCGTCGGATCGGGTGAAGCGACCCAGACGACGAATCCGAAAGAGCCGGTGCTCTGGGCCGACACTTTCCACATTAACCTCGAAAATCAGACGGAGGATCAGGCAGCGGAAAGTCGCCAGCGCGACCGCGACAGCTTCCTGATGGACGTCAAGCGCCTGACCCATACGGCGCTGAACATCCGCAATCAATACATGGAAGATGTTGATACCGATGAGATCATCAAGGCCGGTATCAACGGCATGCTCTCGGACCTCGACCGCTTCAGCGTCCTGATGGAGAAGAGCTCCTACGACGCGCTGATGGAATCGACCCACGGCAAGTACGAGGGGCTGGGCATGCAGATCGACGAGCGCGACGGGCGCATCGTCATCATTTCCCCGATCGAGGGTACTCCGGCGTACGACAAGGGACTCCATGCCGGGGACATCATTTGGGAGATCGACGGCAAGTCGACCGAGGGGATGACCTCGGCGGATGCCTCGAAGATGATGCGCGGCAAAGCGGGCACTTCGATCTCGCTGGCGATCAAGCGGGCGGGTCTCGAGGAACCGATAGAGTTTGTGCTGGAGCGCGCGCTGATCGAATTGAAGTCGGTCAACTACTCGGGGATCATTCCCGGCACGACGGTCGGTTATGTCCGGTTGTCGCGGTTTGCCGAGGAAACCTCGCACGAATTGCGCGAAGCGATCACCGACCTGATGGATCAGGGGATCACCTCGCTGGTGTTCGATCTGCGTTCCAACAGCGGCGGTCTGCTGGACCAGGCCAAGGAGACGGCGGAGCTGTTCCTGGAAGAGGGCCGGGAGATCGTCTACACGCGGGGACGGTTCGAGTCGAGCGAGCGGCATTACCGTTCGGAACGCCCGCCGCTGTTCCCGCCGGACAAGCCGCTGGTGGTCCTGGTCGACGAAGGCACCGCGTCCGCCTCGGAGATCGTCGCCGGCGCCGTGCAGGACTGGGATCGCGGGCTGATTGTCGGCTCCACAACGTACGGCAAGGGGCTCGTGCAGCAAATATTCCCGATTTCGTCGGACGGCAGCATGGCGCTGAAGCTGACGACGGCCAAGTACTACGTGCCCTCGGGCCGGTGCATCCAGAAGCCGGAGACGCAGGCCAAGAATGCCCCGCACGCGATGGTCGATGAAGAAGATGTGGAAGCGACACCGGAGGCGGAAGCCGACACGATGGCGGTTTCTCCGGAGGAGATTTTCTATACGAACGGCGGCCGGACGGTGTACGGCGGCGGCGGGATTGTCCCGGATATCGAAATCGAGCGGGAGACCTGGCAGCCGATTGAAATCAACCTGTTCCGCTCGGGCCTGTTCTTCAACTACGCGGTGCAGTACGTGGCCGACAATCCGGGCGCCCCGGCGGATCTCGAAGTGACCGATGCGATGGTCGAGGAGTTCCGGAAGTACATTAAGAAGGAAAAATTCGACTACACGTCGTCGCTGGAAGCCTCGCTTGACAAGCTGGTCGAGACGGCCAAGCGGGAAGAGAAGCTGGATCTGTTCCAGCCGGTGATCGACAGCCTCCAGGCGCTGATCGATGTCGAGAAGGGCAAGGACTTCGATCGGTCGAAGGATTACATCCGCCGGACGATCAAGCGCGAGATCGTGAGCGCGATCGCAGGCCAGAAGGGTGTCTACGAGGAGATCGTGCTGAAGACCGACGACGCGGTGCAGCGCGCGGTGGAGATCCTCAAGGGCGGGCAGTACTCCAAGCTGATCACGGAGGGTCAGAAGAAGGCCCAGCTGACCGAGTAAACGAACCTTTCGGGCATCCATAGACTCCGAACCGGCGCCCTGGTGGCGCCGGTTTTTTTTGTGGCGTCGGCGAGGCGGCGACTTTACAAACGCACGGTGCAACCGTTTATTAGTCCCTGCGTATTGAGATGAAACAAGACCAGGAATTCCAGTCAGGAGTTATTCATGGATCCTCGCACGCAAAAACTTGCCCAGGTGCTCGTTCATTACTCCCTGAAGCTCAAAAAGGGAGATATTTTCCGGATTCAGGGAGAGTACGCGACCCTGCCGCTGATGACGGCGGTGTACGCAGAAGCGCTGAAGGTCGGGGCCTGCCCGTTCACGCGCGTCCTGATTCCCGATCATGAAGAGCTGTTTCTCAAGAACGCCACCGATGAGCAGTTCAAATTCATCGCTCCCGGCATGAAGGCGGATGTCGACAAGATGGATGTCTTCCTGCATATCTGGGGGAACCAGAACACGCGCAACCTCTCCGGGGTGAACCCGAAGCGTCAGGCGCTGTACCGCAAGTTCCAGCGGTCGATTTCGAACAAGATGTTCAAGCGGATGGAGACCAAGTCGCTGCGGTGGTGCGGGACGCTGTTCCCGACGCAGGCGCAGGCCCAGGAAGCGGACATGTCGCTGTCGGACTGGGAGGACTTCGTGTACGCCGCGGGGCACATCACGCAGGCGGACCCGATGAAGCACTGGATGAAAGTGCGCAAGGAACAGGATCGCCTCGTGAAGATCCTCAACAAGTTTGACCGGCTGCACGTGCGGTCGAAAGACACCGATCTGAAGATGCGGGTGAAGGGGCGCAAGTGGGTCAACTGCGCCGGCGAGGAGAATTTCCCCGACGGCGAGGTGTTCACCAGCCCGATCGAGGATTCGGTTGAAGGCGTGATCCGGTTTTCCTATCCCGCGATTTACCTCGGCCGGGAGGTGGAGGATGTCCGCCTGGAGTTGAAGAAGGGGAAGGTGGTCAAGGAAACGGCGGAGAAGAACCAGGGCTATCTGACCGACATGCTCAACATGGACAAGGGAGCGCGCTTTGTCGGCGAGTTCGCGGTCGGCACCAACTACGACATCAAGCGCTTCTCCAAGGACATCCTGTTCGACGAGAAGATCGGCGGGACGGTGCACATGGCGGTCGGACGCGGGTTTGCCGAGTCCGGCGGCAAGAATATCAGCAGCCTCCACTGGGACATGATCTGCGACATGAAGAAGGATGCCGAGATCGTGGCCGACGGGAAGGTGATTTACCGCAACGGCAAGTTCACCATCTGACGCAGTCGGCAGGCTCAGGATGAAATGAGGCCGGTGTCCGAGAGGACACCGGCCTTTTCTATACGGCTATTCGAAGAGTCTAAGGATTGGCCGGGGCCGGGCCGGCCTTGAAGAGGTAATTAACCAGGAAGGTGATGTCCGAAATGTTGATGCCGAAGTCGCGATTGGCATCGCCCGCCTGCAATGTCACCGGATCGGGGCCGCCCTTGTAGAAATACTCGATGAGGTAGGTCAGGTCGTTGACGGCCACTTTCAGGTCGTGATTGGCGTCGCCGCGAGGGGTGGTGATCAGCGCGGCAGACCCGGGATGGACGGCCGGCGCGTAGGTCAGGTAGCTCGCGATGAAGGTAATGGGATTGCCGGCGTTGATGCTGTCGACCTCGGTCGATTGTCCCCCGAAGGCGTATTCATCGGTGGTGAAGTAGGCCTTGAGGATTTCGCCCGATCCGGGTTCCAGGGGCGGGGCGCCGCCGCCGTTATTAGCCGTGAGCGAGAAGACGAAGCGCCGGTTCACGGGATCGCTGACGGTTTCGCTGAGGCGTTCGAAGTAAGCGGTACGTTCACCCAGGCGCACCGAATCGAGCGTCAGCCAATCGGCGGAGTCGAAGGTCAGCGGGACAATCAGCCGGTTGAGGGGCTGGCTGGTGGTCGCCCTGATCGACACGACGAGCGGGTCGCCGGCGAAGGTCGAGTCCGTGCCGTACCAGGTCGTGTCACCGAGCAGGACGATGAAATTCTGACGCTGCGCGGTCAACGCGCCGTACAGGGGGGTCTCGACGGTCAGGGAGACGGTGTAGGCGCCGGGGTTTTCGTACACGTGGGAGGGGTTCTGAACCATGGCCGAGTCGCCGTCGCCGAAATGCCACTTCCACGATGTCGGGTTCAATCCGGAGCCGCCGGTGAACTGGATGGTCTTCGGCGCCTGGCCGACGGTTTCGTCGGCGGCCATGACGACACCCCAGCCAAGGGCATCGTCGGCGTCGATCAGGCCCCAGCCGTAGTTGTTGCCGGGTGCGCCGGCGCGGTCGGCGGTTTCCATGAGGGACTGCCGAATCATCTGGGGGGTGAACTCGGGGTGGGCCTGCACGAGGAGGACGGCAACGCCGGCCACGAGGGGGGTGGACAGTGAGGTCCCGCTGGCGGAGCCATAGCCAATATCGGAGGAGTTGACGCCGGCGGCAGTGCTGACGCCCCGGGCAACAACTTCAGGTTTGATGCGTCCGTCGTATGTCGGGCCGCGAGAGGAGAAACTGGCGATGACGTTGTTGAGGTCGACGGCGCCAACGGAGACAATGTCGTGGGCGTCGGCCGGCGCCGAAAGGGTCCCAGCACCGGGACCGGCGTTGCCCATGGAGTTGCAAACGACAATGCCGAGGCCGGCCGCGGTGTTGGCCGCGACGGTGGTAACGGCCGTCTGGCCATCCATGTTGGCGTACGTATACCAGTCGGCGTAGCCGAGGGAGGAGGTGATGACATCGGCGCCGTGGTTGTCGGCCCACTCAAGGGCGGCGACCCAGTTGTCCTCTTCGACCTGGGTCTCGTCGCGGACGTCCTCGGTTTTGGCAAGCAGGATGTTGGCTTTGTACGCGGGACCGATGATTCGGCCGGGCATGTAGCCGGCACTGACCGACCAGATCATCGTGCCGTGCGATGTGGACGAAGACCAGTCTATGCCGGCTTCGTAGTCCGTGTTGCCGTCGTTGAAAACGAAATCCCACTCGGCCAGCACGCGGCCCTCGGCGTAGGCGTTGGCGAAGGCTTCATGCGTTTTGCGGTAACCGGTGTCGAAGATGGCGAGGGTGATGCCCGCGCCGTTGAAGCCCTTGTCGTGGACGGCCGGAACGTTGATCTGGTTGATCTGGTCGGTGGCGTAGCCGTAGTTCAGGGCGTCGGGGGCCAGGGCCTGGGGAGCGGGGGTATCGAAACGGACACCGGAGATCTCGGGCAGGTCGCGGCGAAACATGGCCACCGGGCGGATCTCGGCGACGAAGGGGAGGGACGCGATGTCGTCGAGCAGCTCGGGGGCGATATCGAAGCTGGCGGCGTTGAGCCAGCGGGAGGTGCGCCGGTGGGTGGCGCCGGCCGCGGTTATGTCGCCAATGTAGTCGGCGACTACCGGGAGGTCGACGAACAGGATGCGGTCGCGATCCATTTTGGCGCGCCGTTGCCGGACGCGGTCGGGGAGTTCGGTCGCGGCTGCCTGCGAGGAGAACTCACCGGCGGAGCGGACGCCCTTGTCGGTGAAGAGCACCCAGACGCGGACCGGGGCATCCCCACGTTTGGCCAGGAAGGACTGTGCCTCAGGGGAAATGACCGAGGGAGCCTTGGCGCGGACGACCGGCTGATCCGTCAGCAGAGTCGAAGCGCTTTCGAGGGCGACGGTCGATTCGGCCCCGAGAAGGAGGACGGCGGTTACAAGAGAAGTGAGGAGGGGGCAAAAGTGAAGCCTGCGGTGCGACATCTCCTGATTTCCTTTCTTCGCGAATTCTGCGAGAAGTATTCGTAGGTCGAAAGCCAGCTCTACATAAGATACGTGGTTCTTGGAATCCGTCAATCGCAAATAGTCATGCTCCCACGCCTGTATGGGCGTCTCCCCACACTTTTCAATGGCGGGACGTGTCAATTTGTTCCGGTTCTTCTCCTCGGCCGGCACCGTGGGACGGTAAACCGGTATCAATCAAGGCGGTTTGCGGGGGAACGGGGCGGGCGAGGATTCTGCGCCCCTGGGCATACGCTGTGCTGAAGAGGAGGCAGGAAAGTCTCGAACCAGCGCCCGTTCTCGAGGCGAGGACGGCAGAAAATCGAGGAACGGTATGAAGCAGATATGCAGATCCAATCGAGGAATCACGCTGATGGAACTGATGGCGACCGTGGTCATCATCGGCATCGTCGCCGCTGCGGCCGTGCCCCGGTTTGACGAGGCGTTTGAGCGCATTCGGTTCCGCAGTGCCAACCACGACATGGTCTCGAGCCTACGGCTGGCCCGCTCGGCCGCGATCACTGACAAGGAGCAGTTCGGCGTGTATTTCGACCCGAATACCCGGCTGGTGACGCTCTTCCGGGATATCGTCTCGCCGACCTCGTTCCAGTTCAACAGCGGCGATTCGGTGATCCGGGTGGATACGCTGCCGCCGGAGGTCAACTTCCTGGGCACGGATCTGTCGGGGGACGTGATCGTGTTCCGGCCGAACGGTTCGGCCCAGTTCACGGGCGGGGGAAACGTGGTGCTTCTGGCGACGACGGAGAACATGGTGGCAATTTCGGCGCACAATATCCTGGCTTCGACGGGCCGGGTGCAGAGCTGGTCCCACTACTATTAATAGCGCGGGCGCACTGAATTAGCGGGCTCCGTTCCGATGGCCGGGACGGGGCCCGTTTTCGTTTGGGGGGGCGTCAGGTAGCGGCAGGTCAAATAATGGTAAAGACCCCGCCAATCCCGCCGATAACATATCAGACTCTGAACAGATGACAGATTGTGAAGAGATGATCGTGGTCGGCTATCGCCGCCGGTGGGTTAACCGGCCGCGAATCATGCCGATATAGTTGATAAGAAAAGAAACACTCCTTTAACCGAAGAGTTGCATATGCCATTCGCTCGAGGAAGCAAAAGCACGGTCGGCCTGGACATCGGGGCCAGCAGCATCAAGCTGGTGAAACTGGACCATACCAAGTCGGGCTACGCGGTGAGCGCGGTAGGTATCCGCGAGCTGCCGCCGGAGGCGATTGTCGCCGACGAGATTCGGGATCGAGAAGCGGTCATCTTCAATATCCAGTCGCTGATCGATCAGACGGATCCGAAAATCAAGAACGTGGTCATCTCGCTGGCCGGCCACGGGGTCATCACCGATCGGTTCACGATCGACAAGAAGACCGGGGCGGAGGCGGAGCAGGCGATTCTCTTTGAGACGGAGCAGCGGGCGCCGTTCGATGTCGACGACGTTTCGCTGGACTACCATGTCGTCCGGGTGGACGACGAAGCGAACAAGATGGATGTTCTGCTGGTCGCGGCCCGCAAGGAGTTCCTCCAGATGCAGATGGACATCATCGCCGACTGCGGCCTTCGCCCGGTGATCGTCGATGATGATGCGCTGGCCATTTTCAACGCCTACGAATACAACTACGACATCGATCCCGCCAAGGTAACCGCACTGGTCAACATCGGCACCGACGTCACGAACCTGACCTACATCGTCGACGGGATGTACCATTCGACCCGCGACGTGTCGGCCGGGACGCGCGAGGTGTTCAACTCGGTGCAGAAGGAGTTCCGGCTTAATCCGGAACTGGCGAGCAAGGCGATCAAGGGCGAAATGGCCGATACGATCGACCAGGACATGCTCAAGGCGACGATCATATCGGCGACCGACGAGCTGCTGTCGGGGATCGAGCTGGCCTTCTCGTACTTCCGGTCGCAGTCGAAGGTCGATGCGATCGACTGGATCGTTCTTTCCGGCGGCGGCGCGCTGACGCCGTACCTGCCGGAGCTCTTGCAGTCCAAGCTGAACATTCCTCTGGAGATAGCGAATCCGCTGCGGAAGATCGACTATGATCCGGACCTGTTCCAATACATCCAGCCGGAGAAGATCGCGCCGCTGTTGGCGGTATCGGTTGGACTGGCGATGCGGAAGGTGAGGTAGGACGACCATGATAGAAATCAACCTGCTCCCCAAGGGATATCGAAAGAAGCAGGTCAGCTTCTCCGTCGGCAAGAGCGGCGTGTACGCTGTTGCGGGCGCCATCGGCGTGGTCCTCATGCTGATCGGCGTGACGGTCTTCCAGATCAACCAGCTGGCGTCGCTCAACGGCAACATCGAGAAGGCGCAGCAGCGCGCGGCGATGCTCCAGAAGGACATCCAGCTGGTGGATGCGCTGACGGATGTGAAGGAGAAGATCTCGGCGCGGATGGCGGCGGTCGAGCAACTCGACAGCCACCGCTCGGCCTGGGTGCGGATCCTGGAGGACATCAGCGTCAACGTGCCGGAGTTCGTGTGGCTGGGCCGCTTCACCGAGAAGTCGCTGGAGGCCGATTCGGCCAAGCCGGCCGCGAAGCAGCTGGCTTATTCGACCGTGCAGTCGCAGCAGCCGGCCGAGCCGGTGGAGACGGCGGCGCCGACACCGAGCCCGACGGGTCCGAAGATCATGCCGGTCGAGGTGGAGGGTTACGCCTTCACGCTCAATGCGCTCGCGTCGTTCATGATCAACACGATGCGGTCGGACTACTTCGAGGAAGTCGAGCTCGTTTCAACCAAGGAGACAACGCTCGGGGAATACCGGGCTTATAACTTCGTGCTTTCGGCGAAGCTGCACTACCTGTCGGACGACGAGTTGCAGGGACGGGTGGCCCAGGCCGAGGCGGAGAAGGCGAGCGAGGAGTCCCAGACCCGCCACAAGAGCTTAAACTGAGGAAGATAGGCGATGGATTTAAAAGACTCGAAAACGCAGAAGATTGCGCTGGGCGTGCTGGCTTTCCTCATCGTAGCCTACTTCTGGTACTCGCGGTTGTACGTGCAGTACGACGATCAGATCTCCCTGAAGAGTCAGGAGTTCGAGACGATCACGACCAACCTGCGAAACGTTGAGCTCAAAGCCAAATCGCTCGATGCCCTGCAGTCGGAGTACACCGACCTGATGGGCCGCTACCACGAGATCGAGGCGCTGCTGCCGGAAGTCAAGCAGATACCCTCGCTGCTGGTGCAGCTGCACACGGCGTCGTCGCTGACCGGGACGCGCATAACCCGGATCGAGCCGACCCCGCTGCAATCACAGGACTTCTACAACATAGCGTCGTTCAACATCGAAATGACCGGGACGTACCACGATTTCGGCGACTTTATCAGCTACGTGGCGAATTTCCCGTTCATCGCGAACGTCTCCGGAGTGGAGATGACGGCGATGAAGCTGATGGTGAACAAGGAGTCCAAGGAAGAGAAGAAGGGATTTACGGACCTGTCGGAAAAGGAGACGCTGACGGCGAAGTTTACCCTGTCAACGTACTTTGTCAAGGATGAGGAACGTCTCAGTGAACTCGTTCTGTAACGAAGTGAGGTACCCGATGAACAAGGCATTTGGACTCATTTGCGCGATTGTCATTCTTGCCGCAGGGCAGGCGTTCGCCGGAAAGGTGACGAACGTTGGGCTGTCCTGGCAGGACGGGTTCACCGTTGCACGTCTGGACGTTCAGGGAGCCGTTCGCTTCTCCCATCAGACCGAAGAAGCCAAGGACGGCAAGCCGTACCGGGTGATTGTCGACGTGCTGTCGGCGACCCACCAGCTCGGCCAGAAGAACTTCTTTGAACTCCCCCCGTGCCCGGTAACCAAGATTCGCACCAGCCAGTACGCCGTTGAGCCGGAACAGGTGGTGCGGATTGTGTTTGACATGAGCCGCGAGTGCGTCTACCAGATCAAGTCGGACGACAAGGGGATCACCGTGTCGTTCAGCGATGCCGGCGGGAAGTCGTTTGCTTCCTGGTCGAGCACGTCCTGGATTGCGGCGCAGCAGCCGAAGGCATCTGCTCCGGCGGTGGCGCAGGCACCATCCCCGGCGGCGAAAACCGCCGAGCCGGCTCCGAGCAACAAGACGACGCAGCAGAATCAGTCTATTAATAGTGACCGCCTGGCGAGCCTCGAGGGTTC
>JBGSIV010000135.1:0-4584 GCA_041742355.1 Candidatus Zixiibacteriota bacterium
CCGACGGTGGTCAAGGACACCGTATATTACATCTCGAAGCAGATCCTGGAGGCCGATTTGGTGGTCAACCTGCCGTGTCTGAGGCCGCATGCACGGTTTGGCTTTGCCGGGGCGTTGACCAACATGCTGGGAGTCCTGCCCGGTTTCCAGAAGCTACGCCAGTCGGTTCGGGCGGGGGACGAATCCGCCTTATCGCGGGTGCTGGTAGATCTGTACTCGCGAGTGCAGCCTGGACTCACCATCCTTGACCTCGGAGTGGAGGGAAGGACTCATGACCGGTGTTCCGTCATGCTTTCGACCGATGGAGTGGCGGTGGATGTCCTGGTGGCAGATCGGCTCGGGATTGATCCTTCGCATCTGCCGCATGTCCGTGAGGCCGCCGAGGCCGGTCTCGGGATCGGCTGGGTGGAGGGGATTCGCTTCATCGACCACGAGCTCGATTCTGTGTTCCCCTGCGACGGATTTGGGGTGAAGTACCGTTCTCCCTGGGCACGACAGTGGTTGGCGAACTGGGCGGAGGAGTGGATTTGGAGTCGCCCGAAGATCGATGCTTCGCTCTGCAACGAATGTGGCGATTGTATTAAGTACTGCCCCACGAAAGCGTTACGAGCCGCAAGCGGAGTAGGCGTGCCACAGGTAGCGGCCCAGATGTGCATCGCTTGCTGGCGCTGTAGTGCGATGTGTCCGAGCGGGGCGGTGGTTCCTCAGCAGTCACGGCTGGCGCGCCTTCTGATCGAACCGGAACGCAGGACCTGCGTTTTTTAAGATATTGCTTGACAATACCCTATGGGAATAGTACTCTACGTGTGGCAAAGTATGCGCTCTTCCGTCCTATGAGGGCGTTCAGAACTTGGTAGTCCTGTCGCAATCTACACGCCCGACAGGAGTCTTGCTTATAAGGAGGCAGTGCGATGAACAGTTCACGTTCGATAGCCACCTTACTGGTGATGCTCATCGCTGTTGGCTGCTTGGTTGGTATTCCGCCGGCGAAGGCCGAAGGACCGTTTGACGTGGACAATTCCACGAATCCGGCAAACCGTGGTTCGGGAACGCTGGTAGTTCAGCCGGATGATCACGGCATCGGTTCGGACGGTAATACCGCTGTGCTGCGCAGTGCGACTGGGATCATCGGTGGTGACTGGTTCACCGGAATCGTCTCGCGCCTGGCGCTCAAGCTCTTCTATGCGAAGCAGCTGGAGCAGCAACAGGGTCCGTCGAAGACGAAGTCCCCGGCCGTTGACGGCGCGCGCGCCAGCAGTCGGCTGTAATGTTCCGTTGTTTCGCTGCAGCGGGCGGCGAAGCGACGTGGCGCAGTAGCGAACAAGAAAGACCGAACTGATGAAGTTATCCTCACCAGAGATTTCCTTCGACAGTCGCCTCCTGGCGATTGAGGAGCAGTTCCGGCAGCGCAAGTATTCAGTGGCCCTTCACGACCTCTCGCTCCTCAGCGAGTCGACGTTCGCGGAGAGCCCGCCTGAGTATGGACTCTATTTGTCGCTGGCCGCCGACGGGGCCTACTACGAAGGAAATTACAAGAAGGCGATCGAGCAGGGTCTGACCGCAGCCCGGCTCCTTGCCGACTATCCGCTCAACCGCAAGTACGGCAAAGTCCAGCTCATCCTCTCCAAGTCCTATGTCGCGGTGGGCGACCTGAAAAACGCCGACATCCGCGCCCGCGATGCCCTGGCGGCTTACCGCCGGGCTAACGATGTCGTCGGACAGGTGGACGCGCTCAACTCCTCCGCCCGGATTTCGTACATCCGCTGCGAATACCACTCGGCGATCGAATCCCTCGAAGAGGCGATCGGCATGATCCAGGACAACCCGCGCAAGTTGGCGCAGGTGACCGGAAACCTGGGTATGCTGCTGGTGCATGTGGGCGAATGGGGGCGGGCAACCGAAGCGCTCAAGAAGGCGATGGCGATCAATGTCGAGAACCGGCTCGAGATCCAGCAGGCGGTGAACCTCCTGTCGATGGGCATCCTCGCGCTGGTGCAGCGGCAGTTTGTCTCTTCCCGCCGCCGCTTCGAAGAGGCGCTGGATATTATCGAGCGCCAGGGTCTAAAGCGCGAAAAGGTCATCGCGTTGAAGTACGCCGGCGAACTTGCCTACGAGAAGGGCGACCTGTTCAAGGCCAAAGCCCTGTTGATCAACGCCTACCAGTCGGGTCTCCTGCTGGCGCCGGATTCGGCGCTGGTATCGCAGGCCGGGCGCCGTCTGGCCGATGTCGAACTGGCGCTGGACAACCTGGACGACGCCATGAAGCACGCGCAGAAGGCGCTTGAACTGGCCGTTGCCCTCGGCGAAAAGGTCGAGGTGGCGTTGGCCCGGCGGGTAATCGCTCGCGTCTTTTCGGCGCGCGGCGACCACGCCGAGGCGATCGACAACATTCGCCAGGCAATCGATCTGGTGCGGAAAGTGGACGACCCCTACGAACTGGGTCGGACTCTGCTGATTCAGGCAGAAATATACATAAAGGCCGGCGACGAAGACGCCCGGACCGTCCGGGCGGCGTACGAGGAAGCGTCGCGGCTGTTCAAGAAGCTCCGGCTGGACTACTGGATGGCCGAAACCGAATTCCAGGGCGGCGTCTATGCCTGCCAGCAGGGGGATCTGTCCGGCGGATTCCGTAAGCTGAATCGGGCGGAGAAAGTCTTCCTCAAGCTCGAAGAAAACGCGCGGGTGCGCAGCGTACACCATTTCCTCCAGTCGCTGTCCGAACAGGCGGTGGCTCTGTCTATTTCTCAGGAGAACGAGTTCAAGATCTTCGGCAACCTGATCGGGCCGTCGGAGCTTTCCGACCTGAAGTCCAGTCAGCTCGAGGATATCCTGGCCATTCTCCTGAAGAAGACGGGCGGCGACCGGGCGGTGATCTTCGCGCCCGATTCCGATGGGGAGACGGTGTTCGCATCGTTGTCCCTGACGGCATTCCAGAAGAAACGCTTTGCCGAGAACTTCTCGGCCCTGGTGGGCGAAGAAATCTCGCGGACGCGGCCGACACTCAACCTCGACTGCCGGCGCGATCCGTTCATCAACGACCTGCTGGCCGACATCCCCGATGTGGTTGCCAGCATCCTTGTCGTTCCGTTCAAGATGAGCTCGGGGCAGCTGAGCTTCCTGTACCTCGACCGCCTGACGGCCGACAACAGCCTCAATCCCTTCAGTCAGCGCGACCTGAATTTCGCGGTCGGGTTCTCCGACCTGATCTCCTTCCGCTGGGCGGAGATCGAAAAGAACCGTCTGCTCGAAGACAACCGCCGGCTCAAGAGCCAGCTCATGGAGCAGGCGGCGTTCCCGAACATCATCACCCGCAACCACCGGATGCTCGATGTGCTGGCGCAGGTGCGCCAGGTGATCAACGCCAACATCGCGGTGGCGATCGAGGGTGAAACCGGCACCGGCAAGGATGTGGTGGCGCGCGCGATTCACTACAATTCGAACCGCCGGGCGAAACGGTTCATCTCGGTCAATTGCGCGGCACTCCCCGAAACCCTGCTTGAATCCGAGCTGTTCGGCTACAAGCGCGGGGCGTTTACCGGCGCCGACAGGGACAAGGCCGGGTTGTTCGAAGAGGCCGACGGCGGGACGTTCTTCTTAGACGAAATCGCCGACATGCCGCTGTCGATCCAGGCCAAGATCCTCCGCGTGCTCGAGTGCAAGGAGATCGTCCGACTCGGCGACACGGTGCCGCGACCGGTCGATGTACGCATCGTCTCGGCGACCAACAAGGATCTCAAGGAACTCATGGCGCACGGTCAGTTCCGTCAGGATCTGTACTACCGCCTCTCCGCGCTGAGTTTCCGCCTGCCGCCGCTGCGCGAGCGCCGGGAGGACATTCCGCTTCTGGTGACGCACTTCCTCGACACGACGGGCAAGGAGATCGACTCCGAGGTGATGAAGATGCTCCTGGCCTACGAGTGGCCCGGGAACGTGCGCGAGTTGGAGAACGAGATCAAGCGGCTGGCGCTGCTGGCCGGAGAACGGCGGGCGATCACCGTCGACATCGTCTCCGGCAAACTCCGCGTGGTGAGCGAGCACGGCGAGGCAGAAATGCCGGTTATGCAGACCGGGGCCGACGTCGAGTTCACCGAGACTTACTCGCTCTACGACTACCTCGCCGAGCATGAGAAGCAGTTCATCATTAAGGCGCTGCGCGAAAAGGGCGGCGTCAAGAAGCACGCCGCGGCGATTCTGAACATTCCTGAGTCGACGTTGCGGCTGAAGATCAAGCAGTACAATATCGATCCGAAGCGGCTGGACATCGTGAACTGACGCTGCGGACCGTTGGGACTATCACCGCCGAATCGGCCGTTTGGCCCGGTTCGGCGGTTTTTTTTGATCGGGGCGCGCTCTCCAGCGGGCAACCGGCCACAGCCGATCCTGTTTGCACCGTACATAGTGTGCGCTGTCTCCCTAGTCGTCGGCCCGGTCGGGCGGCCTTCCACCGTATCGCCAGCGCCACGTAAACACAGGCCAAGGAGACGGCATGAAGCGATTTCGGAACGGCTGGGGCGCCCGGGGGCTTCTGGCGGTAGTCATTTCGGCGGTACTTCTATGGGGCTGCCGGGAGGAAGAGGCACCTCC
>JBGSIV010000136.1:0-21964 GCA_041742355.1 Candidatus Zixiibacteriota bacterium
GCGCCGCGCTGATGGAGGAAGCCTGCCGCCGTCGGCCCGGTACCATGGCCGCCATCATGGGGCTTGAGATGGAAAGAGTCGAGCAGGTCTGCACCGAAGCATCCGCAGCCGGCGTCGTCGTGCCCGCCAACTACAACTCGGGTATTCAGATCGCGATCTCCGGTGCCGTCGAGGGGATCGACAGGGCGATCGAACTGGCCAAAGCGGCCGGCGCCAAACGCGCGATGAAGCTCGAGGTCGGCGGCGCTTTCCACTCGCCGCTCATGGAACCGGCTCGCGAGGGTCTGCAGGCGTACCTCGCAACCGCCGCGATCAGCAACCCGACCAAACCTGTCATCGCGAACGTAACCGCCGCTCCGGTAACCGAAAGCAGCCGGATTCGCGAACTTCTCGTCGAGCAGGTAACGGCGCCGGTGAAATGGGCGCAGACGATGCAGTACCTGGCGCAACAGGGCGTGACGACCATTTACGAAATCGGGCCGGGCAAAGTGCTGGTCGGGCTGGCCAAACGCGACCTCAACCCGGAAACGACGATCAACCTCGATACCCTCGCGGATATCGAGGCTCTCGGCGCTGTCGAGAGCAGATAGAGGAGAGGGAGTAGGAAAATGGACTTTTCCGGTAAGACCGTCATCGTCACCGGTTCCGCGCGCGGGATCGGCCGGGCCATCGCGGAGCGATTCTCCCGCGCCGGCGCCCGGGTGGTCATCAGCGATATCGATGAAACGGCCGTCTGCGCGGTCGCGGGTGAAATGCCCGGCGAAGCGATCGGCATCCGGGCCGATGTCACGAAAGCCGCCGATGTCGATGCGCTTATGGCAAAAACGCAGGAACGCTTTGGCACGGTTGACGTTGTCGTTAATAACGCGGGCGTCACGCGCGACACGCTCATGATTCGCATGGATGAAAAAGACTGGGACATGGTGCTTGACATCAATTTGAAAGGCGCTTTTCTTGTCACCAAATCGGCCGCGAAGATTATGATGAAACAGCGTTCCGGGCGAATCGTGAACGTGAGCTCCGTGGTCGGTCTCTTTGGCAACGCCGGGCAGGTGAACTACTCGGCCTCGAAAGCCGGATTGCTCGGGCTGACGAAATCCGCCGCCAAGGAACTGGGCGGCCGCGGCATCACCGTCAACGCGGTGGCGCCGGGCTTCATTGAAACGGATATGACTAGGGTGCTGTCGGACGAGGCACGGGAGAAGTTCCTCGAACGCAGCGTGATCAAACGGCCCGGCACGCCGGACGATGTCGCCGCGGCGGTGATGTTTCTGGCGTCGGACGGCGCCGCATACATCACCGGCCACGTGATCGCCGTCGACGGCGGGATGGCCATGTAAACAGGACAGCAACGTACAACCATACTTACAAGAGGTGCTACCATGTCCGCAGAACTTGAAGAGAGAGTCAAAGAGATCATCGTCGAGCAGCTTGGTGTCGAAGCCTCGCAGGTGACGGAAAAAGCCAAGTTCGTCGACGATCTCGGCGCGGATTCGCTTGACACCATTGAACTGGTCATGGCGCTCGAGGAGGAATTCTCCATCGAGATCCCCGATGAAGACGCCGAAAAAATCGTCTCCGTTGGTGACGCCATCAACTACATCACGGAGCACAGCCCGAAAGCGAAGTAAGGACCGTTCGACCCCGAACGGAACCAAATCTGGCTATGAAAAAACGAGTCGTCGTAACGGGTATGGGCGTGGTGTCCCCCAATGGCAACACGCTCGATGCATTCTGGAAATCGGTGCTCGACGGAGAGTCAGGGGTCGGCCCGATCACCCGCTTCGATAGCGCCCCCTTCCCGACCAGGATCGCGGCGGAAGTCAAGGACTTCAACCCGGACCTCTACCTGGAGAAGAAGGAAGCGCGCCGGATGGATCTGTCCGAGCAGTATGCCATCGCCGCCAGCGATATGGCGTTGGCCGATGCCGGCATCAAGGCGGACGCAGTCGATCCCGACCGCATCGGAGTCGTCATCGGCTCCGGAATCGGCGGGATCGCGACCTTCGAGAAGCAGCACTCCCTGCTCGAAGAAGCGGGCGGGCCATCAAAGGTGTCGCCGTTCTTCATCCCCATGATGATTATCGATATGTGCGCTGGACTGGTGTCGATACGCCACGGCTTCCGCGGCCCGAACTACGCCACCGTCTCCGCCTGCGCATCATCGGCCCACGCTATCGCGGATGCGTTCCACATCATCCAGCGGGATGAAGCGGACTTCATGGTCTGCGGTGGCGCTGAAGCAACCATCACGCGGACCGCGCTGGCCGGGTTCTGCCAGGCCAAGGCGCTCTCCACCCGCAACGACGAACCGCAGCGCGCCTCGCGCCCCTTTGACTCCGAACGCGACGGTTTTGTCATGGGCGAGGGATCAGCCATCCTCGTGCTGGAATCCCTAGACAGTGCCCGTGCTCGCGGCGCCCGAATTTACGGCGAAGTCCTCGGGACCGGCATGAGCGCCGATGCGCACCACATGACCGCCCCGCATCCCGATGGCCTCGGTGCCCGGCGGGCCATGATTATGGCCCTGCGGGAAGCCGGCCTCGAGCCGCACCAGATCGACTATGTCAACACCCACGGGACAGCCACCATTCTGGGCGACACGGCCGAAACGCGGGCGATCAGGGAAGTTCTGGGCAAGCGCGCTTACGAAATTCCGTGCAATTCGACCAAGTCGATGGTGGGCCACCTGCTCGGCGCCGCCGGCGCCATCGAACTGGCCGCCACGCTCAAATCGATCCAGGAAGAGACTGTCCACCCGACCATCAATATCGACACGCCCGACCCGGAATGCGACCTGGATTACGTCAAGGGTTGCAAGCGCCCCGCCGCCATCCGCCACGCGTTGTCGAATTCCTTCGGCTTCGGCGGGCACAACGTTTCGCTGATCGTCGGAAAACTCAACGGCGCTGAGTAGATGGGTGTCTGGGAGCGACTAAAGCAGCTCTTTACTCCGGACCAGCAGGAGCACCGCCTCATATCCGTTGAGGCGGTGCAGAATCTTATCGGGTACCACTTCCGCGACACCGATATCCTGCAACTGGCCCTCACGCACCGGTCGTTTGCCCACGCCGCCGACCAGTACCACCTGTCCAACGAACGCCTCGAATTCCTCGGCGATTCCGTGCTCGGTCTCGTCATCGCCGAACGCCTCTACCAGGATTACCCCGACTTGCGCGAGGGGGAACTGACCAAGCGGAAAGCCCTCCTCGTCAGCGAAACCACCCTCGCCGATATCGGCATTCGCACCGGACTTAACCGCCACCTCCTCCTCGCCCCCGAGGAGGATCGCTCCGGCGGACGGGTCCGCGCTTCCATCGTCTCGGATGCCGTCGAGTCGGTCATCGGCGCGGTGGTCCTCGACGGTGGTTTCGATGCGGTGCGCGATGTCGTCCTCCGCCTCATCTACACCCACGAACCGCTCGTAACCACTGATTCCTCCCGCCAGAACTTCAAAGGGGAACTGCTCGAACTCATGCAGAGCCGCGGAGAAGGAATGCCGCAGTACGACGTCGTCTCCGAATCCGGCCCCGATCACGAAAAGGTGTTCTGCGTCGATGTTCTGCTCAACGGCCGGAAGATCGGTTCCGGCACGGGTCATTCCAAAAAAGAGGCCGAGCAGCGGGCCGCCTCTGCCGCCCTGGAGCAGGTCCGCCGCCCCGCCCAGCCCTGAGCACCCCGCCCGGTTGCTGCTGCCCCCCGGGTCTTTTCCCCGGATCCGTTACTTCGGCCTCGGGAGCCATCCTTTCGCCCGGAACCCCTCCGCAAGAACGGTTCCCGTATAAATGGAACGAAGATTCCGCCTCCGGCCATCAATTTGCTAATGAGAATCCCCAACCATGCGTAACATTTCTGGATAATCCCCGGGGAGGAACACTCCGCGTCGCGCACCTGTAGGACCCGTGGATCAACGAGAGAAGGACCTCGGTAACCTTTAACAGGAGTTCGTAGCAATGCGCAAAGCTACCAGAGCAACCAAGAAGAAGACGACGACCACGCGGGCGGTCCGGCCGGGAGCGAAGGCTTGGAGCCCGGCGGATATCCGGCAATTGGTGTCGTTGTACAAGAACCAGACCGCCCAGGAAGTCGCCAACAGCATGGGGCGTTCCCTGGCCTCGGTCAAAGCGAAAATCCGCACGCTGAACCTCAAGAAAGACCCGGCCGCCAAACGGAGAGCTGCCGCTCGGCGCCGGGCCGAAAACACGGGCAGCCGCGGCACGACCCGGAAGACAACCGGCCGCAAGACCACGGGCAAGAGCGCCTCGCGGTCAAGAACGACCGGCGCCCGAAACGGCTCCCGGCGCACCATGCGCCGCGGCGCCTGATCGCGACCCGATATGTGAAAAAGCCCGCGCCCGAGCGGGCTTTTTCGTTTCCCCCGCCATACTTGACATTTCAGCCCTCATTCGGCATATTCGTTCCACTATATATCCGTGCCTGCAAACGACTGGAGTCGCCATGAATATTGTCTGCCTGATCAAACAAGTACCCGAAATCGCCCTGATCAAAGTCAACGAGGCCGCCAACAAGGTGGAACTCCCCCAAGGCCCCGGAACGGTCAACCCGTTCGATGAATACGCCGTCGAGGAGGCCCTCCGCCTCAAGGAGAAACACGGCGGCACTGTCGTGGTCATGACCGTCGGCACCGACCGCGCCGATTCCGCCCTGCGCAATTGCCTCGCGCTGGGAGTCGACGACGCCTACCTGCTCAATGATCCGGCCTTCGAGAACTCCGACCCGCAGGCGATCGGCCACATTCTCGCCGCCGGCCTGAAGAAACTCGGCGCGTACGACCTCGTCCTGGCCGGCAAACAGGCGATCGACTCCGACTCGGCCCAGGTGCCGGGAACCGTCGCCGCCCTGCTTGACCTGCCGCAGGCGATGTTCGTCAAGAAGGTGGAGAGCGTCGAGGGCGGCAAGGCGGTCGTCCACCGCACCACCGAGGACGGCTACGATGTTGTGGAACTCACGCTGCCGGCGGTGGTCTCGGTCGTCAAGGAAATCAACGAGCCGCGCCTGCCCTCGCTCAAGGGAAAAATGGCTGCGAAGAAGAAAGACGTCATCACTTGGAATGCAGCCGCTCTCGGGGTCGATGCTGCCACCGTCGGGGCGCAGTCGGGTACGAAGACGAACAAAGTCGCGCCGCCGCCCCCTCGTCCCAAGGGTGAGAAGATAGAAGGCGGTTCGCCCGACGAAATCGCCGACAAGCTGTTTAAGAAGTTGCGCGAGAATCAGATCCTGTAATCGGCTGCAAAGACCCGGATTGGTTCCGCAATATCGGATCGAGAATGCAGCCGGGCTCCGCGCCCGGCTGTTTCACTACCATGCGCAAACGCAAACTCCACAACTGCCCCGAATTCATCGCCGGCGACCACTCCCGGCTGCGAGAAATCGTCCATCCCGACCGCGCCTATCCCTTCACTGCCCGCTACTCCCTCGCCCATGCGACCGTCGATCCCGGCCGCCGCACCGACCGTCACCGCCTCACCTCCGATGAGCTCTACTTCATTATCAGCGGCACAGGCATGATGCACATTGACAAAGAATCGTCGCCGGTCGAACCGGGCGACGCTGTCGAAATCCCGCCACACGCCGTCCAGTGGATAGAGAACACCGGCGCTGAGCCGCTCGTCTTCCTCTGCATTGTCGATCCGGCCTGGCAGGCGGAGGACGAAGAGATTCTCCCGTGACACCTCAAGTCAATCGCACATTTGAAGTTTGACAAGCCGCCCGCCTGACTGATATATACCCTGTGATGGTGAATCCATTTGCACAGAAGAAGCTGGCCTGTCTGCCCGTCATCGCAGGGGCCGTCCTCGCTGCGGTTATCGTGGCCGCTCTAATGCCCTCAACCGCACACGCCGCCGACCCGGTCAAATACGTCCTCTCCGATGTCCGCGTGTTGTATGTCTCGGACGACGCCGACGCAATCGACTGGCCTGCCCTGTACTACCTTAATGACGATCACGGCTGCCGCGTCGATGTCGTGCTGCTGGAGGAGCGCTCGAGTTTTCGGTCGATGACGAACGCCATCCCCGGCCGGGAGATGCGTCTGCATCGGCTGTTCGTGCCGCCCAATGACAAAGCCGCGCTCGACTCGGCGCTGGACTACGTCCTCGGCGAGCGCCACCCCGATCTCGTGCTGTTTGAGACGCGCACAGGGGAGGGGCTCTACAACGCGTTCCGCGCCCGCCTTATCGATCTCGCGCCGTCAGCCGACCGTCGCTTCAACATCCTGAAGATCTACGATCGCATCACCGATCCCAACGAATCGGTTGACTCCGCCACCGCGGTATTCCTCAACAGCCGCGAGCTGACCACCCGTTACACCGATCGCATCGCCGCCGAGGCGCCGCGACTGATCGGCCGCGACCTGGATCTGCCCGCGACTCCCCCCGGGCTCACCCGCTACCGGCTCGTCTCAAGCCGCGTTGCCGGTCGCCTCCCGGAGATCGTCTTTCTCTCCGGCATTCCGCAGAATCGCTTGACGATCATTATCGAAGAGCTGGTTGCCGAGGGCCCAAAGAAAACCACCTTGCTTCGCCAGGCCCGGCAGTTCTACTCGTCGTTGCGGGCGGCTCTCGACGAGCGTAACGACCAGCGCCGCCTGCAACTCGTACTGGATGGATTCCGCCCGCTCGGCGACCTGGTGAGTTCGACCGCAGGAGATCCGCTCTTCGACGCCCAGGTTGACCTGCACACGTATATCACCGGCCTGTTGGAGCGTACCGAACGGCTGGCGCTGACGGTAGCCGGGATACAGTGGGACGGCTCAATCATCGTCCGCGATTCACCCGATGGCCTGCGCCTGAAGTACCGGGCGTCTCTCTCCGCCGATGGCCCGCAGGAGGCGCAACTGAAGACGATCCGGTTCCATCCGTACTGGGATTCCACGCAGGTGATCGTCGACAGCGCCGTTCGCACGATCACCCCGCACCAGACCTTCGTCCGCGAGTACCTCGTGGACATCGACCCGAAGTACCTCGAAGCCAGCCGCCCCGACTCGCTCATCTTCACCGCCGAACTCGCCTATGGCCCGGTGCCGCTGACCATGCGTAACGCCGTCCCGGTGGGTGAGAAATTCTCCCTCGATGTCAGTTTCGAACCGAACTTCTATTTCGTCCCGCCGGTATCGGATCTGGATATCGACCGCGTGGTAAAACCCATGAGCCTGCGGGTCGTGATTCAGAAGCCGCGCAGCCTCGCCGGCACAGTCAAGCTCAACCTCGAAACGCCGCGGGGTCTGTTCGCCGGAGCCTACCAGCAGGAAATCTCGCTCGGCCGGAACAAGGTCAGCGAGACCCTGCGCATCCCGTTCTCGATTTCCAAACTGTTCGAACTCGGACTGCAGCACCAGGTGATCTCCCTGTCCTACCGGGGCAACATCGTTGCGGCCGACACCGCCCTCGTGCGCATTGCCTCGTGCCATATCGACGACAAGACCAAGATCGCCTTCCTGCCCGATACCACTGGTCAACTCGAGGACATCCTCAATATGACCGACGCGGGCTTCCAGCCGCTGACCGATCGCGGGCTGATCACCGCTCCGCTCAATGCCTACGATGTGATAATCATCGGGTCCGGTGCGTTCCGCTCGTATCCGTCGTTTCCCACCATCAAAGACCGCTTCGAGGATTTCGTGCGCCTCGGCGGTTCGCTGGTGATACTCGGCCAGCCCCCCGACTTCCCGCAGGATGTCCTCCCCGTACGCTTCGTCCCCGATATCGAACTCGTCGATCAGGCGGCAATCACCAACCGCATCGCCGAAGCGAACATTCTGAACAAGCCCTACGCCATTATCGAAACCGGCCTGTTCTCATCGTTTTACAAGAAGCGCGACGTCGCGTCGGCGGTCGTGGCCCCCTCTGAACGGGTCTTTGTAACCCCCAGCGGCGCGGCGCTTTTGGCCGTCTCACGCCTCGGCGAGGGACAGATTATCTACTGCGGCCTCCCCCTGCTCGATATGATCTCCCGGCTCGATATCGATGCCATTCACCTCTTTGCGAACATCCTGAACTATTAGTCCCCGCCGGCGTTATAACTAATTCTGCCCGAGGTATGGGTAGAGCCCGGAACGAGCCGCGTATACAATGACCATGGTAAACACAGAGCCACAGAACAACCCGCGGAGCCGCTTGTCCACCGTTACGAAATACCTGCGCAAGTACCGCTGGTATCTCTTCTGGGGCCTCCTCGCCACCGTGGTCTCCGACCTCCTCATGATGTACACGCCGCGCCTCACCGGCATGATCATCGATGCGATCGAGCAGAACCGGGACCCCGCCTACATCGGCAAGCTTGCCGCCGCCATCCTCACGCTGACCGCTCTCTCCGGTGTGTTCATGTTCTTCATGCGCCGGACCATCATCTGGATGTCGCGGTATCTCGAATTCGACCTGCGCGAAGAAATGTTCAACCACCTGCTGCGCCTCACACCGACCTACTACCACAACACCCGCACGGGCGACGTCATGGCGGCGATGACCAACGACCTCGAGGCGGTGCGCATGATGGCCGGCCCGGGGATTATGTACACGGCCAACGCCGCCACCAGCCTGGTCATCGGCCTCAGTATGATGATCTCGCTCTCGCCCATGCTCACCCTGTGGTCGCTGCTGCCGCTGATTATTCTGCCCTTTGCCGTCCACCGGGTCGGCACCATGATCCACAAGCGAAACGCGAAAATTCAGGACCACTTCGGCGCGCTCACCGCTGCGGCGCAGGAAAACATCGCCGGAATGCGCGTGATCAAGGCCTATGCTCAGGAAACGGCCGAAATAGAGAATTTCCGCAAGACCTCCGAGGCGTATATCGGCCTCAATATGAGCCTCGCCCGCGTGCAGGGATTGTTCATGCCCCTCATGCGGCTGCTCGCCGCGGCCTCTTACCTCGTCGTCATCTATATCGGCGGTATGTCCGTCATCAAGGGCACCGAAAACCTCGGTACGGTGGTCGCTCTGTTCGGCTACCTTGCGCTGCTCACCTGGCCGGTGATCGCGGTCGGCTGGGTGGTGTCGCTTTACCAGCGCGGCACCGCCTCACTCGACCGGATCAATCGCCTGCTGCATACGCAGCCGGCGGTGGCCGATAACGGCTCGACAGCCGCAGTCGGACCAGTCAAGGGACGGATCGAATTTCGCGGCCTGCGCTTCTCGTATGACAGCCGCCCGGTGCTCGACGGTATCGACCTCGTGATCGAACCCGGCCAGACGGTCGGCCTGCTCGGCCTCACCGGTTCGGGCAAGACAACCCTCGTCAACCTGCTCACCCGGCTGCACCCGGTCGGGAGGGGCATGATCTATATCGACGGCCTGGACATCAACGACTGGCCCCTGCAACACCTCCGCCGCCACATCGGCTTTGCCACCCAGGAGCCGTTCCTCTTCTCCAACACGATCGCCGAGAATATCCGTTTCGGCCGGCCCGAGGCCGACCTCGACGCGGTGGCGAAGGCCGGACTCATGGCCGCCCTTGAAAAAGACGTGAAGGATTTCCCCAACGGCTACGAAACGATGGTTGGCGAACGGGGCATTACCCTCTCCGGCGGCCAGAAACAACGCACCGCCATTGCCCGGGCCATTCTCGTGAACCCGACTGTTCTCATCCTCGACGACGCCACGAGCGCGGTTGACACCGAAACCGAACACGAAATCAATCAGCGGATCAAAGAGGTTCTGGCCGGTCGTACCTCGATCATCATTTCGCACCGCGTATCTTCGGTCAAGGATGCCGACCTCATCGTCTGCCTGGCCGACGGACGGATTATCGAGCGCGGAGATCACGATGCCCTCATGGCCCGCAACGGCTTCTACGCCAACCTCTACCGCTCGCAACTGCTCGAGAAGAGACTGGAGGCGCTGTGAGCGATGCCCGCTCGTTCCATGACGAAGAGGCGTTGGGAAAAGCCTACGATTCCCGCCTCATGCGCCGCCTTCTGAAGTACATGCGCCCCTACCGCGCCCTGGTCGTCGGCGCGGTCCTCATGATCCTGCTCGCCGCCGTCATGCAGATTTCGCTGGCCAAAGTCACGCAGTGGGCAATCGACGATTTCATCTCCGCCGGACGGCTCGAGGGGTTCCCCATGGTCGGGTTGGTCTACCTCGCGGCGATCATCGGCATCCTGATCTTTACCTGGGGCCAGATCATGACGACCGTAAAGCTCGGGCAGAATGTCCAGCATGACCTCCGCATGGAGGTGTTCGAGCACCTCCAGAGACTCCACCTCGGCTTCTTCGACCGCAACCCGGTCGGACGGCTGGTGACCCGCGTCACCAACGACATCAACACCCTCAACGAGTTGTTCGGCACGGCCGTGGTGGCGGTGATCGGCGACGTCTTCATGATCGTGCTCATTGTCGGGTTCATGCTCTACATGAATCTCGACTTGGCCCTGATCACGTTCGTGGTCGTGCCTATTCTGGTGGTGGCGACATTTGTCTTTCGCGCCCGGGCGCGCGAAGCCTACCGCCAGACCCGCCTGAAGCTGGCTCGCATTAACTCTTTCCTCCAGGAGCACGTCACCGGTATGCCGGTCGTCCAGCTCTTCACCCAGGAGAAACGCGCGGCCAAGGAGTTCGACACCATCAACCAAGACCTGCGCGGCGCCAACCTCCGCTCGGTGATCTACTACGCCGTCTTCTTCCCGGTCGTCGAAATCATCGGCGCCCTGTCGCTCGCACTGGTGCTCTACTACGGTGGCGTTCGCGTGCTCAGCGACTCGATGAGCCTCGGCCAGCTCACCGCCTTCATTCTCCTGGTCGAGCGATTCTACCAGCCGATACGCGACCTCTCCGAGAAGTACAACATCCTGCAGTCATCTATGGCCTCATCTGAACGGATCTTCCGCCTGCTCGACACCGAACCGCAGATTGTCGATTCCCCCCGGCCGAAACACATCGAGCAGTTCGGCGGCCGGATCGATTTCGAGAATGTCTGGTTCGCCTACAAGGACGAAGACTGGGTGATCAAGGACCTGTCGTTCTCGGTGGAGCCGGGAGAACGCGTCGCCGTAGTCGGTGCCACCGGCGCGGGGAAGACCTCGCTCGTGAATCTGCTCTTCCGTTTCTACGACTACCAGGAGGGGACCATCCGCATCGACGGGTGCGACATCAAAGACCTGGATACGGACCACTTGCGCTCCCATCTCGGCCTGGTCCTGCAGGATGTCTTCCTCTTCTCGGGCGACTACGCCACCAATGTCCGCCTGCGCAATGAGAAGATCACCGACGACGAAGTGCTCCAGGCGCTCTCGCGGGTCGGTTTTGACCGGTTCCTCAAACACCTTCCCGACGGAATCCACACCGAGGTAAAGGAGCGCGGCGCGACCCTCTCGACCGGTCAGAAGCAGTTGCTTTCGTTTGCGCGGGCGCTCGCCTTCGATCCGGGGATCCTCATCCTCGATGAGGCCACGAGTTCGGTCGATACCGAGACCGAACAGCTTATCCAGCAGGCGCTGGAAGAACTGCTCAAGGGACGCACCTCGATCATCATTGCCCACCGCCTGTCGACCATTGAAAAGGCGGACAAGATCCTCGTCCTGCACCATGGCCGCCTGCGCGAAATGGGCAAACACGAAGAGCTCTTGAATAACGGCGGGATTTACCGTACCTTGTACGAAATGCAGTACCGGCAAAAGGCTATCGGCGCGCCCTCGCAGCCCGCACCAAAGTGAGACCGTGGAACTATCGAAGAAACACCTGGACTCGTTCCTGAAGTTCGCCCGGGAAACAGCCCATCAGGCGGGCGATATCCTCAAGAAGAACTTCAGCGCCACGCACCGGGTGACCTATAAGGGGCGAATCGACCCGGTTACCGAAGCCGATGTCAGATCCGAGAAGTTCATCACCGGACGGATCCGCAAGGCTTTCCCCGATCACACGCTTCTCGCCGAAGAAGGCACCGGCGCGGGGGAGAGATCCGAATTCCGCTGGGTTATCGACCCGCTCGACGGCACCGTCAACTACGCCCACGGCTTCCCGATCTACTGCGTGTCAATCGCCCTGGAGTACCAGGGGTATCCCATCGTCGGCGCCGTGTACGACCCCGAACGGCAGGAACTGTTCCATGGCGCGCGCGGCCTCGGTGCATTCCTGAACAAAACCCGCCTCAAGGTCTCGGGAGAAACAGCCCTCGAACGCGCGCTCCTCGCGACCGGTTTCGGCTATAATGTCGCCACCGCCCGCCGCAATAACCTCGGCTACTTCGCCCGCATGGTCAAAAGCGCCCAGGCCGTGCGCCGCCCCGGCTCGGCCGCCCTCGATCTGTGCTGGCTCGCCGCGGGAAGGGTCGACGGCTTCTGGGAACTCTACCTCCACCCCTGGGACACCGCCGCCGCAGTCGTCTTCGTCGAGGAGGCCGGTGGGATCGTCACCCAGATGAATGGCCGCCCATACTCCATCTTCCACAACTCGCTCCTTGCCGCAGCGAATCCCGTCCTGCACTCCGCGATGCGCAGGGCCTTGGCCGGGAAGTAGGTTCCCGTCCTCCATCCCGCTTACGGTTTCCCTTCGGTAAAATAAAACTTGACGGATCTTATTAGTCCGTGTTCCTTGAGCGCAGCAATCCCATGGAAGGAGGTGATTCGATGCGCAAGCTTATCGTAACGGCTCTTGCCGTGTTTGCTCTGGGCGTGGGTTTTGGCCTTGCCACAGACCAGGCAGCGGCGGCGAAACCGGGCGGCGGCGGCAGCTCCAACTGCTACTACTTCTGCACGTGTGACGGCACGCCGATGAAGTGCTGTGTTTACAGCGGCCAAACCTACTGCTTCCCGACAAACGAGATCCAGTGCACGCAGGGCTACAACTGCTAAGCGCCCGAGCGGCGTGATGCACTGATTGCACGAGTCCTCTGGCGCCGCCGGAGCAACCTCACCGCACCGGCGGCGCCATATGCATCAGCACTATCTGAATCTAAAGGTTTACCATGGCACCCAACCGCCTCTCGCGCACACTGCGCCACCTGCTCACTGCGGCCGTCGTCATTGCCGCCGGGTTCATCGGCGTCTATGTCGGTTCTGCCTCCCGCGGCGTCATCGATGAAAAGCCGCCGGCTCTTACCGACATCTTCCCGAACTTCAAACTGACACCGGGCGCGTCTTTCCCCGATCTGCCGCTGGTCACCGATGAGAACACCGAGGTTTCCAGCCACAGCGTCCTCGGCTCCGAGGGTGCGATAGTCATCTTTGTCGACCTCGGCTGCCCCCCCTGTGAAGAGCTGACCGGGAAATTCCAGGCTCTGATTGATGCCGGCGGTCTCCGCACTGACCAAATCGTGGGTATCGGCCCGACCACCCCGGTCGACTACCTCAGCGGCTTCAACACGACCTACGGCCTTACCTTCCCCATTTACAGTGATACCGGCGCCCGGTTCATGCATGAGTACGGCGTCCAGGGCTACCCGATCATGGTAGTAGTAGGCCCGGACCACCGCATCCGCCATGCCCTCGGCGATTCCCGCACGCCGATCGACGCCGAAATGGTCGCCGCCTGGCTGAAGCTGTAACTCCTGCCCCACCTATGCTCCGCGAAGTCCCGGGGGGAACATCCTTCCCCTCCCCCTGTTCTTGTCTTGCATACGGCAGCATGTTGTATTACCCTCATACTGCAAATCGAAGCAAAAAATACCTGGTAGGAGCCATGCCTCAGGACAAACTTATCAAGTCCACTTCCGGTATTCGCGGCATTATCGGTCCTGGCCTCGATCCGGTGCTGGTCACCCAGTACGCCGCCGCATTCGGGACTTTCCTCAAACGCGGCACCGTGGTCGTTGGGCGCGACAGCCGCCCCTCGGGCGAGATGTTCATGCGTTCGGTGGTGGCCGGGCTGGTTTCGGTCGGCATCGATGTCATCGAAATTGGCGTCGTTCCCACCCCGACAGTGGAAATCGCGGTGAAAGAACTGAAGGCCGCCGGCGGCATCTGCCTCACCGCTTCCCACAACCCCGCTCCATGGAATGCCCTCAAATTCTTCAACAAAACGGGGGAGTTCATAACGCTGGACCAGTACCGCGAACTCGACCGGATCTTCACCGCAGGGAAGTATAACTTCCAGCCGCACAATAAAATCGGTTCCATTCGCCACCAGGACACATGGGTACGGGAGCATATTAAGAAGACCCTCGCGGTGGAATTCGTCAACCGCAGGGCAATAAAGAGCCGGAAGTTCAAAGTCGTGGTCGACGCTATCAACGGCGCTGGCTCTTTTGCTGTCCCGGCCCTCCTGCGAGAACTCGGGGTGACGGTGATAGAAGTTAACTGTAAGGGAGACGGTGATTTCGTCCATGAACCGGAGCCTATACCGAAGAACCTCTGCCAGCTCGGTGAAGCGGTCAAATCGCGAAAAGCCGATATCGGCTTCGCGGTGGACCCCGACGCTGACCGTTTGGCGCTCGTCGATGAACACGGAGAGCCTGTCGGAGAAGAGCTTACGCTCGCAATTGCGGTCCGCCAGGTCCTCTCCACGAAGAAGGGTCCGGTGGTCATCAACCTCTCCACGTCCAAAGTGACCGAGACCGTTGCCCGGCAGAAGGGCGCCACGGTTCACTATGCCAAGGTCGGCGAGGCCAACGTGGTCCAAATGATGCGCGAGAAGAAGGCTCTGGTCGGCGGCGAAGGCAACGGCGGAGTCATCCTTCCTTCGTTCCATGCCGGCCGGGACTCGCTGATAGCCGCCGCGCTCGTCCTTTCGCGGCTGGCTGAGGAGAACGTGGAGCTTTCAAGCCTTGTAAAGTCCCTGCCGACCTATTATACTAAGAAGAGTAAGGCTCCTCTCCCTGCCGATTTCGCCGACCGCCTGCAGCGTTTCGAAGCCGAAGCCGGCACCCTGCTCGGCGAAACGACTGCGGACAAGCGGGACGGCATCCGGTTCGACTTTCCTGGCGGCTGGGTGCAGATTCGTTCATCGAACACGGAGCCGATCTTCCGTGTTATTGTAGAAACAGAAAGTAAACAGGCTACCGATCGCCTCGTCAGCAAGGTGATGGCGTATTTCAGGTAAGCAAGGATAAGTCATATGTGTGGTATTGTCGGCTACGTTGGCCCGAAGAAGGCCTTACCCATTCTGATGCAGGGTCTCAAACGGCTGGAGTATCGGGGGTACGATTCCTCCGGAATCGCGCTCTTGACCGACCATGGCCTCATGGTCTGCAAGTCAGCCGGAAAAATCGCCAACCTCGAACACGTCCTCGGCGACAACGACTACGACTGCAACCACGGTATTGCCCACACCCGCTGGGCCACCCACGGCGAGCCGAGCCAGCTCAACGCCCACCCTCACACCGACGCCAAAGGGGAAATCGCTCTCGTTCATAACGGCATCATTGAAAACTACCGCGCGCTCAAGGAATTCCTCCAGCGCCAGGGATATGTCCTCCAGACCGAAACCGATACCGAGGTGCTGGTACAGCTCATTCGCTACTACTATCGCAACGACCTGACCGAGGCCGTGCGCGAGGCGCTCGCGCAGGTCGAAGGGACCTACGGCATCGCGGTCGTATCGGTGCACCACCCCAACACGATCGTCGCCGCCCGCATGGGCTCCCCGCTCGTGCTCGGGATCGGCGAAAACGAGAAATTCGTCGCCTCCGATGTCGCCGCTATGCTCGACCACACCAACAAGGTGATCTACCTCGATGAGGGCGAAATCGCTACCATCACCGACCAGTGCTACGACATCACGACTATCCAGAAAGTCAAGATCACGCCGCAGATCGAAGAGGTTTCGTGGACCCTCGACCAGATCGAAAAAGAGGGCTACGAGCACTTCATGCTCAAGGAGATCTACGAACAGCCGACCACCCTGCGCAACGCCCAGCGCGGCCGGTTCAACTGGGAGGAAGGGATTCCGCGCCTCGGCGGGCTCAACCTCCAGTACGATGAGCTGCGCGACATCAAGCGCATCATCTTCACCGCCTGCGGCACCTCCTGGCACTCCGGCCTCGTCGGCGAGTACTTCATCGAGGAACTGGCCGGCATCCCGGTCGAAGTCGAATACGCCAGTGAATTCCGCTACCGCTCACCGATTTTCCCGGAGCATACGGTCATGTTCGGTATTTCTCAGTCGGGTGAAACGGCCGACACGCTGGCTGCCATGCGCGAAGCGAAGAAACGCGGTATCACCGTCCTGGGCATCGTGAATGTCGTCGGATCATCGATCGCCCGTGAAACCGACGGGGGCGTGTATGTCCATGCCGGGCCGGAAATCGGCGTCGCCTCGACCAAAGCGTTCACCTCGCAGGTCATGGTCATTTCCCTCATCGGCACGCTCCTGGCCCGCATGCGGCACATGTCCGTCCAGCAAGGGCAGGAGATCATTGGCCACATGGAGCGCATCCCCGACCAGGTCGAGCGTATCCTTAAGAACGACGAGGTCATCAAGGACATTGCCGCCCGCTACTACCGATCGAACAACTTCCTCTACCTCGGCCGCGGGATCAACTTCCCGGTCGCCCTCGAGGGCGCGCTCAAACTCAAGGAAATCTCGTACATCCACGCCGAGGGGTATCCGGCCGCCGAAATGAAGCATGGTCCGATCGCTCTCATTGACGAAAACATGCCGGTGGTCGTGATCGCGCTCAAGGACCCGGTGTACGACAAGGTAATGAGCAATATCGCCGAGGTCCGCGCCCGCAACGGCCAGGTGATCGCGATCGCCACCGAAGGGGACACCGAAATCGCCGACCGGGTCAACCACGTGATCTATATCCCGGAGACCTACCGCCTCCTCACGCCGCTGCTGTCGGTCATCCCGCTACAGCTGCTGGCCTACCATATCGCCCTGATGCGGGGCTGTCCGGTCGACCAGCCGCGCAACCTGGCCAAGAGCGTGACGGTGGAGTGACCCCCGAGCATTCGGAGCAGATTTTGCAGAGAAACGGCGCCGGGAAGGCGCCGTTTCTTTATCCCCTTGCCAAATCGGGCATTTCGACTAATTTGTAGCCCAACACCGGGGCCCGGCCCCACCCTTGAAACCGACACCGACTAAAGAGCCATGCGAGACTGGATCGTACAGACCCGACAACGCCACCCGATCACCTTCTGGATCACCCTGATCCTCCTGATCTTCCCCGCCCTCATGGGAATCTACGAGGGAGTCCTGGTCGGGCTTTTCTGGGTCTACTGGAAGATGGTCGGCGGCATGTCCGAACAGACGATCGATATAACCGCCTATACTCTCATCTGTGTCGGCATCGTCCTGGCCATCCTGACCACCATTTGGCTCGGCCGCCTCAGGGCACGGTAGCCGGACCGACTTGTGATTGACCTCCCGGTCCCGAATCTGCATATTTATACCCGGCATCAGATGAGCCTGCAAGCGAAGGAGTCCCCATGGCCAATCCCCTCATGTACCTCGAATTCGGCGCCGCCGATGTGCCGCGCACCGCACGGTTCTTTCGCGATGTATTCGGCTGGCAGTTCCGCGATATAACCGCCACCCGCTACTCCAGCTTCAGCAGCGGCCCCAGTGGCCTCAGCGGCGGGATTCAGCACCTCGACAAGATCGAACCGGGCGGCGGCATGATTCTGTACATCGCAGTCGAAGACATCGAAACGCACTGCAAGTATATCGCCGCCGCGGGGGGGAAGGTAACCAAACCCCGGACGGAGATTCCCGGCGTGGGCTGGTTCGCGCTGTTTGCCGACCTCGACGGTAACCAGTTCGGGCTGTTCACACAGCACCCCGAGAATGCGAAGCAGTACTGAGGGGTATTTCCGGGCTGTCGGGCCGGCTTACGGGCCGGCAGATCCCAATCCGGTGACACAGTTTATCTTCGCGGCTGGCGGTCAACGAAACCCCGGCTGAGTTGCGTCTTGTTATTGGTTATGAAAAAACAGCCCACACCATCGGGGAGTCCTCCGGCTACCGTGGATGAATATCTGGCCGGATTGCCCGAGGACATTCGAGACGCGTTGCAGTCCCTGCGCCAGACTATTCGGGCAGCCGTGCCCGAAGCCGAAGAGAGAATCTCGTACCGAATTCCCGTGTTCAAACTCGGTCGTGACCTGGTCGGCATCGCCTCGCAGGCAAATCACTGCTCGTTCTACACGATGAGCCCTCCCCTCGTCAAGGCGATGGAAACGGAACTTCAGGATTTCGAGGTGTCCGGCGCGACGATTCACTTCACTCCCGACAAACCGCTGCCGTCCGCTCTCGTAAAAAAAATCCTGACTGCCAGGGTGAAGGAGCTGTCGAGACCGTCGCAATAGCCCTGATCAGGCCGCAAAGCCAGTAACTGACTTCTACTGCTCCACGATCGGCAGGTCCCGCTCCAGTTCTTTTTCTTCCCGATTCCCCAGCGCATAATCCGCCTGCATCAGTGTATGGATCTCCCGGGTACCCTCGTAGATTGACGCTCCCTTGGAGTTGCGGTAGAACCGCTCCACCGGGTACTCATCGCTGAACCCATACGCCCCGAACACTTGCACCGCATTCGCCGCCGCCGCCTCGGCCTCGCGGCACGCAATCCACTTGGCCATCGAGGTGGCCCGGGTTGACCGTTTTCCCTGGTTTTTCAGCCAGCCGGCTTTCATCCAGAGGTAGGTGCTGTACTCGTACCCAGCTTCCATATTGGCGATCATCTGCTTAACCAACTGGTGTTCGCCGATCGGCTGCTCGAACGTCTTGCGCTCATGCGAATAGCCCACACAGGCGTCGCGACAGGCCTTGATCAGCCCGCATGACCCTGCGGCCACCGTGTAGCGTCCCTGGTCGAGGCAGAACATGGCAATCTTGAACCCCTGCCCCTCGCCGTAGACGAGATTCTCAGCTGGCACCTGGACATCGGAAAACGCGATGTACCCGGTATTCCCCGCCCGCACCCCGAGCTTGCCGTGAATAGTACCAGTCGTCACCCCTTCCCACTGCCGCTCGACTATGAAAGCCGACAGACCGGAGTGATCGCGGCGTTTCTTCTTCTCAAGGTCGGTCCAGGCGAACACGAGGAACTGGTCGGCGACTCCCGCCAGCGAGATCCACATCTTCTCGCCGTTGAGGATATACTGGTTCCCCTTCTTGACTGCGGTCGACTGGATCCCTACTGCATCCGATCCCGCCGCCGGCTCGGTCAGACCGAAGGTGGCGATCTTTTCCCCCCGGGCGGCTGGCACGAGGTATTTCTTCTTTTGCTCCTCGTTGGCCCAAGTTAACACCGGCAGGGAGAACAACCCGATATGCACCGACAGGATCACCCGCGCCGAAGTGTCGGCGTACTCCAGTTCTTCGCTGGCCAGCCCGAGCGAGATGTAGTCCATCCCCAGCCCGCCGTAAGCCTCTGGAATGCAGAAGCCGAGCAGGTTGGCCTCTTTCATGGCCGGAAGTATCGCCGGATTCATCTCCTGCCTGCGGTCGAATTCGGTGATAGTCGGGGCGATCACGCGCTGGGCGACCTCCCGCGCCATATCGCGCACGGCCAGCTGGTTGTCGGTGAGACTGAAATCTATCATGGGATCCGGTTCTCCTGTTGGGCCTAGGGTTGTCTTCTTTGTGCCGGTTATATACCGCTTCCGGCGTTCCTTGTCAAACCGGGCCCAGAGGCGTTTTGTGCCGGAAGAACCGGGGGAAACCGGCTTGCGCCATGACGCGTTTTTGGTCAGTTCGCCTCTTTGTCCCCGTTGCTCCCCAACTCCATTTACCATATATTGGGAGCTACACGCCCGGCGCGCCTCGCCGGGACAATGCAGGGCGCGCCGGAAAAGCAAGACGCGACCCAAATGCCCTATTCGTAAGAGTTTACTGTGACCGAGTCAACCCGCGCCCAGGCCGACCTCGTACCCTTCACGGGTGAATTCGCCCAGCGGGTCATGTTGTGGATCGACTCCGAGGAGACCTATCGTAACCTCTGTGGCGAAATGCCCTACCCGCCGAACGAGGATCTCATCGAAACCTGGCAACGCCCCGATGTTGCCTCCTTTCTCCTGATCGCCGACCACCGGCCGGTCGCCTACGCCGAGTTGTGGGATGTGGCGATCGAGAAAGGGGTCGAGATTGTCCACCTCGTGGTGGACCCGGCCCGACGAGGACGAGGGTTCGGCACGCTGATGCTCAACCTGCTGGCCGAACGCGCCGCATCGCGGCGCCATGTCCAGGTAGCGATAGTGAACTTCTTCCACGGCGACGAAACGGTCCTCGGCTGCTGCCTCAAAGCCGGATTCGAACTGGTCGGAACACAGCCCGTCGGCGACGGCCTGCGGATGGAGCGCCAACTCAGGTGACGCGACGATGTGCCTATATATGAACACAAGGAGAATGACGTGATCAAGAAAGTCGGTATCATCGGATTCGGCCAGATGGGCTCCGGCATCGGCCAGGTCGCCGCGGCGACCGGTTACCAGATTACCGCGCTGGAGGTCTCCGACGACCTCTTCAAAAAGGGCCTGGGCTATATCACGAAATCGATCGACAAGGCGATCGAAAAGGGGAAAGCGGACCAGGCACTGAAAGACAAAGTCCTTGGCAACATCTGCGGCACATCCAAAATGGAAGATCTCGCCGACTGCGACATCATCTGCGAGGCGGTGGTCGAGAACATGGAAGCCAAGCAGCAGGTGTACAAGAAACTCGATGGTATCTGCAAGCCGGAGACGATTTTCGCCTCCAACACGTCGTCGTTGTCGATCGGCGACATGGCCTCGGTGACAAAACGGCGCGACCGGTTTGTCGGCCTGCACTTTTTCAACCCGGTGTCGGTGATGAAACTGGTCGAAGTCGTGCGCACGATCGACACCTCCGATGAGACTTTCACGACCGCGTTCAAGTTCGCCGAGTCCGTCGGCAAGACCTGTGTGACGGCCAAAGACTCCCCGGGGTTTATCGTCAACGTCCTGCTGGTGCCGTACCTGCTCGACGCTATCCGGCAGTACGAGCGCGGACTGGCGACCAAAGAAGATATCGACAACGGCATGATGCTCGGCTGCGGCCACCCGATGGGCCCGCTGACCCTGACCGATTTTATCGGCTGCGACACGATTCTCTACATCGCGGATATCATGTTCGAGGAATTCAAGGACTCCCACTACGCCGCGCCGCCGCTGTTGCGCCGGATGGTCACCGCCGGGTATCTCGGCAAGAAGACCGGCCGCGGCTTTTACGACTACAGCAAGAAGTAACCACTCGAATACGTTCAAGGGCGAGGTTTTGACATGACCGATTACAAGAACATCCTCGTGAAGAAGGAAGAGGGCTGCCTCTGGGTGACGATCAACCGCGAGCGGGCGCTCAACGCCCTCAACCGGGACACGGTCAACGAACTGCAGCAGATGTTCAGCTTCTACTGGACCGATGACGAGATCCGGGCGGTGGTGATCTCCGGTGCGGGCGAAAAGGCCTTTGTGGCCGGCGCCGACATCACCGAGATCGCCGAGCTCGACCTGCGCACCGGCACCGACTACGCCGCGCGCGGCCTGTACCTGATGAAGACGATCCAGAATTTCCCCAAGCCGGTGATCGCGATGGTCAACGGGTTCGCGCTCGGCGGCGGGTGTGAGCTGGCGATGGCCTGCGATTTCCGCATTGCGTCGGATAAGGCCAGGTTCGGCCAGCCGGAGGTCAACCTGGGGATCATCCCCGGCTTCGGCGGTACGCAGCGTCTGTCGCGGCTGGTCGGGCGCGGGATGGCGATGAAGATGATCCTCACCGGCGAGATGATGAACGCCGAAGAGGCCGAGCGGGTCGGGCTGGTCGAAGAGGTTGTCCCGGCGGCGGAACTTCTCGACCGTGTGAAGGCGATTGTCGCGCTGATAAAAGAGAAGGCGCCGATGTCGATCACGATCGCCAAGGAGTGCATCAACCGCGGCACCGATGTCCAGTTGTCGGTCGGGTGCGACTTGGAGAAGGTCAGTTTTGGCCAGACCTGCGGCACGGGTGACAAGAACGAGGGGACGGAGGCGTTTCTGGAGAAGCGCAAGCCGGCGTTCACGGGGCATTGAGTGCAGAGTCAGTCTGTGGCGTCAGGCGGGGTCGCCTGACGCCAC
>JBGSIV010000137.1:0-1682 GCA_041742355.1 Candidatus Zixiibacteriota bacterium
TCGGGGCCGATGCCACACAGGATGAGTTTCCCGCCCTTCAACGCCATCTTCCGCTGGAGCATCAGGAGCTTTCCGAGCATTATGCTCGATAAACCTTCCACGCTGGCCAAGTTCACAACAAGGCATTGGCAGTCTGGCCGGTCGGCCACGTCATAGATTTCGTCGCCAAGCTTCTTCACCGTGGGTTCGTCCAGAATCCGGTGGTCTCCAAAACGGATGGCAATTACGGAACCGTACTTCCATACACCCAGGTGGTGATAGACGTTCATAAGATCACCTCATGTCATCGATTGCGGTAGTGCCATTGTCCCTTGCCGCCTTGCTAGAAACTACAAGTTCTCATCCCCATAACGGCTGATGAATTCCGCAATGGCTAGCTCAACCTCTCTTCTGACGTTGTCGATAATCGTCTGTCTGACTATGTTCGGGCTGGGGTTATCGACGTACTTGGGGTCTGTCCAGTGTCGATACTCGACTTCCATCCACTTTAGCACTTCAACGCTCAGAGACTCTTTTGTGAGACGCCCTTTCAAGGCTTCCTGATAGGGATACCAGTGACAACGCACAGCCTCCATTGCTGGACCCTCTTCGTTGATCTTCTTCTCTTCTGTCATTTCTCCCCCTCACTCTTCAGTAGCTGATATCCGAAATAGCCAGCCGCTCGACCCCAGTGGCACTCACTTCACAATCAGCAGCTTCGTATTCAGCCCTGCTTTCTCGGCAATTGACAGGAATCTCTTTCTGAGCCTTGTGTTCAGCCTCATCAAACACCGTGCGTGCTTCGCATGCCGCTTCTGGGCCACTTGACGGATCAGTTCCCTTTGCTCCTTGATCCGCTGTGCCAGTTCGAACGCATCGGCCTGAGTCAGTCCATTGGAGGCAAACCGTCTGCATTTGTTGCGGATCTCTTGCCCCACGATCCTGAAAGCGGCGACAACATCGGCGGTGCCGATCCAGCCGAGCATTGCTGGCCATGCCCTTCGGTTCGGTTGCCCGTGTTTCCTTTCACGCATGTCAGTACGGTCTCTTGTCGGCCATCCGGGCAACGTGAAAGCCAGTTAGCTCTCCCCGCTCACATCCTCCTCGTAGTCCTCTTGGTCGGCCTTCAACCAGCCTGCTGTCCAGGAGTCATGTTTCTCCGTTTCCTGCGGATAGGGATTGTCGTCCGATCCTCCTTGGCCCCAATAGGCGTCGTAGCCCTCCTGAAACGCATCGGGATCAGTCATCGGAATTCTCCCTTTGAGTGGGAACTCGTGTTCATCACGCACGGAGAATGCTTTGGGTAGTTCGATTTTGGCGTGCATGTTGGAAGTCCTGGTGGTGAGGGAAACGTCAGCCACTTCTAGTCGTTGGAAAGCTCGATCAATGTGTCAACTCTACCGTAAAGGCGGTCTGTTTCCGCTCGAATTGTCTGGTCCTCGGCACGTCGTGATGCCGCCGCCAAGTCCTCCGCCAATCGTTCCAACTCGTCCAGCGTAAGCTGAGCGGGCCGGTCGGGTGGCGTGTCCCGAATGGTCTGGGCAAGTGCATCGTCGTGGTCGAGAAGCAACACAACGCCAAGAAGCAGTTTCCGTTCGTCGGCGGTGAGATTCAGATCGACCTTTCCATCGGGCTGAATGTATTTGCGAGCAGTCATGATGTTCCTTCTCTTCTGCGGGAGACCGATCCAAAGCAAGCCTTCT
>JBGSIV010000138.1:0-44117 GCA_041742355.1 Candidatus Zixiibacteriota bacterium
GCCAGCCCCGGCGAGCCTGTTGCGTAAACGATCAACGGTCAGCGGTGTTTCTGGGCAGGGAAGAACTGATGACTTCTCGTTCGTCCGTGGCGACAGGAACGCTCAGCTTAGTTACCGGGAAGTCCTCTCCGAGGAAGTAGCCGATGATTCGCGGGAGGAGTTCTCCGACGTCCGGGTTACCGTAGACGTAGCGATACTGGTGCTCGAGTGGCTGACCGGAGATGATGATCCAGCCGTCACCGAAGCTGAACTCCAGAAGGGTCGGCAGGCCCCGGGAGTCGGTGCAGTAGATAGTGGTGCCGTCGGGCAGGTTGATAAACCCCTCATGGCTGGCGTAGTTGTGGTCCATGGTCAATGGGAGTCCAGCGACCAGGGGCAGGTCGGGACTGAAGATGTAGTTATAGTTGTCGATATAACCACTGGCCTGGACATTGCCTGGGAGAATTACACCGGCGATTGACATCCGACCTGCGTTCCAACCGTTGTCGCAGGCTTCCCAGAGGAGGGTTCCACCGCCATACACGAAGTTGTTGAACCGAACCTGATTGGCAGCGTAGTTGTCATAAAACGCTTGGGCCTGATCGTTGGAAACGATGACCAGGTCCTGTCCCGGGATGAGCTCCATAGTACCGAATTCGCTGGAGGGGATGATCTCGTACGTATTTTGTCCCTGGCTTCCGGGGGAGTAGCCATAGGCTTCAATGACTTCGACCTGTGCATCTATTCCGAAAACAGGCTCTCCCGCAGTGTACCAGGGGATGTTGTCACGAAGGAGTTTGACGTGGGAAGCAGATCCCTGGCCCCCGCCGACGTTGAGTCGGTGGTTGATTTGGTCAGCCAGGCCGTGCGTATCGCGCGCCTCCAGTACCGGCAGGTAAGCTCCCGACTCGGTGTACGCGTGGGTGGCGGCGGGAGACGAACTCCAGGGTGAGTCCCAGGTACCATCGCCGTCGAAATCCCATCGAAACTGCAGCGCCGCCAGATCGTCGTGATCGTCGGTGGTGCCAGAAGCGTCAAAGGCGAAGATCGTGCCGATGATGCCGGCGGGTGGGTAAATCGTGAAACTGGCTACCGGGGGGACGTCCTCGCTGGATGAGACGATCGTTCCTGCCTGCTGAGTCACAAAATAGGTGACTTCGTGAGGAGCGAAGACGATGTCGGAGAAGAAGGGAAATTGTTCATTGACGAAGCCGATGATCTTGAGCACCGTGCAGGCGTCCTTGAGGATGGTGCCGACCGCGCCGACGAAGTGGGCGGCGGCGCCGTTGCCGCTCTGACCCCAAATCCAGAGGGCAATCGCCTGGTTGTTGTCGATCACCAGCTTGGCAAACTCGACAAGAAACCCGGAGACATCCCCGTTGGCAATGCACTGGCTGAGCTGGTTGGCACGGTGCGCCGAGATGTTCAGGTGGGCTGGCAGCTCGATGAAGTTAGGGACAACCGCGAAGCCGAGCACGAGATCAACGAAGTAGACGACGCTCTGCGCTGTGTTCAGAAGGGTTGCCCGTCCCATCGGGTCATTGATCTCCGCGATCTTGCCGAAGTCATACCCTTGGCAAACCCGGATGCGATAGTAGCCGTCGCCAAGATCATAGTCGGTGGTTTGCGGGTCAGTGACCACTATCGGCGGCCAGCCCCACTGGACTGACAGCACCGTTTCCTTACGGTGCAGCGTGACAACTTCTTTCATCTGATTGCCGGCATTGGGGTAGACGCCAGCCGTGTACCATGCAAAGCGGGGACTGACAAACTGGATGGCCGTTCCCGGAAGATCCTGGATGAAGGGCGGGTCGAAGAGACCCTGGATGTTGTCGCCGGACTTGCCAGCGGCGAGCGCTTCGAGAGCGTCCTTCCAGAGATAGACAATTTGCTGGTACAACACTGGATTGGCCTGATAATCGAGGGCAGTCTCCGGATTGTCTGCGTGGGCGTTCCGGAGCGATTCCAAGAGGGCAAGGAAGTACTCGGATTCCTGCACTGCGGCAAGGTATAGCTCACGGTCGGCACTTCCAGTTAGAAAAATGTACGGGTTGATGAGAGCCAGCGCCAGAGCAGTCGACGAGTCACTGACGATAGTCGAGTCGGTCGCGGGGTCATACAGGCCGAGGTATACCGGCGCTCCGGTCGCCTCGGAGGTGACGAGGAGGACCTGGGGCATCTCGGCGACGGGGGCATTGACGGCGAGGGCTCCGTTGCTATCAACGTCTGCCGAGTCGGCGAAGGAATATACCCTCAGGCCGGCCGGGTTCAATTCTGTTCCTGCTCCGAGCTCAAGCGTTCCCGTCCGCTCTTCAGTCTGGTATGGTGGACGATACGGCTGAGGGCTTGGGCCGGTAGCCGAATCGCTGCCGCACCCGGTGAGCACGGATAGGCAAACCAAGGTTAGGAGTGTCGGTACAAATACCGTGGCTCGTGAGAAAGGTCGCATGTGAACCTCCGTGAGTAGATTGGAAAGACGCTGAGCGCCATGAATGTCAGTTAAAGGCACGCAACCCAGCAGTTCTTCTGTGTACCTAAGGATACAGTAATTCCGTGGATTAGCAAGTCCATTTGCTGACTTCTGGCCGCGAGTTCGCGGGCGGCAGAGTTGTGCTTCGCGTCCGAGTTTTAGGTTGCGTTGGATTCCTAATTGTCTAATTTAGAGCTTTGTTGCTGCTTCCAGGGATCCCACAGCAAGCTGTGGGCTACTCATGTGCCGGGCATGGTCGTACCGCCTGACACCACACTTGAGGGGATGCCAAAGCAAGCTCTGGGCGACCCGATTACAAGTCGGCCACGCGAACCCCACCATGAGAATGGTGGGCCACCGTGCCACCCTGAGCGGAGTCGAAGGGTGACGCCATAAGAATATCGAACGAAACGATTTGACATAAGGATCCGAACATGCGCTGGACGCACACCTACATCCCGACTCTCCGCGAGAACCAGGCCGAGGCCGAACTTGTCTCGCACCAACTCCTCCTGCGCGGGGGGTTCATCCGCAAACTGGCTTCCGGCGTGTATATCTACCTGCCCTTGATGCAGCGGGTGATCCACAAGTTCTCGGAAATCGTGCGCGAAGAAATGAACCGCGCCGGCGGACTTGAGATCACGATGTCGGTGCTCTGCCCGGCCGAGGTCTGGCAGGAGACGGGGCGCTACTGGACGGTCGGCAAGGAACAGATGCGCCTCAAGGACCGTCACCAGCACGAAATGGTCCTGTGCGGCACCCACGAAGAAACGGTCACCAACCTGGTCCGCGGCGAGGTCAAATCGTACCGCCAGCTCCCGATGAACCTGTACCAGATCCAGGTCAAGTTCCGCGACGAAATCCGCCCCCGGTTCGGCCTGATGCGCGGCCGGGAGTTCATCATGAAGGACGCCTACTCGTTCGACACCAACGAGGAGTCATTTGCCAATTCCTACCAGGCGATGGTCGATGCCTACTATCGGGTGTTCCGGCGGGCCGGGTTCGAGCCGGTCAAGGTCGAATCCGACACCGGGGCGATGGGCGGGAAGGCGGCGCACGAGTTCATGCTCCTGGTCGACACCGAGGCCGGGGAAGAGATTATCATGTTCTGTGATGCCTGCAACTATGCGGCGAATGTCGAGAAGGCGACTTTTCGTGACCCGATGAACATTCCGGCCGAAACTGACCTGAAGCCGATGGCAACGGTCGATACGCCGAAGGCGGCGACGATCGAGGAGGTTACGGCGTTCCTGAAAGTCCCGGCCCATAAGCTGGTGAAGACACTGCTGTACATGGCCGACGGCAAGGCGGTGGCGGCGCTGGTGCGTGGGGATCGGGAACTGAACGAGATCAAGCTCAAGAATGCGATCGGGGCTATCGAACTGGAGATGGCGACAGCCGCGCAGGTCGAGGAGTTCACGAAAGCCCCGGTCGGGTTTGCCGGGCCGGTTGGGCTCAAAGATGTGCCGCTCTATGTCGACCCGCTTGTGATGCAAATGCAGAACTTCATCGTTGGGGCGAATGCCTTTGAGAAACATATACTTAATGTCAATGCCAACCGCGACTTCAAGGCCGCGAAAGTGGTCGACCTGAGCAAGGCAAAGGCCGGGGACATCTGCCCGAACTGCGACGGTCACATGGTCGCCAAGAACGGCATCGAGGTCGGCAACACGTTTATGCTCGGGACCAAGTACTCGGATTCCCTGGGGGCAAAGTTCCTTGATGCCGATGGCAAGGAGAAGCCGATCCTGATGGGATCGTACGGGATCGGGATCACCCGCACGCCACAGGCGGTGCTGGAACGGTTCCACGATGCGAAGGGGATCATCTGGCCGAAGCAGATCGCACCCTATCTCGTTAATTTGATACCAGTTAACATGGACAAGCCGGAACACCAGGCGGTCGCTGAGAAAATCTACACCCAGCTCAATGCGGTGGGGATCGATGTGCTGTGGGATGACCGGACCGAGCGTGCGGGGGTGAAGTTCAACGATGCCGATCTGATCGGGCTGCCGGTACGTATCGTTATCGGCGACAAGACGTTGGCTGAGGGAAAGGTTGAGCTGAAAGCCCGGGCTGGCGGGGAAACCCAGTTGGTGCCGATCGATGAGATTGTAGGGGCGGTTCGGACGCTTCTGGACTCCCTCAATTAATTGGGCCTTTTTTAGGGTTGCGCAGGAACCCAAGTTCCCATATATTAACGGATTCTGGGTGGGCGTCAGCCCACCTTTTTGCACTGGATAGGTTTGTGATGGCGAGTGTAAACGAACGACATCGGATCGAACTGCTGGAGCTGCTCGATCGGCCGCTGGCCGCCGAGGGCGCGGAGATCGCCGAGTTGGTGCTCTCAACGTATAAGAAGAGCACCACGATTCGCATCTACCTCTATTCACAGCATGGCGCCACGCTTGACGAATGTAGCCGGTTGTCCCGGATAATCGGCGACTTGATAGATGGAACTGAATGGTTTGAAAACGGTTATACCTTGGAGGTCTCATCGCCGGGACTGGACCGTCCGCTCACTCATGCGCGCGATTTTAAGCATCGGACAGGCGAGCTCGTTCGCATCGAGTTTGTCGATGACGCGCGCAAGAAGCTGACCGCGGAGATCCTGTCCGCCACCGATACGGAAGTTGAATTGCAGGCCGGCGATGATGTTATCCGAATACCTCTGAGCGAAATCAAGCGGGCAAAAATCGTATTTTGATGGAGATGTCCATATGTCGTTTGACATGATCGAAGCGATGACCCAAATCGCGCGGGAAAAGAACATTGAATTCGAGGCGGTGCTGGAGACGCTCGAGGCCGGTCTCATGGCCGCCGCCAAGAAGAAGTACAACTTTACCGACAACATCACTTTCCGCTTCGATAAGAAGGGCAACGAACTGCTCATGATGGCGACCAAACGGGTCGTCGATCCCGTGACCGACCCGAATGTCGAAATGACGCTGGCCGAGGCCAAGGATATCGATCCGGAAGCGGAGTTGGGCGACGAGATCGACATCTACATCGATTACGAAGTGGAATTCGGCCGCAACGCGATCGCGGCGGCCAAGCAGATTTTGATTCAGAAGGTCCGCGAGGCGGAACGGGATCGGATTTACGACGAGTATATCGACAAGGTGAACACGCTCATTTCGGGCGTTGTGCAGCAGGTCGACAAGGGGAACGTGATAGTCAACCTCGGCCGGGGTGAAGGCATCCTGCCGATCAAGGAGCAGATCCCGCGCGAGAAGTTTCGCCAGGGGGACCGTATCCGGGCGTACATTCTCGATGTGCAGAAGGCCAGCCGTGGGCCGCAGGTGGTTCTGTCGCGGGTGAGCAATGATTTCCTGCGCAAGCTGTTCGAGCTGGAAGTGCCCGAGATTTATGAGCGCGTGATCGAGATCAAGGCGATCGCCCGCGAACCAGGCGAACGGGCGAAGGTGGCGGTGTATTCCTCGGATGACCGGATAGACCCTGTCGGCGCATGTGTCGGGATCAAGGGTGTCCGCGTTCAAGCGATCGTGCGCGAGTTGAACAACGAACGAATTGACATCGTGCCGTGGTCGGGCAACCCGGAGGTTTTCGTGACCCGGGCGCTGGCGCCGGCCAAGGTGGTCAATATCGATATCGAGGACGGCGAGCAGAAGATGACGGTGGCGGTCGAGGATGACAAGCTGTCGCTGGCGATCGGCCGCAACGGGCAGAACGCCCGTTTGGCCTCCAAGCTGACCGGCTGGAAGGTCAATATCATGTCCGAGACCGAGTACAACGAGATGAAGCATCGCGAGGCGGAGATGCTTGTGCCGGTAGGCCGTCTCGAAGGGGTCGGGCCGAAGCTCGAGGAGCGGCTGGCCGACCACAATATCGGTTCGGTCCAGCGGTTGGCCAGCGCTACGGTCGAGTCGCTGGTGAAGATCGAGGGGCTGGGCGAGAAGACGGCCGAGACTCTCATCGAGCGGGCCAAGGCGTTTGTGATTGAGCTCGAAAAGGATTACGAGCGCAAGAAAGCAGCCGAGCGGGCCGAAGCGGCCCGGCAGCCTTCCGAGGCGCAGGCCGATGACAAGCTGCGCGAGGAAGACGTCTTTGAAAGTGATGACGAGGATTCCGCGACCGAAGCCGACGAGCACGAGGAAGCTGACGCTCCGGGTACGGAAGACATCGACGAAGAAGAGAAAGCGTAAGGTCCAAGCATTCGGACGAATGATCGGATACAACCAACGGGCATATCGTCCGGGGAGGTAGCACCAGAGATGGGAGAGACGAAACGTATATATGAGTTAGCCAAGGAGTACAAGATCTCCTCGCCTGCCATGGTGTCGGTGCTGCGCGAGCTCAAGTTCGAGCCGAAGTCCCACATGTCCATTGCCACGCCCGAGATGATCGACGCGGTGGTGAAGAAGTTCGCCGCCGAGAAGCAGGAAGCGAAGAAGGAAATGGAGCATCGGGCGCAGGTCAAGGAGGCGGCCGAGCGCAAAGCGACGCGCATCGGGGGGATCAAGGTGGACGACTCCAAGTCGGATGTCGCCGGCTGGATGCGCCGCTTCGAGAAGAAGCAGAAGAAGAAGGACCGCAGAAAACGCAAAGGACGGCACGTGGTTGACAAGACCGCTGTAGCAAAGAGCTTTCGATCAACCATGGCGACGTTGACGAGCACCAAAGGCAAGAAGAAGTACCGCCGCGCCGCCGACGGCCGGCAGATCGAGATCATAGAGGAAAACGTTCTCGAGGTCAACGAGTTCATGTCGGTGGCCGAACTGGCCGCGCTCATGGACCGCAAGCCGGCCGAACTCATCACCAAGCTCTTCGAGATGGGGATGATGGCGACGATCAACCAGCGCCTCGAGATGGACACGATCGAACTGCTTTCGGCGGAGTTCGGTTTCGAGACGCGCAAGATCAGCGAGATCGGTGAGGACGCCAAGGAGGAAGAGCGGACGGCCAATCTCGAGCGGCGCGCCCCGGTCGTCACGATCATGGGACACGTCGACCACGGCAAGACGTCGCTTCTGGATTTCATCCGTCACACGAACGTGGCGGCGGGCGAGGCCGGGTTGATCACCCAGCACATCGGCGCTTACGAGGTGGAAAAAGACGGCGGCCGGATCACGTTCCTCGACACGCCCGGTCACGAGGCGTTCACCGCGATGCGTGCCCGAGGCAGCCAGGTGACGGACATTATCGTCCTGGTGGTAGCGGCCGACGACGGCGTGCAGCCCCAGACGGTGGAAGCTATCGACCACGCTCGGGCGGCCAATGTGCCGATTATCGTCGCAATCAACAAGATCGACAAGCCGACGGCGAATCCGGATATCGTCAAGACCCAGCTGGCCAATCACAATCTCAATCCCGAGGACTGGGGCGGCAAGACGATCATGGTTGAGGTCTCGGCAAAGTCGGGCAAGGGTGTCGACCGCCTGCTCGAGATGATTTTGTTGCAGGCCGAAATGATGGATCTTCAGGCCGACCCGACTATCCGCGGTCAGGGTGTCATCATCGATTCCCGCCTGGAGCGGGGGCGTGGCCCGGTGGTCGCGGTGCTCATTCAGAAGGGCACCTGCTACATTGGTGACTCGATCGTGGCGGGCACGTGTGCCGGTCGCGTTCGGGCCATTGTGGACGATCGGGAGCGGCATCTTGAGGAGGTCGGACCGTCGTGCCCCGCGCAGATCACCGGCCTTGACGGTGTCCCGCAGGCCGGCGACAGCTTCATGGTGGTTGAGAGCGACCAGGAAGCCAAGGAGATCGTGCTGCGCCGGAGCCAGATCAAACGCGAGCAGGATGTCCGCCGCACGCACGGTCGGATGTCGCTCGATCGCGTTTTCGATCGGATCAAAGAAGGCCAGATCAAGGAGCTCCGCCTGATTATCAAGGCGGATGTCGACGGCTCGGTGGAGGTGCTCTCCGATACGCTGAGCAAGATTCCGAGCGACGAGGTGAAGGTCAACGTGATTCGCCAGGGGGTCGGGGCGATTACCGAGTCCGACGTGCTGCTTGCGGCGGCGTCCGACGCCATCATTATCGGTTTCCAGATTTCGCCGGATGCGCGGGCGCGTGAAGTGGCCAAGCAGGAGTCGGTCGATGTCCGGCTCTACGATATCATTTACGAGGCGGAGCAGGATGTCCGCAAGGCGCTCGAGGGGCTGCTGGCTCCGACCGTGCGCGAAGAGTTTGTCGGCATGTGCGAGGTGCGCAATACGTTCCGCGTGCCGAAGGTCGGTGTTATCGCCGGCTGCTACGTGAAGGAGGGACGGGTCAACCGGAAGGACAACATCCGCCTGGTGCGCGACGGCAAGGTGGTGTTCCGGGGCGTGATCTCGTCGCTTAAGCGGTTCAAGGATGATGCCCGCGAAGTCAAAGAGGGCTTCGAGTGCGGAATCGGCATCGAACGGTTCGACGACATCAAGGTGGGCGATCAGATCGAGTGCCTGGAGGTCGTTGAGGAAGCCCGGACGCTGTAGGGCCGGCGGTGGTTACGGTTGTTCTGAGGATTCGCCTGGATCTGCCGGCGGTCGACTCGCTCAAGGGAAAGCGCCGCATCCTGAAGTCGCTGATTACGCGCCTGCGCAACGACTTCAACATTTCGGTGTCCGAGGTTGATTTGCAGGACCAGTTGCGGGTGGCTGTTCTCGGCGCCGCTGTGGTCAGCAACAGCGGCAGTTTTGGGCACCAGGTAATGGCCAAGGTGATTTCGCGGATCGGATCCGAGCACGAGGTCATTCTGGCGGACTATATAACGGAGACGTACTGATGGCCGACGAGCGACGCCGATCGCGAGTGGAAGAACAGATGCACCGGGACATCTCGACCCTGACTGCCCAGGAGTTGGCCGAACATGTCCCGGGCATGGTTACGTTTACCCGGGTTCGTCTGACCAAGGACCTGAAGTACGCCACCATCTACTACTCGGTGCTCGGCGATGAGGCGGTCCGGGAGCGGGCGGCGGCCTATTTGGACAGGGAGAAACGGCGCATCCGGCAGATGGTAGGGTCCGGGCTGCGCATGCGGTTCATACCGGAATTTACCTTCAAGTTCGACCCGTCGATTGAAGAGAGCATTCGAATTCAACAGCTGCTGGATGGAATCAAGAACGACACAAAAAATGACTGACAGACCGTCTGCAATCGCGCCCCCCATACATGAGATCCGCCATCTGTTGGAGCGCAGCCGCCGTGTGCTCGTAGCGTCGCATATCGATCCCGACGGCGACGCGATCGGGACCCAATTGGCGTTTGGCGCTTTCCTGCGGCATCTGGGCAAGGAAGTCTACCTCGTTCGGGAAGCCGAAGCACCTGCGAAGTATCGCTTTCTGACCGGTGTCGATCAAATCCGGCCGTTTGATGAGTTTACCACGGACTTCGCCGTTGACACTGCCGTCGTGCTGGAGTGCCCGACGATCGATCGGGTGGGCCGGGCGGCCTGCTTTCTCACTGGCGAAGTGCAGATTCTCAATATCGACCACCATTACGATTCCGGCAGTTTCGGCACGGTCAATTGGATCGATCCGACCAAGTCGTCGGTCGGAGAGATGGCGTTCGAGCTGTTCGACGAGTACGGCTACGCGTTTCCGGGCGAGGTCGCCGAGCATCTGTACACGGCGATCCTGACTGACACCGGTCGTTTCCGGTTTCCCTCAACGTCTCCGCGGACGATGGAGATTGTCGGCCGATTGATCGGCGCCGGAGCGAATCCGAAAAAGATTACCGATGATGTTTATTTCCGGCTCAGCGCGCCCACGATGAAGCTGATGGGGCGAGTTCTGTCGACTATCGAGTTCCATGATGGCGATACCATTTGTCTCCTCAGCCTGACGAAGCAGATGCTCGACGAGACCGGCGCGGATCTGTCGGATTCGGATGGGCTGGTTGATTTTGCCATGTTCTGCGACACGGTTGAGATCGGCGGGCTGCTTAAGGAAAACAACGGCCGCACGCGCGTGTCACTGCGGTCGAGGGACTCGATTAATATCGCTGATGTCGCGGCGGAGTACGGTGGCGGCGGCCATTTCAACGCCGCCGGCTGCACTATTCCGTCCGAGCTGGCTGATGCGCGCAAACACCTGATAGAGGTTTTGAAGAGTGCCCGGCGGTCCAAGAGAAAATAGCTACGACGGCGTCCTGCTGATCAACAAGCCGCTGCACCGCACGAGTCATGATGTCGTGCAGGCGCTGCGCCGGACTCTCGGCGAGCGGCGGATTGGCCATGTGGGGACGCTCGATCCGCTGGCCGAGGGGTTGCTGGTTGTGTGCATCGGCCGGGCCACGAAGATCGTGCGCTTCCTGACCGGACTCGATAAGACCTATGAGGCCGAGATCACGCTGGGGCGGACATCCAGTACATTCGATAGCGAGGGGATCGATCCAAACTGCCCGGCGGGGCCGGTCACGGATCTCGGTGCGGACCACGTGACCGAGGCATTGCACCGGTTCGAGGGGCGAATTACCCAACAGGTGCCGGCGTACTCGGCGGTGCGGGTAAACGGTGAGCCGCTCTACAAGAAGGCGCGGCGCGGGGAAGAGGTGGCGCCGCCGACCAGGGAAATAACGATTACGGATATCCGGTTGCTTGGTTATGATAATCCCCGCGTGCGGGTTTCGGTGACGTGTGCCTCGGGCACCTATATTCGGACGCTGGCCGACGATCTCGGCCGGGTGCTGGGCTGCGGGGCGTACCTGTCGCACCTTCGGCGGACCCGGGTCGGGCATTTTGATTTAGCCTCCGCGATGACCCTCGAACAGGCGGCCGACGCCCAGGCCGACGGAACCCTGCGGCAATACCTGCTCAGCTACGGGGATGTCCTCCGGTTCGGGGCGCTCCAGGTAACCGACGAATTTCGGCCGTTTGTGATCCAGGGCCGGACGCCGGCCAATGGTGACCTGGCTGGCTGTGAGGGCAGGTTCGTGCCGGGTGATACAGTGCTCCTCAAGGGAATAGATGGAACGGTTCTGGCGGTCGGTCGTTCCGGGGTGAGCTCGGAGAACCTCTCGGCCGCGGCTGAAAACAGGGTATTTGACTACATTCGGGTGTTGAATTGACGACGACGTTTATCAGAGGTATCCAGAACTTCTCCAAGCAGGAGGATCAACGGCCGGTGATCGCCACGATCGGCACGTTCGACGGTATCCACCGGGGCCACCGGGAAATATTCCGCCGGGTTCGCGAACAGAGCGAGCGGGAGAATGCCCGGGCTGTGCTGATCACGTTCCATCCCCACCCCCGGGTCGTCGTGACCCCGGACAACGTACCGCTGCTGTTGACCACGATTGAGGAGAAAGAGAAGTTCATCCCGGATTTCTTTGACGGTAAGGTGCTGGTACTGGATTTCAACGAGGAGTTAAAAAACATGCCCGCGGACCGATTTGTCCGGGATATCCTCGTTGACAGAGTGGGAATTAGGAAGCTTATTGTAGGCTACGATCATGCGCTTGGCAAGAACCGTGAGGGCAACATTGCGGCTCTCCAGGCGCTGGGTGCCAAGTACGGTTTTGAGGTCGAGGTCGTGGGGCCGGTGGTCGAAGACGGCCAGCCGGTGTCGTCCTCGCGCATCCGTCGGGCCCTGCAGGAGAGCCGGTTCGATGAGGCGATCCGCCTGCTGGGGCATGAGTATGCCATTTACGGCACGGTAGTGCGTGGGATCGGCCTTGGCCGGAAGCTCGGGTACCCGACGGCCAATGTGGCGTACAACCAGCGCAAGCTGCTCCCCCACGAGGGAGTGTATGCCTGTTTTGCGCAGATCGGGGATGAGGAGTTCGACGGCATGATGTTTATCGGCCGGAATCACTTCAACCCGAATGCCGGCGTTACGGTCGAGGCGAACCTGTTTGACTTCGACCGAGATATATACGGACAGGAAATGATCGTGTACCCGATTCGTTATGTCCGGATGAACCAGCGGTTCGAATCGAAGGAAGCGTTGGTGGAACAGATCGGTAAAGACAAAGAGATTGTGCTGAACATATTGAAACAGGAGAAACGGTATGCCGCTCAACAAGGAGCACAAAGTCAAAATCATTGAGGAGAATCGACTGCACGCATCCGATACCGGGTCGCCGGAAGTCCAGGTTGCGCTGCTGACGGCTCGCATCAATCATCTCACCGAGCACATGAAGTCGCACAAGAAGGATTTTCACACGCGTCTTGGCCTGCTCAAGCTGGTAGGTCAACGTCGCCGGCTGCTCGATTACCTTATGGACCGCGATATCGAGAGCTACCGCCAGCTGATCGGCGAGCTCAATCTGCGCCGCTAAGCAGGCGAGGAAATGAAGGATATGCCAGAAAAACACAGAATAGAATTTGAACTCGGTGGGCGCACTATGGTCATCGAGCAGGGCTACCTGGCCAAACAGGCCAACGGCGCCGTCACCGTCCAGTACGGTGAATCGATGGTCGTTTCGACAATTTGCGCGCAACCCGAGCCCAAGACAGGGCAGGACTTTTTTCCGCTAACGGTCGAGTACCGGGAACGGTCATACGCGGCGGGGAAGATCCCCGGCGGCTTTTTCAAACGCGAAGGGCGTCCGTCGGAAAAAGAAACACTTGCCTGCCGCATCATCGACCGGCCCATCCGGCCGCTCTTCCCGAAGGATTTCAGGGGCGAGACGCAGTGCATTACGCTGGTTGTATCGCACGACCAGCAGAATGACACCGACATTCTCGCCCTGATCGGCACGGGCGCCGCTATCGCGGTTTCCGACGTGCCGTTCGCGAAGACCATCGCCGGCGCCCGTGTCGGGCGTATCAACGGCGAATTGGTGATCAACCCGACCATCTCGCAGATGGAAGAGAGCGACATCTACATCACGATGGCCGGTTCAGCCGACGCCATCACGATGGTGGAGGGCGGCGGACGGGAGATTCCGGAAGATGATATGGTCGACGCCCTCATGTTCGGGCACGATCACATCAAGCAGATTGTCGCGAAGATCGAAGAACTCAAGGCGATGTGCGGAAAGCCGCAGATGGCCTACACACCGGTGGTTATCGACACCAACCTCGAGACGAAAGTCAAAGAGCTGGCCGGGAAGCGGTACGACGAGTATAACCGGATCGCCGACAAGGAAGCCCGCCGGGATGCCAAGAAGGCGATGAAGGAAGAGATCGTGGCGGCGCTCGCCGAGGAGTTCCCGGAAGGCACCGGGGCGATCGGCAACATGCTGCACGATCTCGATAGCGAGTCCATGCGCAATATGATTCTCAATGAGAACACGCGCATCGACGGCCGCACGCCGGATGATATCCGTCAGATCACCTGCGACGTCGGTTTCCTTCCGCGTGCCCACGGTTCCGCGGTGTTCACCCGCGGCCAGACCCAGGCGCTGGTGGCGGTGACGCTCGGGACCAAGATCGACGAGCAGCGGCTGGACGAACTCGAAGGCGAGTCGACCAAGAGCTACATGCTCCATTACAACTTCCCGCCGTTCTCGACGGGCGAGACCAAGGGCATGCGCGGCACCGGCCGTCGCGAAGTCGGCCACGGCGCGCTGGCAGAACGGGCGCTCTTCCCGGTTATCCCGGCTGAAGACAGCTTCCCCTACACGCTGCGCATCGTTTCCGACGTCATGGAGTCCAACGGCTCCTCCTCGATGGCTTCCGTGTGCGGCGGTTCGCTGGCGCTTATGGATGCCGGTGTGCCGATCAAGGCGGCCGTTGCGGGTATCGCCATGGGCCTGATCAAGGACGGCGACAAGATCGCGATCCTGACCGACATTCTTGGCGACGAGGATCATTTCGGCGACATGGATTTCAAGGTGACCGGCACCTCCGAGGGTATCACGGCGATCCAGATGGATATCAAGATCACCGGCCTCGCGGTTGACATCATGCGCCAGGCGTTGCGCAAAGCGCAGCAGGCGCGTCTGAAGATCCTCGATATCATGAACGCGGCGATGCCGCGCCATCGGGACCAGCTCTCGCAGTACGCCCCGCGGATCATCACCATCAAGATTGATCCGTCGCGTATTGGCGAGGTGATTGGCCCAGGCGGCAAGATCATCCGCGCGATCGTCGAAGAGACGGGCGCCAAGATCGATATCGAAGACGACGGCACGGTGCTGATTGCGTCGGTGGACGCCGAGGCCGGTATGAAGGCCAAGGCCCGCATCGAGGCGATCACGCAGGAAGCGGAAGTCGGCAAGGTCTACAAGGGAATCGTCCGTCGTGTTGCGGCGTTCGGCGCCTTTGTCGAGATTTTCCCCGGCACCGAAGGTCTCCTGCATATCTCGGAGATCGACACCCGCCGAATCGAACGGGTTGAGGATATTCTCAAACTCGGCGACGCGGTCGAGGTCAAGTGCCTGAGTGTCGATTCCGACGGCAAGATCCGCCTGTCGCGTCGCGCCCTTATGGAAGGCGGCGACGAAGAACGCCCACCGCGTCCTCCTCGGGACCGTGAAGGCGGAGACGGCGGCGGCCGGGGCGACGGTGGTCGTCGGGGCGGCGGTGGTTTCCGTCGCGAACGCTCAAACCGGTAGGACATGGCAGTCACGATCACAAGAAAAACCGCGACGCAGAACTACCGCAAAACAACGCTACCGAACGGACTGAGGATCGTCACTGAGCGGATTCCCTCGGTCCGTTCTGTTTCGTTGGGCGTGTGGTTCGACGTCGGCTCACGCAATGAGCGGCCGGAAGAAAACGGCATGTCGCACTTCATTGAGCACATGCTGTTCAAAGGCACGAAGCGTCGCACGGCCATGCAGATAGCCGAGTCGCTCGAAGATGTCGGCGGACACCTGAACGCTTTTACGTCGCGCGAGCAGACCTGCTACAACGTGCGGGTGCTCGACGAATTTCTCGGGCTGGCGGTGGATGTCCTCGCGGACATCACCTGCAACTCGACCTTCACGCCCGTGAACATAAAGCGGGAGAAACAGGTCATTCTCGAGGAGATCAAGGAGGCGTGGGACACGCCGTCGGACCGCATCCACGACGAGTTCGCCTCGGTCTACTGGGGCGGGCATCCGCTCGGCCAGCCGATTCTCGGCAGTGCGGAAAACGTGAGCGGATTCTCCCGCGCGAAGGTCCTCGACTACATGCGCCGCCACTACCGGGCCGGCTCGGTCGTCATATCCGCTGCCGGCAACATCGATCACGCCCGGCTGGTTGACATGGTCCGGGCGAAATTCCGTTTCGCTCCCGGGCGTGCGCAGACGGCCGAAGAGGGTGTCCGACCCAAAGCGGCTCCGTTCAGGTTCATTCGGGGGGACGGATCGCAGACTCACCTCTGCCTCGGATTTCCGTCGGTGGCCTACGACAGCCCGGTGAAAACCCCGGTGCTGGCGCTCAATTCGTACCTCGGCGGCAGCATGTCCTCGGTGATCTTCCAGAAGATCCGTGAAACCAAGGGACTGGCGTATTCGGTGTACACTTTCGCCGATTTCTACCGTGACACCGGTGTGTTCGGCGCGTATATCGGCACCGACAAGGCGCATGTCGCCGGTGCTCTCGAGATCATTCTGAAAGAGATGGAGCGGATGAAGCGCCGCAAGATCGATTCCATCAAGCTGGGCACGATCAAGGCGCAGCTCAAGGGGCAGATCATGCTCGGGATGGAATCGACCTCGAGCCGCATGAACCGTCTCGGTCGGCACGAGCTGTACCTTGAGCGGTTCCAGCCGTTCTCGGAGACGCTGTCGCTGATCGACCAGATGACGCAGTCGCAGATTATCGAATTTGCCAACGAGGCGTTTGACCGATCCAAGCTGACGGTTGTGACGCTCGGACGCGTCCCCCGCCCGGAAATGCGCCAGGTCATCCGGGGGTAGGCAGTGACGGCGGAGGGTCAGTCATCGGGGCATCCGAGGATCCTGACGTTTCATAAGGTGACTCCAGAATTTACGTACGGGTCGACCAACATGTCGCCCGTACGTTTTCGTTTGCTGCTGGGCGCCCTTCGCGAGGACGGGCGTTCGCTTCTCCCTGTCGAGGATGCGGTGAGAAGTGGGGGAGAGGGGAAGGGAATCGCCATCACTTTTGACGACGGTTATCGCCACCTGGCCGAGACTTTGCCGCAACTGATGGAAGAATTCAAGTTCACGCCGACGGTCTTCGTTCCGACTGGTTACATCGGGCGGGACAACTCCTGGGACTACAGCCACGCGTTTCGCAAAGACCCCCACCTGGATCGACAACAGATTCGTGCACTCGCTTCGCTCGGTGTCCGGTTCGGGAGCCACGGCCACAGCCATGTCGATCTGGCGCGGTGCGACAACAACCGACTGAAAGACGAGCTGGAGCGATCCAGGTCGATCCTCCAAGATATCACCGGCCGGCCGGTCACATCGATCAGCTATCCATTCGGCCGGGTCGACTTACGGGTGATCGAGACGGCGGGAGCGGCGGGATACGAGCACGGTTTCACCACGCGTTTCCCGGCGGTTCCGGACATTTCGCTGGCACGGGGGCGCTACGGGGTGTGGTGTCTGGATACGGCGGGGTCGGTCAGGCGCAAGCTGGGGGAGGGGTGGCCCCGGCGGATGGAGGCGGCCAAGGCGCGGGTGATCGGCGGTCTCTCGGGAGGCACCGGACTCTGGAACCGGCTGCGGGGTGGGCAGTATGCGGACATGGGTGGCTAGGTCGCGGGCAAAGTAACCCTTGCTTGCCCCCCGGGATTTTGCTACTTTCGACCCTGTTCTGCAACAAGCGAGGTTTAACGATGGGGAGTCAGAAGACCGGAACGATGAAGTTTCCCTACAAAGAAGTCGAAGCCAAGTGGCAGGAGCGCTGGATTACGGAAGGTGTGCACGAAGCGCCCGAATTGCCCAATCCTGACCGCAAGTGGTACCAGCTCGAGATGTTCGCGTATCCATCGGGCGATATCCACATGGGGCATTTCCGTAACTACATTATAGGTGACGCGGTCGCCCGCCAGCAGTTGATGCTCGGCAAGGGTCTGCTTCACCCGTTTGGGTGGGATGCCTTCGGTCTGCCGGCGGAGCGAGCCGCGATCCAGCGGAAGATCCACCCGGCCGAATGGACAGAGAAGAATGTCGGTGTTTCACGCCGGACTCTCCAGAAGACCGGTGTATCGTTTGACTGGGAACGGGAAATCAACTCGTCCGCGCCCGACTACTACAGGTGGACGCAATGGATGTTCATCCAGCTGTTCAAACAGGGGTTGGCCTACCGGAAGCGCGGGTTCGTGAACTGGTGCCCGGAGGACAAGACGGTCCTGGCCAACGAACAGGTCAAGGACGGCCGATGCGAACGCTGTGGCACGGAAGTGATTAAGAAAGATCAGATCCAGTGGTACTTCAAGATAACCGCCTACGCCGACCGCCTCATCGATGACCTCGACCAGCTGCCCGGTTGGCCCGAAAACCTCAAGACGATGCAGCGGGAGTGGATCGGGCGCTCGTACGGCGCCGAGATTGATTTCACGATCGAGGACACCGGGGAAAAACTGCCGATTTTCACGACCCGTCCGGACACTATCTTCGGCGTGACATTCATGGCCATATCCCCCGAGTCCGAATTGCTTGAGCGTTTGAACCTTGAGCCCAAGTATGCGGAGGCGGTCAAGGAGTACCGGAAGAAGGCGTTTGCCCGGTCCGATATCGAGCGGGCGGCGATCGGCGAGAAAGACGGGGTGTTCACCGGCAAGTATGCGATCAACCCGTTCAACGGCGAACGCGTGCAGCTCTGGATTGCCGACTATGTACTGGCCGGCTATGGAACCGGAGCGGTGATGGCGGTCCCGGCGCATGACACCCGTGACTTTGCCTTTGCGAAGAAGTACGGTATCCCTATTAAAGTGGTGATTCACCCGGATGCGGATACCACGCTGGATTTCAGCAAGATGGATGACGCGTTTACCGAGTATGGTTCGATGGTCAATTCGGGGCAATTCGATGGCCTCATGGGCCAAGACGCGATCCAGAGGGTAACCCAATACGGTGAAAAGCAAGGGTTTGGCCGGTCCAAAGTAAACTACAAGTTGAAGGACTGGTCGATCTCGCGGCAACGCTACTGGGGTTGCCCGATCCCGATTATACACTGCGAGAAGTGCGGCGAAGTTCCTGTGCCGGATGACCAGTTGCCGGTGCTGCTACCGCCGGTGCAGGACTACCTGCCCAAGGGGCGGTCGCCGCTGGCCGATGTCCAGGAGTACATGAATGTCACGTGTCCGAGCTGCGGCGGGCCGGCGCACCGTGATCCGGACACGATGGATACGTTCGTGTGCTCATCCTGGTACTATCTGCGGTACATGGACCCGCACAACACCGAGGCGCCGTTTGACAAGGAAAAGGCGCGGCGGTGGCTCCCGATCGACCTGTATATCGGCGGCGTGACGCACGCCACCGGCCACCTTATATACTTCCGGTTCTTCCACAAGTTCCTGCAGGACATCGGCTGGGTATTCTGCCCGGAGCCGGCGACCCGGATGTTCAACCACGGAATGGTCATGGATGCCAAAGGCGAAGTCATGTCCAAATCCAAGGGGAATGTCGTCTCGCCGATCACGGTTATGGACGAGCACGGGGTCGATATCGCCCGGCTGGCCATGTTTTTCACCGCGCCATCGGAGCGAGAGGTTCTCTGGAGCGACGACTCGATCACCGGGGTCGAGAAATTCGCTTTGAACAAGATTTGGCCGCTGGCCGAGAGCCTCCGGGGGGCCAAGCCCAACTTAAAGCGTTACTTTAAGCCTGAGGAGTTGTCGGATTTCGAGCGCCAGGTCTATATCAAGCTGAACCAGACGGTCAAGCGTATCACGGAAGACTACGAGCGGCTGCAGTTCAATACGACAATCTCGGCCCTGATGGAATTGACCCGGGAGTTTGATTCCGCCAAGGTCATCCGGGACGAGTTCAACGACTACGTGATCTTGAAGATCATCCAGCTTGCGGCGCCGCTCATGCCGCACATGTGCGAGGAGCTGTGGGAGATGGCCGGGCATACCGATTCGGTGTTTCGGTCGGAATGGCCTCAGTTCGATCCCGATGCCGTGGTGGGCGATACCATTGAGATAGCGGTGCAGATTAACGGGAAGCTGCGGGACACGATCCGCGTGGCGATTGATGCCGATCAGGCGGCAGTTGAAGCGGCGGCGTTTGCGGGGGATAAGATCACCCGCTTCACCGAGGGGAAGACGATCGTGAAGAAGATCTTTGTGAAGGGGCGGATTCTCAATATTGTAGTGCGAGACTGAGTCTCAGGGCGGCTCGGGGTTTGGGTTGCTTTGATTCTATCGGTTAGTTAACATAATATTTCTTATAGGACGCAAACACCGGGGTAACCATGAAGCTATCGATCGTCATTCCGGTCTACAACGAGGTCTCCACTCTCGAAGAGATCGTTCGGCGGGTTTGCGATTCCCCGGTACCCGACAAGGAGATCATCCTCGTCGATGACTTTTCCACCGACGGCACCCGCGACCTCCTTCGTGAAAAGCTCGAGTCGGTTGTGGCGCAGGTGATCTACCAGCCGCGCAACTACGGCAAAGGTTTTGCGTTGAAAACAGGATTCCAGCATGCCACCGGTGATATCGTCCTAGTCCAGGACGCCGACCTTGAATACGATCCCAACGAATACCCCAAGCTGATCGAGCCGATCGAGCAGGACAAAGCGGATGTGGTGTACGGTTCTCGTTTCCAGGGGGGCGGCCCCCACCGCGTGGTCTATTTCTGGCACTATGTCGGCAACCGTTTTCTGACTCTCCTGTCCAACATGCTGACCAATATCAACCTGACCGACATGGAAACCTGCTACAAGGTCTTCCGCAGGGACTTAATTCAGTCCATTGACATTGAGGAGAACCGGTTCGGATTCGAGCCGGAGATCACGGCCAAGCTGGCCAAGCGCCGGGTGCGGATTTACGAAATCGGGATTTCGTACTACGGGCGGACATATGATGAAGGCAAGAAGATCGGCTGGAAAGACGGGGTCAAGGCGGTCTGGTGTATTATCAAGTACAATCTGTTTCGCTAATTTGAGCCGACCTAGGGGACAGGCTCACCTTAAAGTATCACTTGAAGCTGCTTCAAGCACCACTTCAGATCCAAATTCTAACGAAGATTGGGATTACAGCCAGCCCAGGTGCGCCAGTGCGCGGCGCTGGTAGGCATAGATCCGCGGTTCCTTGATCGCCTCGAAGTACCAGGGAATTGCGCGTGCCAACCCTTCCTGAAGCGATGCTTTCGGACTGTACCCAAGGATCTTACGGGCGAGCGAGATATCCCCGGTAAAGGACGAAATCTCCCCGACCCGTTTCTCGCTGACGCTGACAGTCGACTCCGATCCGAGCGCCGTCACGATCCAGGTCGCCAGATTGAGCAGCGTCTCCCCTTTGCCGCGGGAGAGATTGAAGGTCTTCCCGACCGCCCGGTCAAACCGGTCGACAATCCGCACGATGCCGTCGGCGCAATCATCGATGTAGGTGAAATCGAGCTCCTTCTCGCGTCCGAAGACGGTGATGTGCCGGTTGCGGTGGGCGTAGTACAGGAAGAGCGGGATCACCCGCTCGGAGACATCGTAGCGGCCGTAGACATTAGAGAGGCGGACAATAACCGGCTTGAGGCCGTAGCACTGGGCGTAGGAATGGATCAGGGCTTCGGCGCCGAACTTCGAGGCGGTGTACGGGGATTTGATCGCGCTGACATGGGTCGAGCCTTCCTGCCGCCTCTCCCCCGGCCTGGATTCGCCATACACCTCGCGTGAGGAGGAAAAGCAGAAGCGTTCGATTCCCTGTTTACGGGCGAATTCGAGCACGTTAAAAGTCATGAGGTAATTGTCGTGGGCCAGTCGGGGGCGCAGAACCAGATCGTGCACCCGGGCATTGGCGGCGAGGTGAATCAGAACATCAGGTTTTCGCCGCAACTTGATTCTGACAAGCGGCTTGCGGAGATCGTGGAGAATGGTCCGGCGGTCGATCGATTTGTCCCAGTAAGAGCCGCGTATATCGATTGGAATGACCGAATGTCCGGCTTTCTCCAGGGCCTGTACAACTGCGGTGCCAACAGTGCCCGATGATCCAGTGACCAGAACGACCCGTGATGCCATCGCCTACCTCACAATCTCGAAGCCGGCGGCCCGCCACTTCTTGGGATCGAGGAGGCCGAAGTAATCGAACACCAGCCGATGGACAACCAGTCCGCCGATCTGCTGCGGCTTCAGCGACAGAAACTTCTTGTGGGCAGCGCCGATGATCACGGCGTGAGCCCCCTTGAGGGCGGTTTCGATAGTCGGCGCCAGCGGGAGTTCGGTTTCGGGAATGATATCCCGGCCGTGAAGGTGCGGGTCAAACACCGAAACCTGCACCTTTTCTTTCAGGAGCAGTTCGGCCAGCCGGACCGCGCGCGAGTCACGGGTGTCGTCGACATCCGGTTTAAAGGCTGCGCCTAATATCGCTACGCGTTTCCCTTTGAGGCCCCCCAGCTTGGAATCGAGCAGCTCGATCAGGTTTTTCAGCAGGCGATTGTTTACGGCAGTGGCGGTGTGGGCCGATTCGAATTCAAAGCTACCCTTGAATTCATTGGAGTTGATGAGCATGCAGTCTTTGGGCAGGCAGGAACCGCCGAAGCCGAGGCCAGGGGTGAAGTACCCGAGTCCTATCCGCGGGTCCAAGCCAATCCCCTGCCGGATCGGCGCGAGTTCCAGTCCCTCAAGGCGGGCGAATTCGGCGATTTCATGTATGAACGCCAGCCGGTACGCCAGATAGGTGTTGGCGGCGAGCTTGATCAACTCGGCCGATTTCCAGTCAGTCTGCACGATAGGGACAGTCTCGGGGTAGGCTGACCGGTAGATTTTCACGAGTGGCGCAGCGTCCCCCTTCTCCAGAGCGCCGATCACGACTCGCGACGGATGGACCGTGTCCTCCAGAGCAAGCCCTTCACGAAGGAACTCCGGGCTGACGAGAAGCTTCGCCTCTTTCCCATGGGGGGTGTTGTCGAGCAGATCACGGACGTGCTGGGTGAAACCGAGGACGTTGGTCGATTTGAGGACGACGGTCGGCGGTACGCGGCGTTTGACCCCGCCGATCCAGCCAGCCATCTGCTCGAACGGCTCAAGGCGCATCTGCCAGGTGCGGCGATTGGCCGAATCGATGGCGATGAAGATGAGGTCGGCTTTCTGGTACGGTTCAGGTTCCGGCTGGATGATCGTGAGGAAGCCGTTGCCGACCACCTTCTTCAATGTCCGGGCCAGAGTCGGTTCGTGGAAGTGCAGGCGTTTGCGTCGAAGTGCCTCGACGATCTCGCAGTTTTTCTCGACAACGGTGGTGGGGTACCCTTTGTCGGCAAGAAAGACGGCGGTTGCCAGGCCGACATAGCCGGCCCCGACGACGAGTATATCCGGGTGCTTAGTCATATGAGGCATGAGTATAATGCTCCGCGCCCGGAATTGCAAACACCATTTACGACTTGGCGGCGGCGTGTGTGGTCGGCAGGCCGTTGCGGTGGCTGAAGCCCCACTCCAACAGCTTCCGGCACTCCTTGAAACGCATCTTGGCGCCGGGTACACCGAGGACCACGGCTGTCATGCGGTTGCCATTGCCGTCGCGAACGAGTGTCGCTAGGCAGTATTGGGATTCGCGGATATAGCCGGTCTTCCCCGAAAGCACGGAGTATTTCGAGTTGAGCAGCAGGTTGGTGTTGTTGAGATCGCGGAAAAGGCGCTTCTTGTTACGAATAGTTACCCGGTAGTCATCCTTGGTCGAAATCTCCCGGATGAGCGGGTAATCGTACGCGTAGTGAAGCATTTTGGCGACATCGTGGGCGGTCGAAACGTTGTGTTCGGAGAGCCCGGTCGGTTCTATGAAGTAGGTGTCCAAGAGACCCAGTTTTCGGGCTTTGCGGTTCATCTCTTTCGCAAATTCCTCGATCGAGCCGGAGGTGGCTCGCGCAATGGCCCGGGCCGCCCGGTTGTCGGAACTCATCAGCGCGGCATGGAGCAGATCCTTCACACTCAGCTCATACCCGACGCGCAGCCGCGACCGCGAGGACTGATATGCATCCTCCTGGGTGATGGTCATGGTCTTATTCAGGTCGACACCGTGGTCCAGCAGCACCATGGCGGTCATCAGCTTGCTGATCGATGCGATCGGCCGGACCTCGTCGGCATTCTTCGCGCACAACACGCACCCGGTTTCGTAATCCACAAGGATGGCGGCTTTCATGTTCAGGCGCGGTCCATTCTTCATGGTGGAAAAGTCAAACTGGTAGTTGCTCGCCATGGGCGAGAGTCCCGGTTTGTCCTCGGCTTCGAGGAAATAGACCGTGTTGGCGGAAAAGAACACGAAGGCCGCCAGCATGATCAGGACGTTGGGGAGTGTCTTGCGCTTTACCATAACCTCAGCAGATGTCCTCCAGTGGCACCATTACTATTGATAGCGGACCCATTTGACAATTTCAGGGAGCGTCGGACGTTTGCCGTACATGAGAATCCCGATACGGAAGATTCTTGCCGTCAGCCAGATGATCCCGGCGGTGGTCACACACACCAGCAGGAATCCGAGGGCTGCCTGCGCGACTATACCGCTGAACAGCGAGTACTCGGTCAGGGTGGGGGCAATGAAAATCACCCGCATGATCATCATGGTAGGAGTGAACAACGGTATGTAGGACAGCACGAGCGCCAATGTCGAATTCGGTTCCTGGACGATGCTGATGCCGACCATCATGGGCAGGACCAGCGACATGGTTATCGGGAACACGAAGCTCTGGGCCTCCTTCTCCGAATTGACGATCGAGCCGAGCAGGGCGAACAGAGTGGAATACATAAGATAGCCGGAGACGAGAAACAGCACGAACGAGACAATGATGACGGGGTTAAACAGGATGCGGTCGATTGAGGGATCGACACTCATCGAAGCGCGAAACACATAGAGCACCGCGCCGAGGACGACCCAGATCGCTACCTGGGTGAATGTCGCGGCGCCGAGGCCGAGAATCTTGCCGAGCATGAGCTGCAGCGGGCTTACGGAGGAGACGAGCACCTCCATGATGCGCGAGCCCTTTTCCTCGATCACGCTCCGCATCACCAGCTGGCCGTAGCCAATAATCATGCCGAACATAAGCATGACGAATATAATCGCGCCGAAATACTTGTATTCGAACGGCATCGACTCCCCCTTGGCGTCACGGATCTGCAGGTCCAGGCGGCGGGTCAGATTCAGCACGGAATCGACGCCGAGGTTAATGCTCGACTCCTGGAGCCGAACCGAGGAGAGCAGGTCGGAGGCGGCATCCTCGATCGCCCGAAGCGCCCGGAAGTTGGTTGAATTGCTCACCGCGAAGAGACCGGTATCGGAGGCCTGCGGTTCGGGCCGGATCACCACGAAGTACTTGAGTTTTTCATCATTAATAGCGGCCGCCAAGGAGTCGTACAGCCGGTTGTAGGCGGCGGCATCAAGCGGATCCAGGGCAACGACCGATCGGATGTCGTACAGGGGACGCCCTGAGTCATCGAGTTTCGAGTCGGCCAGTTTGGCCCGGAGGTCTTCGCCGACGCCCATATTGCTCTGGTCCAGGATGACCAGCGACTGGGGTTCGGACAGGCCCGTGTCGGCCAGGAGCATGGGCAGGAGAGTGAAGCCGGCCATGAGCACCGGCGTCAGGAGCACGCCGATGATGAAGGAACGCTTGTGCACGACCTGCGCGTACTCGCGCTTGAAGATTACCCAGAATTTATGCACCGGCCACCTCCGCATCATCCACCGTTTGTTCGGTTTTGCCGCCGGCCAGGCGGATGAAGATATTGTAGAGCGACGGTTCGACCACTTCGAAGCGGAGGACCGTGACCTGCTCGGCGACGGCGCGGAGAATGGCGTTTGAATCAGCGCCGTCGTTCATGACGACTTCGATGTAGTTGTTGAACTCGGTCATTTGCTTGACGCCCGGGAGCGTGCCGATGAAGCGGCCGTTGCCGTCGATCACCAGCTGCATCGAGTTTGTCCCGAAGCGCGCTTTGGCCTCGCTCAACCGCCCGTCGAGCACTTTCTCGCCGCCGGCGATCATGCAGACGTGGTCGCACAGCTTCTCGGCCTGCTCCATGACATGAGTTGAGAAGAGTATGGTGCGGCCGGACTGCTTGATGTCCAGCAGGATGTTCTTCACGAGTTCCGTGTTCACCGGATCAAGGCCCGAGAAGAGCTCGTCCAGAATGACGATTTCCGGTTCGTGGATAACCGTCGTGATGAACTGGAGTTTCTGGGCCATTCCCTTGGACAGCTCCTCCACCTTGCGCAGGCGGTAGGCGCCGAGATCCATGCGTTGCAGCCACGGGTCGATACGCGGGAGTATTGTCGCCCGATCGGCGCCCTTCAGTTCGGCCATGTAGACGATGACCTCTTCGAGGGTCATCTTCTTGTACAGCCCGCGCTCTTCGGGCAGGTAGCCGACCCGGTTCTTGAAATCGGGACCGATCGGCTTGCCCTCGAACAGCACCTGCCCCGAGTCGGGCACAGTGATGTTCATGATCATGCGAATTGTGGTGGTCTTCCCTGCTCCATTCGGTCCAATGATGCCATAAATGACACCGCGGGGAACCTCCAGCGACAGGCTGTTGACCGCCACCTTACCGTCGTACTCTTTGCGGACCCGGTCGAGTTTCAGATACATTCTTCTCACCCAGTTTCTTATCTGACGTTGATACAACTTCTCTTTGGGGCTCGTCAACAAAAAAGCCCTTCGGCTTGCATTAAAGACCGAGAAGGCGCTTCATGTCGAAGGCATTCGCGGCTGCCTGACCGAGGTGGCAGTTGTTGAAGAAGAGATACATCTTCTGTACCTGCCCCTTGGTTGCCAGTTTATCAATCTTCTCTTTCCACCTCTGGAGCTCTTCTTCCGAGTACTTGTAGTCGTATCGCAGCGGGCCGCCGTCCCACCATTTCTCCGCGTTGCGGCCATGAAACCGGATATACCCGATCGGGCCGGTGGCGAAGAGGTCGGGTTTGATCAGATGGGGCAGATCCGGTTCGTCGACACAAACGTAGCCGATCCCGTCGGCCCGAAGACGGTCGTACATAGTCCGGTTGACCCAGCTTTCGTGTCGGAATTCCGCGAACAACGGGCGGGGGGTTAGGACGTTCTTCAGCATGGCGAGGTAATCGAGGCTGTCGGGGCTGAAGCGGAAGGAGTACGGGAACTGGGCCAGGAGGCCGGAAAGAGTCCCCGAGGCTTCCATCGGCTCGATGGCCTGCAGGAACTTGGCGACGTCGTCGTCAAGATCTGTCCGGCGGTGGGTGAACGATTGGGGGACTTTGACCAGGAAATCGAACCCCGGCGGCACTTTCTTGACGAGGTTGTTCATGATGGCCGGGTGGGGGATGCGGTAGTAGGTCGAGTTGATCTCTACCGTCGGGAAGTGCTGGGCATAGAAATCAAGCATCTTCCCCTTGTCGACCGTCGCCGGGTAGAAGGTGCCGCGCCAATCTTCAAAACTGAAGCCCGAGGTTCCGATTCGAATATCCATGTCAGTCAATGCGAGGGAGCAGTTAGTTAATGGTACGCATCAATATACAACGTGTTGCAGGAAGAAGGAGCAAGAGAATTGGGGACGGTGCTACTCACCGCACGGCTTGCGGCGAGGGGGCCGGGGCTGCTGGAAGCGCACGAAGCCGCATTTCGGGCAGAGCCACTTGCGCTGTTTGTGGAAGGTTCGCTTCTGCTCGGCCATGGCGCTTTTGCATCGGGGGCATTTCACCGGGCCTCTCCCCTAGTTGGTGAGGCGGAGGAAATCGGTCAGCAGGAACTCCATCCGCCCGATGAAGGTCGACATGCGGGACATGACCGTGTACCCGAAGGTTGTGCCGAAGAAGATCATGAGGAAGTACACGCCGATACGCGCCGAATGGCCGAGGGTCCCCTTGTGTTCCCGGCTGAAGTAGAAGTAGGACAGGGTAGTGAGCACGCCGATCATGACGACAATCGCCGACCAGTTGGGCATGCCGGAGGAGGCCAGCAGAGGCATGACGGTGGCGGACATCTGCTTGATTGTGCGGGCCTCGAGCATGACTGGAATCGCCACGCCGGCGCCGGACCCGATGAGCACCGCCATCGATAACCGCGACAATGACTTGGTCGCCGGGTGGAAGCGGCCGAACATGAGCAGGCCGAAGACGAACGGCAGAATCAACAGCAGCCGCCCGTCGGTAAACAGCGGGATGAAGAGCAAGTCCATCAATGTGTTGGTCCAGGTGATCACCAGGAAATAACCGATTGCCACCCCGATCAGAAGCGACTCCGCCACCCGGTAGACGGGGTTATCGCGGTAGAGGAAGGTCAGGATAGCCAGCGTGAGCAGGCCGGCGATGATTGTGCCCCAGTCCATCAGCCTCTCCCCTCTTTTGGTTTGCGGCGGGTCAGGAAGTAGGCCAGGTTGCCGACGACGATCAGGGCCAGCACGTAGAGGTGGGAAACGGTCTGCGCTAGCATGCCGCGCTCGCCCCCGCCGCCGGTCTTGATCAGCTTCTCGTACTCGGCCGCGCCGCGGAGTCCCCCCACCATGGCGTCCATCTGGCCCGAAGCCAGGTACGGGTCATATGTCGTGATCATCGCGGCTGTGACCGCACCCGCGATCTTCACATTATAGCGGCTGCCGGCGTACTCGATCCAATGGGTGGTCAGGGAGCCATCGGCGACCGAGACCACCCCGGCGATATCGTCGTAGGTGTTGATGTCGTTGAGCAGCGGCAGATCGCTGTAGACCTGGCCGAGGTAGTCTTCAGGGTAGGTTCGGGAGAACGACTCACCCATCGAGAGAATGGCGGCGATGTACTGCGGCTTGAATCCGAGGTAGACCCAATCGGAGCCGTAGTCCTTGCCGAATTCGCGGGCCGTCTGCTGCATGAGCCGGTAGCCGACCCCGGTGCCTTCGGCCAGGAGTGCGGTCCCGATCACCCGGACGTTGCGCGAAAAGGCGTGCCGAAGCACGGCGAGGGCGAGGGGACGGATTTCGGGCAGCGCCGAGGCTTCGTGGTCGAACGAGACAATAATGGTCGAACCGGGCGAAAGGGTGTCGATGAACTCGTACATTCCCTGGGTGTCGCCGGACACGGCAACATCGAGGCCGAGATTGAGGGCCATCGCGATAAACACCGCGGCGAACAACCCGAGGAAGATCCAGTGGCGTCCCTCGAGTTTCATTTCGCTTCCTTTCCCAGCCACGTGCGCTCGATTCCGAGGATCACCCGCAATGATGTGGTCAGTGAACCGAGGCCGATGCCGATCAGAATCGCGCGGCGGGCGGCCATCGAGGGGTAATCACGCACCCACTCGGCGAAACTGTCAAGAGCGGCCGGATACCAGGCTTCGAGGGATGATCGGCTCAGCACGGTGATAAAGGCGGCGCCGAGGAGAACCGCGGCCGGAATCGACCTCGCCCGAAAGCCGCGGTACGATGCGGAAGCGACAAAGAACGCCAGCAGAGCAAAGACGGTTGACTGGAGGGGCACCTGGATGTTCTCGAACACCCACATGAACGGGGATTCGGCCTTGATCCCCCAGATAATCGCGAACGCCGGCATGACGATCACGCCGGCCAGCGATATCAGGCGATAGGGCCAGTCTGCGGCGCGATTGATGCCGGTGGTAGTGGTTTTCACGAAGGTGATCACACCGACTATCAGCGCGAAGGCAAAGATGATCTGCCAGAAGTCAACCAGCACGGCGGCGTTGATGCCTCTGGCGACCGGGTGGGTGGAGAAGTACTGGAGGAACATGACGACGCCGAACACAAAGGCGATGATTTGCGGCAGGCGGCGTTGCATCAGAACCTCCACCAGGTGCTGTCGGGATCGAACGATGCCCAGAGGACAGCCGCTACGAAGAGGATGGCGACGATCACCTTCAGGATATCCTGCGCGCGGACCGAGGCGAGAATCGACGGATCCTCCGACAGGTAGCCCGAGGCGGCGAACAGCTCCTCGCCAATCAGGACGTAGTCGCAGGCGACGATGAAAAAGGCAAGCTGAATGGTCGAATCGGTCCCGGCGATCTGGATGCTCTTATTGATATTCCCTGTTTCGGCGAGGATCAGCGACTCGGCCTCGAACGTCCCCAGCAGGAAGACCGAGGCCGGTTTCAGGCGGCTGATGAGCCCTTCGACGGCGGCGGCATAGCCGAACTGTGACGAACTGACGTAGAAGGCGCTGTCCTCCCGGAAGCGGTCGGGAAAGCCGGCCCGGGCGTAGCTTTCGCGCATGACCTCCTGCGCCACCGTCATGATCACCGGGTCATGGGTCGGAAAGATGAGCTTGCAGTCATACTGGGCCGCTTTCTCCGCGACATGGCTGAGGATATTGAGCGAGGCGATCGTGGTCGGCCGCTGAATGTCACCCCCCCAGCCGGGGGTGTAGAGGATGGGCCGGGCCATTTCGGTCGCCCGGCCGACGGCTTCTTCCACTGCCCGCAGGCCGGAGATCTCCCGCATGCGATAGCGCTCGCGACTTTTGCGATGGTACGTCGTATAAAGAACGATGATGATCGATATGACCGCCCCTATGAGGGTTACGGTCTTCCCCGTGTCGAACCACGCGGGTACGGCAGCCTGAGCGAGTATGAGGGTGATCACGAACGCCACGTCGCAACAAAGCCGGCGGATCCGTGGCATGCAACAAAAAGATTTTAAGTTGACCCAACCGTGGTCGTTTCGCATCTATCGTGAAGGATGCAGCGACAGGATTCCCAGCAGAGGATGTTCATGAAGGCAGTGATTATAGCAGTTCTGGCAGTCACGTTTCTGGCCGGCGCGGCCGGCGCGGCGACCACGATCGAGTGGTGGCAATTCTGGACCGATCCGGCCGTCAAACCGGTGATCGAAAGCATGGTGGCCGATTTCGAGAAGGCCAATCCCGATATCAAGGTCAAACTGACCGATCTTACCTGGGCGAACGGTCACGAGAAGATCGTCCTGGCCTTTTCCTCGGGGACCGCTCCCGATGTCGTGGAACTGGGATCCGACTGGATTGCCCAGTTCGCCGCCAATGACCAGTTGGCCGATATCGGCCCGATGGTATCTGTCGACAGTGCGCAGTTCCAGGGCTGGGGGCTTTCCACCTATAAGGGTGCAGTCTATGCCTGCCCGTGGATTCTCGGCACCCGGGTCTTGTTCGGCAACCGGGACCTCCTCACCCGGGCGGGTTTCGACACCGCTTTCTACCCGATCAACTGGGCTCAGCTCAAGGATGCGGCAAAGAGGATCCAGGCGCTCGGTTCGAACCTGTACGGCTGGGGCTCCAATACGGCCGAGAAACACCGCCTCTACAAGAAGTATCTCCCGTTCTTCTGGTCGGCCGGCGCCCAGATATTTTCCGATGACGGCTCGATGTGTGTTGTGGCGTCATCCAAGGCCGTGCAGGCGCTGCGGACGTACCAGGAGCTGCACGATTCCGCCGGGTACGTGGACACGCAGCGCGGGATCGAGGATGCTTTCCTCGACGGCAAGGTAGGGTTTATCATCTCGGGCGACTGGCTACTTAAGCGAATCGAACTGGAGAACCGGAAGACCAACCTGCTGTCGACGTTTGTGCCCGGCCCGACGTATCCCGGCCGGTCGTTTTTGGGCGGGGAGTACCTTGCGATCAGCAAGGACAGCGACAACAAGGACGCGGCGATGAGGCTGATTCGATTCGTGACTTCGCCGGAAAACCAGGTGAAGTTTTGCAAGGCGAACCGCTCGGCGAACCCATCGAGCCTTGCGGCCCAGGATGACCCCTACTTTTCGTCCAGCCTCCACCTTCAGACTTTCATCGCGGCGATCCGCACCGCCGAACACCCGCCGGTCGATCCCGATTGGGTGTACATCGAGGATATCCTCGAGAAGGCGGTCGAGGACGCGATTTTCGGCTCGCACCTTGCGGGGGATGCGCTCCTTGAGGCGCGGTATAAAATCGAGGAACTCAAGGGTCTCAGATGAGTCAATCGCGGCTGACTGCCCTAATCCTCCTTTCCCCCTGGATTCTCAGCTTCCTGGTGTTCTGGCTGTTTCCGCTGGTTTACTCCCTGGTCATGGGGTTTACCGATTACCGCCTGGTTGCCCGCGACTGGACCTGGGTCGGCTTCGACAACTACCGGTCGCTCCTGCAGGATGGGGCATTCCGATCGTCGATCGAGAATACTCTGGTATTTGTGCTCGGGACGGTTCCGGTCACGACCATTCTCGCGCTCGGCATGGCGCTGCTGGTGAACCGACAGTTTCCCGGCCGGGGTTTGTTCCGCGCCGGCTTCTTCATGCCGTCGATCACCGCGATCGTCGTCATCGCCCTGATCTTCACCAACCTCTACCAGCGGGGCGGATACATCGCCACGCTGGCCGAGATGGTTGGCGTGACCCCGCCGCAGCACGGCTGGCTGTACAACGAAGGGACGGCGCTGTATGCGATCATGGCGATGGATGTCTGGATGGCAGTGGGCTACTACATGCTCATATTCCTGGCCGGCCTGAAGTCCATTCCGGAGGAGTTATACGAAGCGGCTCGCATCCAGGGTGCGGGGCAATTGCGGCAGTTCTTCTCGATCACTCTCCCCCTGCTGCGGCCGGTGGCTCTGTTCATCCTCGTGATCAATTCGATCAAGTCGTTCCAGGTGTTTATCGAGATTTTCGTGATGACCAAGGGGAAATTCGACACCGCCTCGATGGTGTACTTCGTGTACGAAACCGGACTGACGACGGCGTTCCAGTTCGGGTATGCCTCGGCGGCCGCGTATGTTCTGTTCGTCATCATTGCCCTGTTCTCGATCCTGCAGTTTGCGCTGCTCCGGCGGAGGCAGTCCTTATGGTGAGGACGATCATTCGTGCAGCCGGACGCTATCTGGTGCTGGGCGTGGTCCTGGTGATCATGCTCTTTCCGCTGGCCTGGATGTTCCGGGTGGCGTTTATGTCGCCGGGATCATCGATCGCGCTCGGGAGCCTCTTCACGGGGGACTTCACCCTCGGCAATTTCACCGACCTCTTCGTCTCCGGCAGTATCGGGCGGTACCTGTTCAACTCGGCGTTCGTGGCGGCGGTGGTCACCCTCGGCAACATCATTTTCTGCTTTATGGTGGCGTACGTGCTGGCCCGCAGGGCCGGGTTCTGGATGAAAGCGTTTTTCGCCACGGTGGTGTTGGTCCTAATGATTCCGGCCCATATCCTGATTGTGCCGCTGTATGTGCTTATGCTGAAGACCCGTATGTACGACACCTATTGGGCGCTGATTCTCCCCTGGCTGGTCTATCCGATAGGGATATTTCTGGTCAAGCAGTACCTGGAGGCCATCCCCCCATCGATGGAGGAGGCGGCCAGGATCGACGGGGCCGGAGAGGCCCGGATTTTGCTCACCGTGGTCATGCCTCTGTGCAAGCCGGCGCTGGCGGTGCTGGCGATTCAGGCGTTTTTTACGAACTGGAACTCTTTTCTTTTTCCCTTCATTTTCGTATCACGTGAGGAACTTCGCACGCTCCCCGTTGGTTTGGCACACTATCAGGGGCAGCAAGCGATTGACTGGCAACACCTGATGGCCGGTTCGGCGGTCGCGGTGTTGCCCATTCTGGTGCTGTTTGTGTTCTTGCAGAGACAGATTGTGTCCGGCATTACGGCCGGCGGCATCAAGCAGTGACAGGTTCTGCGCCCAAAGTGGAGCCACTTTTTTCTTGCGCGGGGAAGCGGAAGTTAGGATACTTAAGGATCATACGAATCGGACTGCAAGCGGATAACGGACTCAAATCTCATGCGAAAGGATTAACCGTATGAAGGTACTCATGACATCGGTTCTTGGTCTGAGCCTGTTGCTCGCGGCCGGTTGCGGCGTGAACAAAGAGTATGTGCAGCAGCAGGTGTCCGAATCCGAGGCCCGCACGACCCAGCAGGTCGGCCAGCTGCAGTCGGATCTGACCTCCCAACAGGAGCAGATTTCCCGCCTTGAAACCCTCAGCCAGGAGCTGTCGGAGAAAGCCGATATGGCGATCAACAAGGCGGCAGGCTTCGAGAACTACCAGATTCTCTTCGACGGCGTGGTGAATTTTGATTTCGATCAGTACGAGATCAACCCGACCGCCGAACAGACCCTGCTTGAGGCCTGCGACCGTCTGGAACAGAACCCCGGTTCTGTCGTGACGATTGCCGGCCACACCGATCAGACGGGCTCGACGAAGTACAACATGATGCTTGGCCAAATGCGCGCCGAGGCGACGAAGCTGTTCCTCGCCGATCGGTGCGGCGTGGCTCCCTACCGCTCGTTTGTCGTCAGCTACGGCGAGACGAAGCCGGCCTCCATGCCGGACGAGCGCAGCGCCGCGTCGGCCAACCGCCGCGTGCAGGTTCAGGTTTGGGGCGTTCCGCAGCAGCAGTAAGTCTGTACGTCAGTGATTTCCGGAATCATATGAACACGGGCGGGAAGTTCTTCCCGCCCGTTTCTATTTCCACGTGGGGAACCATCAGCCTTCGCGACGGAACACCAGGACCTCGTCTTGAAACTGGCCGTGGCGGAGTTCCGGGCTGTCGTAGATTATTCTGGGCGGGCCGAAACCACACTCCTGCATCAGGGCGTAGAGACCTCCCCGGTTGTACCGGTTGTGGTGGAATCCCTGCGGCTCCTGGTGGATGCAGTCCGGCTGGTCGTGCATTCGGATGAACATCGAGAGGATCACGTATCCGCGCGAGACCCGGGCCAGTTCCCGTACGATAGGCTCGTAGTGGGCGGCGTGCTCTATCACATCCTTGGATAAGACCAGGTCAAAGCTGCGGTCGGCGAAGGGGATTTCACCGACATCGGCCAGCGTGACCGACGCCGGGTATCCGTTGAGGTTGACCATGGCGTACACGAGCGCTTTGGGGTTGCTGTCCAACCCGATGTAAGTTCCGGGAAAGCGCTTCTGGAACAAGCGGTAACCCTCGGCCCCCGTGTTGCACCCGGCATCAAGCAGGCGAGTGGATTCGGTGCTGTGGGCGAGGACGAATTCCTCGATTCGATCCCGTGTCTTCTGCTGGCCCAGCCGGTCAAACTGATCCTTTGTGGCCGGGCCGATGATGTGGTCGATTTGGCGCCAGTAAGTTTGCTGCATGCGACAGGCCGTCCCTGGTTTTGGTGAACACTTCTCCTATCGGAGATTGTCGGCAGCGGAGGGGGATCGCATTACTGCCGGGATCGCATGCGGTGCGGAGACCCGGCCAGGGGGCTACCGGAAAATCAGCTCGGAGCCGGCGGTTTCGAAGCGCGCCCGGACCTCGACGGTATCGACCAGGGAGGCCTGGGTTTCGGCGAACCGGTACGGATGGAGCGATCCCAGCGACAGCACGCCGTCGAGATCGGTGTCGATGAAGCCGGAGAGCAGGTAGTCGCCCGCGGGTACATCGATGACAAATGAAGTGCCCACCGCGCGCAACGTGTAGCTTTCGGTCTTCCCCACCCGGCGAAACGTAAGCATGATCGGGGCGGTGCGGAGGTCGGTGAGTTCCACGGATATGGTCCCGGCGATCGATCCGAGCGAGTCGACATTGAGCGTGCTGAACCGGTATTCTCGTAGAGAGTCGCCGACCGTGTTGCCGGCCGGGTCACGCAGTTCGAATTCGGTCACGCTCACACGGTACGACTCCCCTTCCTTGAGGCTTTCCTTCTCAAACCCGATGCGGAAAGGATCACGCCAGGACCAACCCACCGGCACCTGAATCGAATCCGGCTCGCGCCAGAAGACAAAGGTCTCAGGTGTGATCGCGGCGGTGTCGAGCGGTTCGCTGAAGGTTATGGTCGGATCGAGGTCGCGTAGGAAATGCGATCCTTGGTCAGGAGTGAATGCGACGATCGTCGGCCTTGACCGGTCCTCGGGATAGCCGATCGCAATCGTATCCTGGATCAGTGCGGGCCGTTCCGGATCGAAGGTGACCTCGAGCCGATACTGCCCGGTGTCGGGGCGACCGAACCAGGCCGTGAGAGTCGCTGATGAATCTCTTTCGGTTTCGAGGATGCTCCGGGCCCTCACGGCCTGAGTGGTGTCCGCGAGAGGCCGGAGAACCATATTCGACGGATTGGCGGCGAGGAAGGCGGTCGGAATGGCCCTTACCGTGCGGATCCGCAGCAAGCGGTCGGCGGTGAAGGTCGCCGACAAAATACCGGCGGATGTGGTGTCCTCGCTCGTCATGCTGAGGCGGAGGTCGGTGAGCGGGAGCGGTCCGTTGACCGCGATGGGGCGGTCGGGCAGGGCGAAAGCCTCCCGACCCGGATTGAACCGTTCGTTGCCGTTGCGATCCTGGAAGACGACCAGGCGGTACTCGCGATCGGGGAGGTACGCGAAGCTGAACCGGCCCTGCTGGTTGGTCGTCGTGAGGTAGGTCGGCGGAAGGCTGTCCCAGATCACCGAATCGGCGGCGAAAAGATCCATCTCGTACAAGGCGGCGAGCAGCCCGGTCATGGGAGAGCGGTTGTTCATCACAGTCCCGGACACCCGGCCGGAATCGAGCGTTGCACCCGTGGAGAAGGCGATCGTGCCGGCGCTGTCGAAGCGATTGCCGCGCAGGTCGGTGATCGTACTGCTCAGGGAAATGATGTACGTCTGATCGGGCTGGATGCTGTCGGGGAAAATGATCTCGATCCGGTCGCCGTGCCAGCGCACGCGCGGTTCCTCGGCGAACCGGGGGGAAATGAAGAAGGCTTTGCCGGCCCGGGGTTCGACCACCCGTTCTGAGAACTGCAGGACGACCCGATCAGTCGGGGGGACATTGGTCGATCCGTTGGCGGGGATAACAGTCAGCAGCGACGGACCGGCTTCATCAGCCTCGCCGCCCGGCGGTGGCGCCACCTCGGCGCAGGAGAGAATCACCGCGACCGCGGCCAGTGCGACCGCAACGGCGGTAAGACCTACCGGCCGAGCTTTGTTTTGACGGCCATGTTGTCCGGATCGAGTTCGAGTGCTTTCTGCCACCAGCGCCGCGCTTCCTCAGTATTTCCCAGAGCCTGATAGATATCGCCCAGATGATCGAACATTGTCGGGTCGCTGTCAAGCGCAACCGCACGTTCCATGTACTCCCGGGCTTCATTGAAGTTGCCCAGGCGGTAGTGCACCCAGGCATAGCTGTCGAGGTAGGCGGCGTTCTCCGGGCTGATCTTGAGCGCTCGCTCGATTAGTTCCCGGGCATAGTCCAGGCGCTGCCCGGAGTCCGCGAGCATGTAGCCGAGGTAGTTGAGAGCCATGTCGTATTCGGGAGCCTGGGCAACGAGATCCTCAAAGACCGCCAGGGCGCTGTCGAACTTCCCGGATTGCTCGTACGCCGATCCGAGGGCCATCATGAGCCGGTGGGCGCCATCACGGTCACCTTGGGTTTGACTCAGCCCGGTTCGGTACGCTTCGATCTCTTTCGTCCTGTTCTCCGCGGCCCGATATGCCGCGCCGAGCTCGGCCCAGCTCTCCCAGGATGAATCGGACAGCGCCAGCACCTGCTGGAACTCGTTCACGGCACGGTCGGGCTGATCCTGGCGAAGAGCGATTCGCCCGAGGTACTGATGGTTGGCCGGATGGCGCTCTCCCCCGTTTACCAGAGCGGTGAATACCGAATCGGCCGCCGAAAGCGAGTCGAGGAAGAAGTAGAGCATTCCCAGTCGCCGTGAGGCCTGACGGTCCAGGGGCGAGAAACGGGTCTCCAGTCGGGCGTGTTCTGCCGCCCGGCCCAAGGAGTCGAGCCGGACATAAACGGCCGCGAGGTTTCTGTGCGCCACGATATTGGCGGAGTCAACGGCCACGACTCTCTGGTATACGGTCAAGGCCGAGTCGAACTTCTCTCTGGACTCAAGAATCTCCCCGAGGCCGATCAGGGACATGACATTAAACGCATCCGACCGGAGTGAAGCCGAACGTCCGAACGCCGCTTCAGCCTGGTCGACGTGGCCGAGGTGTAAGTGAATCCGGCCGATTTCGTACCAGACGGCGTAGTTCTCAGGGTCAAGCCGGGCCAGGTTCTCGAACGCCCAAAGGGCATCCTGTAGCTCCCCATCGCGCGCGTAGCTACTGGCGAGGAAGGAGTACAGTTCGAATCGCGAAGAATCGTGCTCGACCGCGCGGCGGTACGCATGCACGGCTGAATCGATCTGGCCCGAACCGCGGTAGATATCGCCGCGCAGTTCCCAGACATCGGCATCTGCCGGTTTGATCGGACCGAGCGCCATCAGCGCATCGTCGAATCGCTGCATGCGGTACAGGTTTTCACTGAGCGAGAAGCGGATCTCGTAAGACTCAGGGTAGAAACGGAGGGCCTTGCGGTAGCTCTCGGTGGCCTGATAGGCATTCCCCTGGGCCTCGTAAATGACGGCGTCGACATAGTAGCTGTAAGCCATGGGGTCGATGCGGTCGCCGAGCTCGATCAGGGGGAGATCCACAGGACGGTCGATTCCCGGGTTATCGGGGGCCGGCTCCTGGGCAAAACCTCCGCCGGTGGCGTATGCGGTGCAGCCGATCAACGAGATCGAGGCAACGACTAAGAGTAGGAACAGTCTTCTCACGGCATCTGCCCGTCGGTGATTTCCGATCCGACAGGTCATAATCCTTTCTGAGTATACTACAATAGATCGAACTGAAAGTGCCCGATGATTACCGGCGCAGTTTCAGAAAGCGGCGCTTGCCGACCTTGAGGACTATCTCCCCCGTCTGCGGCAACCCGAACTCGTGGTCGGGATTGCTGATCCGCTCACCCTCGAGGGTGACGGCCCCGGCCTGGATGAGCTTGCGGGCCTCGCTGTTGGACTTGGCCAGATCAGCTTTCGCCATGAGGTGCACCAGGTAGATTCGATCAGGATCAATCTCCCATGCTTTTAGCTCGGCGGGCGTGCATTCGGGCATGTCATCCGGCAGGTGGCCCTGCGAGAAGACGCGTTCGAACTCTTCCCGGGCCAGCTGGCCATCCCCCGGCTGCTGGTACATGTCGACCAGCCGCACGCCCAATATCTTCTTTACTTCCATTGGGTTAACTCCCGGTTCAGACAGCCGGGCAACGAGCGCAGCCGCTTCATCGGCAGGGTAGTCGGTCGCCATCGTGAGGTACGAGGCGATCAGATTGTCGGGGATGGACATCACTTTGCCGAAGATCTCACGCGGCGATTCATCGATCCCGATGTAATTGCCGATTGACTTGGACATCCGCTTCTCGCCGTCGATCCCGACCAGTACCGGCAGGGTTAGAACGCACTGCGGCTCCACGCCATAGGCTTCCTGAATTGTCCGTCCGGCCAGGAGATTGAATTTCTGTTCGGTTGCGCCTAGTTCCACGTCGGCGCGAATCGCCACCGAATCATATGCCTGCATGAGCGGGTAGAACAACTCGTGGATGGAGATCGGAATCCCACCTTTAAAGCGCTTCTCGAAATCGTCACGTTCGAGCAGGCGGGCGACGGTGAATTTCATCGCCAGGTTCATGACGTCGGCAAAGGACATCTGCTTGAACCACTCGCCGTTGAAGTGCACTTCGGTCTTCGGCTTATCGAGGATTTTGAAGAACTGCTGCTGGTAGGTTTCCGCGTTCTTCATGATCGTATCGTATTCGAGCTGCGGGCGTGTGGCCGATCGGCCGGAGGGGTCGCCGACCATGGCGGTGTAGTCGCCGACAATCAGCACAACCTGGTGCCCGAGATCCTGGAACTGGCGGAGTTTGCGTATACCTATGGTGTGCCCGAGGTGGATGTCGGGGGCGGTCGGGTCGAAGCCCTGTTTCACCCGCAACGGCGTATTGGTGCGAATAGAGCGCTTCACTCGCTCAGCAAACTCCCCTTCGGGGAGGATGTCGACGGTCCCCCGGGTGATTTCTTTCCACTGGCGTTCGAATTCGCGCTGGACAGCCGGGCTGTCGGAAGGCTGGTTCAACTCGTTCTCCTCGGTTTGCATCTTTATAACCGTATCGACATATAAAGTTGGACAGTTAGCGGCCCGGGCGGGCGCCTGAAACCGCTCCGGGTGAGGCACAATTAACGATGCGGGCGATTCAGGAACAAGCAGGAATTTGTTTTAGCTTGACGGGATTGCAGATATCGACTGTTATTAACAAGTATGGCTAAATCGGTCAACCAGAGTAAGTTTCGTCGCGACCGGCTCCGCAATATCATTATCGGCCTGGTCGTTTTCACCGTTGTCCTCGGGGGCGTCGCCGCGTACAAGACCTACCGGGTCTACCAGTCCGATCTCCCTTCGTTTGAGCAGCTGCACAATATCGAACCCAGCCTCAAGACGAAGATCTACGACCGCAACGGTACTCTCCTCAAGGAATTCTTCAGCGAGAACCGGGTGTTGACCCCGTTCGAACAAATACCTTCTGACCTGGTCAATATGCTGCTGGCGTCCGAGGACCGGAAGTTCTACGACCACTGGGGGATGAACCTTCGCCGCGTGATTTTCGTGGCCGTTTCCAATATCGTGAGCTGGGATATCAAAGGCGGGGCATCGACCATTAGCCAGCAGCTCGCCCGCATGCTCTTTCTGAATCGGGAGCAGACGCTCGACCGCAAATTCAAGGAGGCGCTGACCGCCATCAAGCTCGAACGCACCTATTCGAAGCAGGAAATCCTCGAGATGTACCTGAACCAGTACTACTTCGGTCACGGTGCTTACGGAATTGCGGCAGCCTCAAATGCCTTTTTCACCAAGAACGTTCCCGAGCTGACAGTCAGCGATTGCGCTGTTCTGATCGGGATGCTCAAGGCGCCCAATACCAACTCGCCGTTCCGATATCCGGATCGTGCTCTCAAGGCCCGCAACCGCGTCCTCTATTCCTACTACACCTTCGGCGGTATCTCGCGCGAGCAGTACGACTCGCTCAAGGACCAGCCACTGGCGGTGAATCCGCCGGAAGAAGACGCCGGCGACGCCCCGTACTTCACCGAAGAGGTGCGGCAGTACATCTTCGACCGCTACGGCGAGAGCATGCTCTACTCCGGCGGCCTGAAAGTGTTCACGTCGCTCGATGTCCGACTGCAGCGGGCCGCCGAAGAGGCGCTGGCACGCAAAGTCGATTCCCTGCGGGCTCGAATCGAGCGCACCTTCTCGCTCGATAACCCCGACTACACCGAGGTTCTCGCCGATACCACCGATGCCTTTGGACGGCCGGTGCGGCGGCACAAGAAAGTCCAGGGGGCGTTTATCGCGATCGACAATGAAACCGGGGATGTGCTGGCGATGGTAGGCGGGCGGTCATTTGCGGACAGTAAATTCAACCGCGCGACTCAGGCGGTGCTGCAGCCGGGGTCGGCGTTCAAGCCCTTCGTGTATACGGCCGCGATCGACAACGGCTTCCGCACGACGGAGATTATCGACGATCTGCCGATAGTCCTCGATATTCCAGGATCGAGCCAGTGGCGACCGCACAATTTCGACGACAAGTTTATGGGACCGATGACGCTTCGCGATGGGATTCGGATGTCCCGGAACCTAGTCGCGATCCGCCTCCTGCTGAAGATCAAGCCCGAGCAGGCGATCTTCTATGCCAAGCGCATGGGTATCACCACGCCGCTGCAGCCGTCGCCGTCGCTGGCGCTGGGAACCGGCGAAGTGATCCCGTTGGAGCTGGTATCGGCCTTCACGACGTTCCCGAACAAGGGGATTCACATTCCTCCGAAGATGATCCACAAGATTGTCGATCGCTACGGCAGCGTTGTGGAGGACAACACGGCGGTGCAGAAGGAAGAAGTTCTCTCCGAGCAGACGGCCTACATCATGGTCAGCCTGATGCAGTCGGTGGTCGATGCCGGAACCGGACGGGCGGCGCGTTACCGGGGTTTCACCCGGCCGGCGGGCGGCAAGACGGGAACTTCGAACAACTTCTGTGATAACTGGTTTGTCGGGTTCACGCCGCAGATCACCGCCGGGGTCTGGGTGGGGTTCGATGTCAAGACATCGCTCGGCCGGAACCAGGACGGCGCCAAGAACGGGGTGCCGGTGTGGACCGACTTCATGATGGTTGCCCACGATACCCTGCCGATCGCCGATTTCGAAGAACCGGAGGGAATCGTGCACGCGGATGTCTGCATAGAGACGGGCGAGCTGGCCACCGACCGTTGTCGGAATGTGCGCGAGGAGGTATTCTCCGCCGATAACCAGCCGACCAAGCGATGCAGCCTGCATCCGGGCGGGGGGCGGAGCATTTCCAGCGAGCGCCGCCGCAACCAGCAGGATGATCGGGATACGACCGACGAGCGGGTGCATTTCTGACGCGGCGCTGTCGACGGTGGGCACGTTGGTCAGCCAGGTGGTGAGACTATCGACGGCAGGTCTTCAGGATCTGCCGTTCTTTTTTGATATCACCTTGACAGGCGATCCGTCGTACAAGATATTAGGCCTCGTTATGCCGGAGTGGTGAAACTGGTAGACGCAGGGGACTCAAAATCCCCCGGTGGCAACACCATGCCGGTTCGATTCCGGCCTCCGGCATAGTAAGGCGCTAACTGGCAGGGGCAACTTGTTGATGTAACACGTTGCCTTTCTTGCTTTCTGGTCGATCGTGACATGGTCGACAAACGCTCGAATCAGCTCTCTCTTCTTCAAATCCGGCGCAGTCTCCAGGCACCGATCAAAACCAAGGATCAGGGCTTCCATCTGCTTTTGAATCTGCACGATATCAATTTCAGGCACCTTGGCCCTTTCACGACGTGAGATTTCAGCGGACAAGTCGGCACGAGCCTGTTCCAGACTCACCAAGCGATCTTTGACAGCCGAGGCGGGAATCCCTTGTTCAATGCTGTCCTTGAGATTACCCAATCGCATTTCAACATCGGACAGTTCCTTGCGGATCCGATCGACTTCTGGACTACGGCTTCCTGCTTGTCCGGAGTACTGGGCGATCCTCTGTGTCAACAACTTCTGAAGCCGCTCTCGATCCATCCCCTCAATAACGCGTTTCTGGATCTCCCGGATTACGAAGCCTTCCAGCAGGTCCTTGGGAATGTGGAACGAAGTACAGACTGACTGGCCCCGGGAGGAGAACCCGCCATCCTCGTAATACCTCCACTCACCAGTTTTAGTCTTGTGGATGTGGCCTTGGAAATTGAAGCCGCAGGCTTGGCATCGGACCAGGCCCGACAAGAGGTACTTCGATCGACCGTTTCTGTAGGCCGAGGGGTCCGCCGGAGTGAAGTTTCGAACCGCCTGAGCCCGATCAAACTTCTCCGGTGAGATTATACTCTCATGGGCATCTGAGCAGATCACTCGGTCGGCGGCAGGGTGAAACCGCCTTTCCGGGTCCTCATGTCGGACCCAACTTCCAGTCGCTTGCCGGTTGTATTCCCAATCGCCTCTGTAGACTTTGTTTCGCAGAATACTGTAGATTGAGCACGACGCCCATTTCCCTGTTCCCGGATTGTGCCGGCGGGTCTTTCCCCAGTACGGCGGTGGAATGCTTCGGGAGTTGAGTTCGTTCGCAATGGCCTTATATCCGAGACCCGACAGGCGCAGCCGGAATATCTCACGCACTACGGAGATCTCGGCCGGATCGCCCGGAATCAGCCGCACACGCTGAGTCTTTTCGTACTTCCGCTCTCCGTTCTCGAGCGGGCGAATCGCCTGCCCCGCTTGATCTACCAGGAGCCTTTTGAACCCGTAGGGAGCGAAGCCGCCGACACGGTAACCCTCAGCCGCTCGGAGCTTCGATCGCTCTCGGACCCGGAGTGATTGCTTGTGGCTCTCTTCCGTGGCAAGTTCTTGTTTGATCTTCTTGGTCAGTCGGCCGGCCAGAGAACGGTCGTTGATAGCCTGATCAGAAATATAGGTTACCGCCACGCCGAAGCGCCGGAAGTGGTACTCCCAATAGGTTGATTCGTCGGGATCAATCGGTCTACCCCACCGGTCAACGTCGTACACCAGGATTTGGCTGAAATCGTTGGAACGGTTTTCAACTGCCTTAACCATCCTCATGAAGTCTGGGCGCCCTTCAAAGTTGGTCCCTGAACGCCCTTCGTCGCCGTCGAACCAACAGGTAATGATCATACCATTGGCATCCGCAAAGGACTGGATTACCGACCGCTGGTCGCCCATGGACCGATCCTGCTTATCGGTACTGCAGCGGAAATATACGGCAACTTTGATCTTCATCGTTCTGCCTTCTTTGTAGGTGGTCTCTTCAGCTCAAGGTCAATGGCCTTGACCACTATGTCCTGGATAGTCGTATCAAGTTCCGCGGCCCGGAACCGGAGCTTGCGGTGGGTTGCCTGGCTGATCCGGATGTGAATCTGGCGGCTGGCGGTAGTTTCGACGTCTTTCTTTTCCATGTCGGTATCCTCCTTCGATATATATATACCTTAGGTATATTCTGTGTCAAGCGGTTTTCTTCTGGAGTCGTTACTCTGAGACAAAATCCTATTGGCCTGGTACTTACTGAATCGGCGAGTGATTTCGTCCTTAGCCAGCAAGTCCCGTAGGGCAGCATCGAAGGTGGTGTAGCCCTGAACATTGCCAAGCTCAAAGGTATAATTTACCCAAAACTGCCTGGCCACGTGGGCTGCGGGCCAAGCCTTCCTCTTTAGGTTGAGGATCCCTGTACGTACCAGCTTCTCGGTCAGCAGCCGTGGATTGTCAGCGTACGGTGCTTTTTGGTCGCGAAACCACTGTTTCGGAAGCGGTAGCGCCAGGTGGAAATTTCCTGCCCCATTTGTTATAGTCCTTGCGGAGACAAAATCCCTGCCACATTTGATAGTACTGGTCTCCTGTGTCCTCAATATCTCCATAACTTCCGGCTTCCTCATGAAAGTCTGTTTTGCGTGGGCGAGTATGATGAAGGCGCCGAGACACTCTTTGTAGTCGAGATCAAGACC
>JBGSIV010000139.1:0-65032 GCA_041742355.1 Candidatus Zixiibacteriota bacterium
GCCGGTCGCGATGCCGAGCAGGGCCATGCCGCCCCGACGGAGCGTGTTGTTCTCGCAGCTCGAACCGGTTCCCTGCTGGTATATCAGTCTGCGGCTGGCGTCGAACCCGCCGGTGTTGCCGCTGCCGGGGACATCCCAGTCGCTGAACTCGCCGATCGACACACCGGCATGCGCGTTACCGTCGGCCGAGAAGATCCGCAGGTGCTGCACGACAAACTGCGCCGTATCGGCGTGGCGCGGCGCGTACCAGATTTTCTGCAGACCGATTTTCCCGTCGGCCGTCATCATCTGCGCCCCGCGGAAGACCTCGAAACCGCCGGAGTCGATGGTCGCCACCGAAAGCGTTCCACCCGGAAGCCGTACAAAGCCGTTGTCGTCGAACAGGTGGTGGAAGGCCACCGGCGATCCGCCGTTATCGTAGAGGATCACCGGGGAACCGTCGTACATGTAAGTCGCCTCGCAGTCGCCGACCGTGGAGAAGTCCAGGCTCGCGCCCGGCGTCCCAGTGCGGCCGAAATTGCCGGAGCTGTTGACAACGAGCTGCGTCAGCGTCGTCGCGATCGTGTCGAGCACTTCGTTCTCGCAGATGTCGCCGATGCCGTTGAGGTTGACATCTTCCTGGCCGGGGTTGAACACCGACGGGCAGTTGTCGACATCGCCGCAGAGTCCGTCGCCGTCGGCGTCGTTGCCGCCGTCGTTCGGGCAGGCATCGCACACATCGCCGATCGTGTCGCCGTCGGCATTCGCCTGATCGACATTGGGAATCGAGGGGCAGTTGTCGCAGTCATCGCCACGGTTGTCGCCGTCGAGATCCGCCTGCGAGACGTTCGCGTGCGCCGGGCAGTTGTCGCAGAGGTCGCCGTAGCCGTCGGCATCGACATCCCGCTGGTCCGGGTTGACCGTGACGAGGCAGTTGTCACAGGCATCGCCGACGCCGTCGCCGTCAGCATCCGTCTGTGCCGGATTCGGGGTGGTCGGGCAGTTGTCGTTGATGTTCGCTATGCCGTCGCTGTCAAGATCCCCCGCCTCGCAGGCATCGAGCACGCCGTTGCCGTTGATGTCGTTCGGCGAGGCCGGGAGGAAATCCAGCCCCGAGGCCTGATTGATCGCGCTTGAGCCGCGGACGAACGAACGGTAGTACTTGCCGAGATCGGAATGGTACTCGTAGACGCGCGAGGTGCCGCCGATAAACAGGTTGCCGTTGGGGCCGACCCGCAGTCCCCAGGGGCGGCTGATCCCGAATTCGTCGCTGAAGACGCGGACGAAAGCGCCGGTCACGGCGTTGTACTCGAGTATCTGGTTGTTGTTGTACGACGCGACCACGAGGTTGCCGTTGGGGAGGAAGGCCATCCCGCGCGGGCCGGTGAGCCCGCCTGAGCCGGCGGACACGAACACGCCGAGGGGGGATCCGGCCGCGTCGTAGCGGTAGACCGCGTTGGCGGTGTTGCTGTTGACGTAGAGGGTGCTCCCCGGCCCCATCACCATACCGTACGGCTGGCTCAGCCCGCCCGCTCCCGGCGTCACGAGGTTGCCGAGATAGGCGCCGGTCGTGCGGTTGTACCGCCGCACCGCCGCGTTGGTCAGGTCAAGCACGAGGAGTTCACCCGAGGTGGAGATGAGCAGCCCCGAGGGTTGGCCGAGTCCGCCCGAACCGGCGGCGACCAGCGCGCCGACCGTGCCGCTGTTCACCGTGTGGCGAAGAACCTGGCCGGTGCTGGTCGAGAGATACACGTAGCCGCCGTTGGGATCGGCCACAACATCGTACACGCCCGCCACCGGGCCGCCGCCGTAGGTGCCGATCAGCACCCCGCTGGCTTCGTGGAACTCCGACAGGCCGCTGTTGACCCGGTCACCGGTGAACAGGTTGAACTGGTTGTTCATGTCCATCCAGTCGGGCGCGACGTTGCCGTCGCAGTCCTGGCACTCGTCGAGCACCGTGTTGCGGTCGATATCCAAAGCCAGGTTCGCCTGAATTTCCGCCCAGTCAAGCGCCGCATTGCCATTGCAGTCGGGGTCGCATTCGTCCGGCACAAAGTTGCCGTCGGCATCGGCGGCGATCAGGTTCCACGTTTCCGCCCGGTCGGGGTAGGCATTGGCGTTGCAGTCGAGCTCGGCGTTGTCCGGAATCCCGTTGCCGTCGACATCCGGCATTCCGCCGCTGATATCGGCCGGGTCGAGAATTCCGTTGTTGTTGCGATCTTCGCATTCATCCGGGATGCTGTTGCCGTTGACATCGGCGCTTACCGCGCCGGAGATGTCGAGCGCATCATCGACGCCGTTGCCGTTGCAGTCGAACGGATGGCAGCCCGCGAAGTAGGTGGTCGAACGAATCGTGCCGGCTACCCGGCGGTGCATGTGGAGGGTGATGTTGCGCTGGTATCCCGGGAACGTGTGGCAGTAGCTCATGATCGTTCCCTGCGCCGGCGATCCGTTGCCGCAGTTGTCGATGAGGGGGGAGTACTGCGCGTCGTGCGTGTGGTAGGTGCCGCAGTTGTGGCCCATTTCGTGGGCGGTCACGTTCACATCCCAGTTGCCGTTGTCGGGGGAGGTCACCGGGGCGACAAAACTCCCGTTCAGGAGCGCGTCGATACCATACGCGCCGCCGCAGGTATTCGAAATGTAGGCTACGCCGCCGTAGGGTGTGTCGCGGCGGCCGGAAAACATGTGGACGATGTTGTAGGGACTCGGATCTTCATTGGTGTTCCAGTAGTCGGCGAATCCGCCGAGGTCGCTGGGGTTGAACGGCTCGCCGCCGGAAGGCCAGAGCCGGGCAAATCGCACGAAGAGCCGGAGGTCGAGATCGCGCACGTAGATGGCGCTGACGGCTCCCATGAGCTGGACGATGTAGTCGGCCGCCGCCACCGTGCTGCCGAGCATGTACACGAACTCCTCGTCGGCGTCAATCGCGACATACAGGAGTTTCGGCCCGGCCGAGGTCACGATCATCGCCTCTTTGGCCATCTCGACATCACGGTCGAACTCGCTTCCCGGCTCGGTGCCGCAGAACGGCACGTCCAGTTCGCCCACACCGGAGGATTTGCGGACAGTGGTCAGCCGGGGGGCCAGCACCGTTTGCTGCATCGGCGTTCCGACCATAAAGAGCTCGCCTCCCCTGTCGACAAAACCGTTCACCATCCCGGCGGGGGAGACCGCGAGGTAGGCCGACGAGTGTGCCTCGCCGTACACTGTTCCCCGGTAGAGCACGACTTCCGGGCGGGCGATCGGCGTGTTGCCGTTCGGGCCGCCGATCATAAACCGGGCATCGGGCGCGATCACCTCGAAGCGCTCAAGGTCGAGCGTCACCCGCTCATCCGCCGGCAGCGGCAGTTCGAGATACTGGCGGCTCTCGGAGGCCTGCAAGCGGGAGTAGAGGCCCGGGTCGACCTCGACCTGCACCTCTTCCCGGATGGCATCGGCGGATTGCACGGAGAAGGGCCGCTGGACCTCGCCGATGACCGGGGCGGTATCGGCCGACACGGCGGCGGGGACCAGGAGCACTCCGGCCAGGATGACCGCGCACGCGGACAACCGGCGGAGAAGCGATAGCAGACTGCGGCTCATGAAATGTCCTCCAGGGGCATGGGTATGTTCAGATATGATCAGTCAACGCAAAAGGAACAGGCGGTTGGGGCAGGATCCCGGCGGACCGGGCGGTGAGGAAGGCCCGGCGGCGTTCTTCCCGCTGCGCGGATCTATATGTAGTAAAATACTCTTTGTTCGGCGGCGTGTCAACGCTGAAGAACGCCCCGCTCTACCCGCGTGCGGCAAATTCCCGGTCGAGCAAACCGAAGACGATAGCGTCGTACCAGCGCCCCCGAAGGAAGCAGTCTTTCCGCCAGCGTCCCTCGATACAGAACCCCAGTTTCCGCAACAGCCCGGCCGATGCGACATTCGGCGCCAGCGCGAGGGCCGACACGCGGTGCAGGCGGAGGTCCCGGAAGGCGAAACGAAGCGCCAGGCGAATCGCTTCTTCGGCCAGCCCCTGCCGCCGAAACTCCCGTCCGATCCAGGCTCCCAGGTCGGCGTGACGGTCGGCCCGGTTGATCTCTTTAACCCCAATTACTCCAATCACCTCGGCTCGCTCGGCCAACTCGATCCCGAAGTAGTACCCGTCGCCCGAACGGGCTTTCTCAGCCGATTTCCGCAGCACTTCCCGCGCCTGCGCCTCGCCGAACGGATAGGCCAGATTGGGCATCCACCGCGACACCTCGGGATGCCCGGCATAATGGCAGAGCGAAGGAATGTCCTCGGCCCGAAGATCGCGGAGAATGACCCGTTTGCCGCGCAGGGTCGGCACAACCTGAAGCCGACGGTCCGTCTTCGGTGTCATGATTTCGTTCCCCGGCTCCGGTATCCCCGCGGCGAATACTCCTCCAGCAGAAGGCCGTAGGTGTACTCGTCGACATACGCCCGTCCGATCCGGCGCTTCTCCCGGGCCACGACCTCGCGTTGGAACCCGGCTTTCTCCAGCAGCGCAGCCGAACCGGTATTGGTGGCCACGACGATTGCGAACAGCCGGTGCAGCCGAAGTTCGTCGAACGCAAAACGGACAATCAGCCGCAACGCCTCTTCGGTCAACCCCTGCCGCCAGTACGGCCGGGCCAGCCAGTAGCCGATCTCGGCGTTACGATCCTCGGCATTAATCCGGTTGAGGCCGATCATGCCGACAATTTCGCCGGTCTCCCTGAGTTCTATCCCGAAGTGGTAGTCGGTCCCCGCTTCCGCCATATCCCGCGTGATTCGCACCCACTCGTGCGCATCGTCGACACGGTACGGCTTCGGCACTCTCGGCAGCCAGCGGTTCACGCGGCTGTCGCTCAGGTAACGGTAAATCGATGCCGCGTCCATCGGGCGCAGGGCGCGCAGGGTGACGCGTTCTCCCTCCAAGGTTGGTACGCGCCTGATGCTGATTTCCGTCCGTTTCGCCATGTCCCCTCGGCCGCGAAAGGCCCTACCCTTGCGCGAGTTCGGCCAGTTTCTCCGCCACCTGCTGCGCGTGGCCCGCCGCTTTCACATTCGGCCAGACATGCGCGATCTTTCCCTTCGGGTCGATCAGGAAGGTCGAGCGGATCACGCCGACCACCGGCTTGCCGTACATCATCTTCTCGCCGTACGCGCCGTACTTCTCGAGCACTTTCCGCTCCGGATCGGCCAGCAGCGTGATCCTGAGGTTGTGCTTCTTCGCGAACTTCTGGTGGCTTTCGACCGAATCGGGGGAGATCCCCAGCACGACCGCGTTGAGACTCTCGTACTGCTTCAGGCTGTCGGTGAACTCGCAGGCTTCGGTCGTGCAGCCGGGGGTGTCATCTTTCGGGTAGAAATAGACGACCACCCAGCGGCCGGTGAAATCGGCCAGGCTGACTTTGTTGCCGGTCTGGTCGGGCAGGGAAAGAGCCGGGGCTTTTTCCCCGGTTTCCGGGACGCTTGTTTTCGCCATAGCGCACACTCCGCGTTGTTGGTTGACGGTTCCGTTGATTCCCCTGTAACCACCGGATCCGCCGTTTGCTCCCGCCGACCGGCTCAGGATCGTGCGAGGAGCTGCTCGATCGTTTTCTCCAGGCGGCGCAGACGGGTCTCGGGCTTTTTCGCCTCTTCGATCCACTCGACATACTCCCGCTTGTGGGTGTAGCTGAGTGTCTCCCAGACCGCCTGTGCCGCCGTGCTTCCCTTGAGGGCCTTCTTCAGATCGGGCGGCGGGGTCACCGTCCTCGGCGCGGTGTCGGGGGCGACCGTGATGCTGAGCGTGTCCCCCGCCTTCACCCCGGCCGCGTCGCGGTGCTCCTTACGGATGCCGATGAGGTACCGCCCGCCCATCGAGAAGATCGTGGTGCGAAAAGCGTACCGGCCGATAGTCACCACCACCGGCGCGCGCACTTTCCCGAACTGCTCCTTCGGGTCAAACGGCAGGGTGACCCAGCAGTGATTGGCTTCGGCGGCCTTCTCCAGCGTGACTTTGCACTTGATGCTTTTCATCGGATCTCCTCGCGAATGAGCCGAAGATACACGCGCCGCTGCATTGCGGCAAGCGCCTTTCCCGATTCGCGCCGGCCGCGGGAACCGCGAGAGAGGGCCGGCTGTTGCAACGACAATAACTCCACGACGATCAGATAGGATGCCATCATGCGCCGTCAAACGGCCGTCTTGCTCGTTCTCGTTGCGATGACTATGGGACCCGGCTGCAGCGCGGGCGAAAAATCCGCTCCCGCCCCGGCAAAAACAGGAGACACCACCATGAGCGCCGACTACCGCACGCTTCCCCTCGAAACCATCACCGGTGATACCACTTCGCTGGCTGCCCTGCACGGCAAGGCCATCGTGCTGGTGAATGTCGCCAGCGAGTGCGGCTACACCCCGCAGTACGCCGGTCTCGAAGAACTCCACCGCTCGTACAAAGACAGCGGCCTCGTGGTCATCGGCTTCCCGGCCAACAACTTCGGCGGCCAGGAGCCGGGCACGAACAGCCAGATCCTGAAGTTCTGCACGTCCAGGTTCGACGTCACCTTCCCGATGATGGCCAAAGTGAGTGTCAAGGGGGCCGACAAGCATCCTCTGTTCATCTGGCTGACCGAACGATCCCCGCTTCCCGGTGAGATCAAATGGAACTTCTCCAAGTTTGTGCTCGACCGCGAGGGGAATCTGGTTGCCCGGTTCGATTCAGGTGTGGAACCTATGTCCGAGGAGATGCGGGGTGCGGTCGCGAAAGCGCTGGTTCCGAAAAGTTAATGCTCCACAACCGGTTAATACCTTGACGCGATCCCTGCCGGGTGCTACTATGATGAAGATTAGGGAAAGAGGAATGTCGTGTCGAACGTGAGTACATCGGAATTCAGGGTCGTCACCATCCGGGAATTTCCCGAGCTGCGCGCCGTGACCAACAAGTTGGCGGTCGAGTCGTGGGTGGAATTCATGATGCACGATCCGGTCACCAACCACATGAGCCTGCTGTGGGATCGCTGCCCCGAGTACCAGTTCGCCCTGCTCAACGAGCGGGATGAAGCGGTGGTGGCCGCGAACTCGGTCCCGCTGCCGTGGAATGGCCGGTCGGAAGATCTTCCCGACACCGGCCTTGACTGGATGCTCTCGACCTTTGCCGCCCATGAATCTTACGCTCACCTGAACCAGTTCGCGATCCAGGTCATGGTGCGCCGCGACTATCTCGGCCACGGCCTCAGCGCCAGAGCTGTCACCGCCATGGGAGAGATCGGTCGTGCCCACGGGTGCCGCAACCTGTTCGCGCCGGTTCGTCCGAACCGGAAGTGCGACTACCCGCTCATCCCGATGGAGCGGTATGTCCGGTGGACCCGCGAGGATGGCCTGCCGTTCGATCCGTGGATACGCGTCCACGCCCGCCTCGGCGCCGACCTTGTCAAGGTCTGCCCGCAGTCGATGTACATTCCCGGCACGATCGCCGAATGGGAAACCTGGACCGGGCTGAAGATGCCCGAATCGGGATCGTACGTCGTCCCGGGTGCGCTCGTTCCGGTTACCGTGAATCGCGAGAAAGACTTAGCCGAATACACCGAGCCCAACGTCTGGATGCGCCATCCTTTGGTCTGATTCGCCCGCGCGGCTCCGCGGGTATCCTCAACACGGGTCGCCCGGATTCCGTATTACGTACACATTCTATAAGGAAGCCTCATGTCCACAGTGACTTTCGTATCCGGCGCGAACCGGGGAATCGGATTTGAATTCGCCCGTCAGCTCACTGACCGCGGCGGTCAGGTGATCGCCGGATACCGCTCCGCCGAGCGCTCCCGCGAACTGCTCGAAATGGCTGAAGGCCACGAGTGCCTCCACGCTTTCCCAGTCGATGTCAACAACCAGCGCCAGTTGCGCAAACTGCACCGCTACATCCGCGACACCTTCGACCGCCTCGACCTGCTCATCAATAATGCCGGCATCAACCCCGGCGCCGGTGTTCCCCTCGATGAAACCGGGATCGATTCTCTCCGCACCGCCTACGATGTCAACGTTCTCGGCCCCCTCCTTGCCGCCCGCTATCTGCGGCCCCTCCTGACCGGGTCCGACAACCCCCGCATCGTCAACATCGGCTCCCGCGCCGGCGTTATATCGCTTTCCAAAGGGGACAACGCCCCCTATCGCATCAGCAAGTGTGCCGTGAACATGCTCACCCGTATCCAGGCCCAGGCATACGAACCCGATGGCATCACCGTCGTCGTCATGACTCCCGGCTGGGTTCGAACTGACATGGGGGGAACCGATGCCCACCTCAGCCCCGAGGAATCGGTCAGCGGTATGTTGACCGTAATCGACGGACTCACCAAAGATCACAGCGGGCGGTTCTTCGCCCACGACGGGCAGGAGATTGCGATCTAAGCGTTATCCTCGCGCGTAGACGCCCGATCGCTCAGATTATCCGGGCCTGCGACCGCAGCGCCCGATCCGCCTCACGGCCGACCCGCACCACGATCTCCGGCAGCGCCTTGATATCCTCCAACGTCGTCCGGAAATTCACGACACACACCCGCAGCGCGTAGATGTGACCGATCACAGCGTTGCTGAAAAACGCCTCTCCGCCCCGCTCGATCCGCTGGAGAATCTCCTCGTTCAACTGGTTGAGGTATTCTCCGGCGGCTTCATCGCGCCGGTTGCGGTAATCCTCCGGGACATAGCGGAAGGTGGTGATGCTCAGTACCTGCGTGAGCGCCTCCAGATCCGGCGTTGCCTGCACGGTGCGATAGAGCGCTTCGGCCAGCCGGATATCGTCCCCGATCATTTCCTCGTACCCCTTGCGTCCCACCTGCTGCAGCGCCAGCCAGACTTTGAGCGCCCGGAAGCCCCGGGAGTTCTGCGGGCCGTAGTCGAAGTAGTTGATCGCCTCTTCCTCGAAGTGGTAGTACGGCGGATGGTAGGCGAACGCATTGCGCAGCGCCTCGGCGTCTTTCACCAGCGTGCATCCCGCCTCGAGCGGTGCGTAGAGCCACTTGTGCGGGTCGATCGCGATCGAATCCGCCTCGGCCAAGTGGTGCAGCTCTTCCGGTGCTTCCGGCACGACCGCGGCGAACCCGCCGTAGGCGCCGTCGATGTGGAACCACATATTGTGTTCGCGGCACACCGCGGCAATCTCCCGCAGTGGATCGACCGCCCCCGTGCTGACTGTTCCGGCCGAACCGATTGCCACCATCGGCAGGTAGCCGTCATCCTGATCCCGCTCGATCTGCCGCCGCAATTGGTCCACATCCATGCGGCGCTCGCGGTCGACGCCGATCCAGCGGATGGCGTCGGTGCCGAACCCGAACATATCGGCCGCTTTCTGGATCCAGGTGTGTGTCTCCGACGCGGCGTAGAGCGTGAGGCGTTCGGCGTTGTCAAAATGCAGCCCGCGCTCGCGCACGTTCCACCGCGCCCTGGCCACCCGGGCCGTGAGGATCCCGTTGAAATTCGCGACATTCCCGCCGCTCGTCAGGAGTCCTCCGCACTCGGTCGGGTACTTGATCATCTCGGCGATCCAGCGGATCGTCTGCGCTTCGATCTCCGAGGCGATCGGGGAGAGCTTCCACCCGCCGACATTCGGGTTCACCGCCGCGGCGAGCATATCGCCGAGCGCCCCGATCGGCGCCGGCGACGAGGTGACGTACCCCCAGAACCGGGGATGGCCGTTGTAGAGCGAATTCTCGATCAGGAGCGAGGCCGCCCGTTCCAGAAGCGGACCCGCCTCGGTGCCGTGTTCCGGCAGCCCTGCTCCCGCGTCGAGCCGCTCGCGAATCCGATGCGGCGCGGCATCGATGGTCACCGGCCGGCTGCGCATCGAACCGAGCAGATCGGCAATCCTGTCCACCAACTGGCGCCCGACCGCGCGAAACTCCTCCGGGGACATCTCGATCGGCGCTCTCCGCCGGGAGAGCCTTTCATCAGCGTTCACGTTTCCTCCGATTACCTTCAGGTTGCCGTCGGGCTACCGCAGACCCTCGAACAGGTCGGTCTCGCGCGTGCGCCCGCCGTTCACCAGACTAAATGCGCGGTAGAACTCCTGCGATCCCCAGAGTGACTGGTGGTACTCCGGGGGCAAGTCGGCCAGTTTGGTGTAGATCGCCAGTTGTGTTTCGTGGCAGGAGATCGCCTCCCACGCCACCGACCAGTATGCCGTCGTATCGACCACGGTGGTGACCGCCCAGTCGGCCCAGGGGGTGGCGTAGCGGTCGACCCCGTCGATTGTCGTCTTTAGCTGTTTGAACGCCGCCTGATAGGCCGCCCACTTCGGCTCGGTCCAGGCCATGTAGTAGAGCTTCGCCACGGCGTGCGGCGGATGGTCGCCGGGGAACTCCGGATCGGCGGCGCGCACAATCCCCGCCTGCGTGAACTGGCAGATCGCGATGTGATCGGGATGTCCGTACGCTCCGTCAGGAGCGAACGTGACCACCACCTGCGGGCGGATCCTCCGAATATGCCCGGCAATCCGCGCCGCCGCTTCCCGGGGGTCGGCCTCGTCCAGCTCGCCGTCGATGTAATCGAGAAAGTGCACCTGCCGCACGCCGAGCACCCGCGCCGCCGCGCGAAGTTCCCCTTCGCGTTTTTTCGCCACCACGTCTGTCGGCGGACGGTCCGGGTCGGTGCGCAGGTAGTTGCCGTAGCGCCCCGCCTCGCCGCGGGTCGCGGTGATGACGTATGTCTCGATCCCTTCCCGGGCGTAGCGGGCAAGGGTTCCGCCGAGTCCGAGAGACTCGTCATCCGGGTGGGCCAGAATGGCCATGAGCCGGAGCGGTGCCGTCACGGTTCGCATCTCCTCCTGAATTCCAAATATCGATGAAAATAGTCAACGAAGCGGCCCCCGGCAAGGGCTTTTGCGCCCGGTTGCGCGGCGGGGGAGAAGGGGCGTCCGGACCGGGCTCTGATTTTGGTACGCGGCGCGTTTCCGCTTTGCGAGCAGAAGATCCCTGCAACGGAAAGGGCCCGCGACCGGTGTGGTCGCGGGCCCTTGAACCATCAATGCTACAGGTACTCTAATCGCACGGCGGCGGCGGCGTGCCCGCCTTGAACAGGAAGTTCACGAGGTACGTCAGATCCGACACGATAATCGTGCCCGAATTGTTGGCGTCCCCTTCTTCCAGGCACGGCGGCGGCGGGCCGGATTTGAACAGGAAGTTGACCAGGAAGGTTAGATCCGCCACATTCACCACACCCGTGCCGTTGGCATTCCCGCGGAACTGGCAGCACGACTCCACGTCGACTGTCCAGCCGGTGAAGCCGACCGCCGGGATCTTCGCGCCCGACACGACAACCCGGGTGAGGAACCCGAACGGGGGCGAGGGCAGCTCGGGCGTGAACCGCACCGAATCGGCCATCACGTGCAGGGCATCCTTGTTGTAGTCGAGGTGAATCTCCACGGGGGTATCCCAGATGCCGGTGCAGGCGAGATCGCCCGGCGCTCCGCCCGTCCCCCGGGTGCTCCACTGCCAGCCATCCGGCGGCGAGGGCACTGTCCCGCCGGGACCGGCGTGCTGCTGCACGGTCGCGATCAGCTGATTGTTGCGGAAAACCTGCACCGTGTGGGTGGCCGCTCCGAGCGACGAGAAGTCGGCCTCGAGTTGCCACTCCCCGGTCAGGGTCTTCGTGGCTCGTGCCGAGCCGGCGGCCCGCTCGAGAGTCCCCGGCGCATCCTGATAGGCTTTGGTCTGCAGGAACGCCCCCGGCGGCAGGAGCACGCCGGTACCCTCCGGTTCGAGATCCCCCCAGTGCGTGCCCCAGGCCTTTGTCGCCGTGTCGTGCATTACAAACGTCACGCCGATCGGGCCTGGATCAAACGGTCCGATCCATATGACCGTGTCGAGCGTCACCGTATCCACGTCGATCGGCGGGAACCAGATGACGATGATGATGACGGTATCAATGGGCCAGACCCAGACCAGGGTATCCGGCGGGCAGGGGCTCGGCAGCGGCAGACACTTCGTGCTGTCCCCCTGGTACGATCCCTCGATGCAATTGTCATGAACGTACTGGTAACAGGTGTCGGCCAGGCAGCACGACCCGGTTACCGTATTCGGATTACAGCAAGTTTCCACCGGGTATCCGCCGTACGGCGTGAAGCACGATGGCCCGTTCTGGAGGAAGCACTCGAGCAGCTCGATATCCTCCTGGTCGACGGCGCAGTCGCCGTTGAGGTCGGCGTGGCACATCGAGTCGATCGGCGGCGCCCAGCCGTACACGATTCCGATCAGGATCTCCAGGTCGATATCGGTCAGAGGCACGCCGTTGCCGTCGATATCCCCGGTTGCCAGGCAGACGCAGGTGTCGCAGGAAACCGAGTCACACAGGGTGAGGTCTCCCTGGTAGATTCCGCCCATCAGTTCGCATGCCGCCTGGCCCATGGTCATGATGCATCGCCCGCCGCCGCCGCCCGGATCTCCTCCGACCCCGCCCGGTAAGCAGCACGCCCCCAGCGGGAAGCATTCGGTCGTCGCACACGACGATCCGATTCCCTGGTAGACGCCGTTCAGGACATAGGTGCACGAATCATAGGTCGTGCTGTCGGCGCAACTGCCGTCCGGAAGGCAGCAGGACCCGAACTGGTACTGGTCGCAGATGGCCGAGTCACAGTTGGTGCTGTCCCCGAGGTAGAACCCGCCCAGGTCGTCGCACTCCTGCTGGCCGAGCGTCATCACGCAGGTCTTGTCCTGCATGCAGCACGCCCCGATGATCACATCCGTGGAGCACTTCCCGAGCGAATCCGCCAGGAGCAGTGAATACATTTCGGTGCTCGACAGTTTTCGGTCGAATATCTCTACTTCGTCAAGCTCTCCCGGATACCGTTGGCCTCCCATGCTCCGTCCCCCGAGCACGAGCGACACCGTGTTCGTCAGGGAGGCGCTGTGCGGTGTCGGATCCGCCGTCCCGATCGCCAGCCCGTCCACGTAGAACGTAATGCCGGTCGGGGAGGCCCGATCCACCGAAACCGCGACCAAATGCCAGTTCCCATCCGCCACGAAATACCCGGAGAGGAACGTCGAGGCCGTTCCGTCGGCCATTTCCAGCGCCAGGATACCGTTCTTCAGCAGCAGCGAGTAGCCGATCATCGACACCGTGTCCATCTTGTCCACCAGCGCCACCGTGCCGGAGGACGCCGTTGTTTTGATCCACGTGTCGATCGAGAAGTCCCCCAGCCCGAAATTCACTTCGACCGCGTCCGCGACATCAACCTGGTCGTTGACACCGTCGAATTGCAGGGCGCCGCCGACCTTCCCCGCCACCGGGGTCGGCCCCCCGACATGCGTCCCGTTGTCCGCGGTGCCGCGAATGTCTCCGGCCGTGGGACCGCCGATTTCATCCAGCGGCCACCAGTTGAGCAGGTCATCCGGCGCGTTCACACAGTTGATCGAGGTGAATCCTTCTCCGCGCGCCAGGATATACGGCTGCCCGATCGAACCGTCGATCGCCACGTAGGTACCCAGATTCCGGCCGATCGCCAGCACGACGAAATCGCTCGGCCAGCTGTCAAACACCTCGTGGGTTGAGCACGACCAATACGACAGGATCGAGTCGGTCAGGTTCGTCAGCGCCGGGTGCGTCACCACGATGTGCGAAAGGTTGTGGCAGGATGAACCGAACACGCTGAATGTCCCGTTCGGGCTCAGCGAGTCGAACATCGTCACCTGGATCGGCGTGGCCGAAAACCCGTAGGAACAGCCCAGCGACGCATACAGCCCCGTCTCTCCGCTGCCGGCGTTGGCGGTCACATACTGTATCCCGTACTTTGAGAGGCTGTCGCCTCCCGAAACCGAGTGGAAGACCTCGTCGGTGCCGATCAGGATGACGTTCCCGTCCACCGCCGCATTCCAGGTCGCCTGGTTGAGAATCGCCGCCAGAAAAGGCGTCGTGTCCCCCACGCAGCCCGGGTCGCCGATAACAATCGCCTCGTACGAGGAGAACTGGGCGGTCGACATCGATCCCCAGGTGGCGTTGTTGACCACCACGGGCGTGAACCCGGCCTGTTGAACCCAGTAGTACTCGCGGCTGTTAGCGGCCGGCGAGCTTACTGTCGACTCGAGAATGAGCACTTCGTTGGGCGCCGCCTCAGCGCCCGAGACCGTGCCAAGCACCAGCAGCGTGGAAAGCACCACGCCCGCTCCTGCACTTGTGAATCGCATACTGTCCTGTCTTTGAGAGGTTTTTCCTTCAGCCGTTCGCTGCACCTACGGAACACTTCGCACGCTCGGCCCCACGGTGTCCCGAGGGCCGGTCTTGTATGGATCTGTCAAACGTATAGTACCTGCGCGAGGATCTTCGGACGGGTTAATGATATACTATATCGGTCTATAAAGTCAAGGAAAATCGCCGGCCGAGGATCCTGCCGGCCCCCGGCGCGGCCGGGTGGGGGGGAAAGCGGGCTGTTCGGCCCCTGCGGGCGGTCCGGCTCCCCCGGATCGAACGGGCCGCTCCATCGGATTGCGGCCGTGAAGATCCCGTGCGAAGCGCTATCGGTGAATGGCCCTGGTGAGGCGAATGGCCCTGGTGAGGCGAATGGCCTTGGTGCGGTGAGTGGCCTTGGTGAGGCGAAAGTCCCTGGCGCGACGGGAAAGCGAAGGGACGTTCTGTGCAGGATGGTGTGAAGGCTCACCGTCAGCCTCTCCGGGGAGCCTGGTGGAACCTCCCGGATGAAGCGACCGATGGAGCAGGGGAGTTACGCGATTGGGTCGAGGCTGCCGATATCCAGGATCTGAGGCGGGAGGTGTATCGAGGGAAGGTGACAGAAGTGTATTGAGAGTCGGACGTAAGAGGCGGATGCAGCTGAAAGCATTACTCTCGAACTGCACCTTCGATGGCGCAACTCTTTGCCCGACATACAAAACCCCTTTCAACTTGGTCGCTGAAGGGGTGCATATTCATAAAAAAGCTCCGTAGTAGAAGCTTTGTTCCAAACTAGGCTATTTGACCCAAATTGGCCCTCCTTGTACCATCTTCCGAAAACTTTCCTACAGAAGCCCGTGAATTCCGGCCAACATGCCAGCCTACTGCATTTAAGCATCGCTAAGACAGTGAGTTATGGCAACGGCGGGGCTGGCCGACATCCGGTCCGAGGGGACATCTCGGTACATTTCAAAGCGCAAATAGGGTTGAGTTGGGGGCAAGTGAGCCTTGATAGGGACGCTGGCAATAATACAACAATCAGGCAACTTGGGACGCTATTAGAATCTCTCTTGCGCTGACATGATTCAAATCCTCACAGCGGAAACATCAGTCCATTTTGTGCCGCATGCGATTAGGATACATAGATCCACATCCGTCAAGCCCCGCATTTGATCGATTTCTGGATCCCTATCCGTTCGAGGGACAACAGACTACGAAGGCTGATTCTATTTGAGAAGGGTTCTTACTTGCTCAGGGCTAACTGCCTCGAGCGTCTCAGGGTTGAATAAGATGTCATCTCGGGTGCAGTAGTACAGCTTCTCCCAGCGTTCCAATAAAACTCTCCAAGTCTCCTCCTGAATCTTCAAGACCTACTCATCCGCCTCCGTTCCCCGAATTCCTCAAGAAGCTTTCGTCGAGCACTTGCCATGGTGATCCAGTGAAGTGCAGTCTGCGCTTCGCGGACCTCGGAGTCAAGAATTGATCCACCCATTCTCTCAAAGATAGGAGGCTTATCCCGACTGATAGAAGTCTTTGCGCAACTCATATGATTCCATCGCGTCAAGTTTCTCACCATGGATGCCGTCGGCGACTTGCGATTCCTTTCAATGGCCTGAGTGAGCCGTACTTGTGAACTTCAGTTGTCCAGTCAGGTGCACCTTCGACTCGACGTGATCTAACGGCGCAGAGATTATTCCTGCGACTCCGAAGCCGTGACAGCTCTTGCGGTTATGGCGCAGCAGCAACTGCCGCGAGATACCAGTTGTGAACAGGGAAAGAATTTCTGAAATTCCCGTGAAAATCACAGGCATCGCGGCCATGTACATGTGAGTAGACTGCTGGAGATATCGTCCGGCGAAATAAGTTGACCCGATAACGAGGAGATCGCATGAGTGATTCAGCCCGTGCATTTTGGGATGAGGTCCTCGATGAAGGATGGCAACGGCGAGGACCCGCCATAGTGGTCAACCGCATATTCGCCAAATATCAACTTACAATCCCGTTTCAAGAGGCTGAAGATCTTTTCTCGGAGGCTCTGGAGCGCATCCTCAAGAACGAATCGATCGCTAAGCTTCAACGTATGCCGGCTATCGACGTTCGGAGGCTGTTATTTGGTTATCTCCGGAATGTAGTGAGAGAGTGGTTTCGAAAGACCAAGCGGCATCCGTCGATTTCTTTGGACGGGCCGGGATCTCAAGTTGCGTTGGAATATCAGGTAGAAAGCCTGATACAGAAGCCCGATCTTCGTGGACGGATTATCCGCGAGGCTCGAGACGCCCTTGAACCGGAAGAGCGGTTGATTTTTGAGCTTTACTATTTTGATGGAAGAACTCAGCAAGAGATATCTGATTATATGTCCTGCTCGATCGGAACGGTAAATGGGCTTGTGCAGAGCTCTTCTAGAAAGTTTCGCGATGTTGTTGATAGAGTATGCGAGGTGAAGTATGAAAAGATGTAGAGGGGATCAAGAACTGCGCCAATACCTCCGCGGCAATTTGCAGGATGAACTCATGGACGCGATTGAGGAGCACCTCATTATCTGCGACAATTGTGCGTCCCGAATTAAAGAGGTGCGCCTGGAGGTGGAAGTTGAGAGACTGGTGACTCCTGTGGTTCAGGATATGAAGAAGATTTTTGCCGAAGACCGGACAAGTGCGTTCCAAGTTATTGTCCGGCAAGCCGATCAGGTATTCAAAGACTCTCTGGCTGGCCTGGAGGATGCTCTCAGGCGCCTCCTCGATGGGTTTCGTCTGGCCACTTTGGTTCCAGCTGTCGGAGGAGTCTTGAGTTCCGATGATACACGGCAGAGTAGAGCAATTGAACTGCTGCTTCATGACAGGAAATTGAAGCTCGAAGAACTATCATCGGATGCGAAGTTCGAAATGAAACTTGATCGCGACGGACGGAATCTGCGGCTCTATGTTCCTAAGAAGATGATTGAGAAGCACTCAACCTTGGATGTTGTTGACGGAAGAACCAGATCGACAATCCAGCAGATCCATACGGATGCTACGGACGGTTCATACGTCATTCCCCTCGACTTACTACAGCAAGGTGTGATGCTGCAGATACGAAAGGAATAGTGTAGCCACTTCTGTCCGCCGATATCCTTCTGTCTTTCCGGTGCTGCTCACTGCTTGTTTTCCTATTGCGTCTGATAGATGTACGCCCCGTCGGTGCTAAGACGGTTCTCCCAGTCGTCATGAGTATTCTCGGCAGGCGGGCCGTACAGATGGTGAAGGCGAGACTGAAGCGTAGTCAGCATTTGCAGGCGGGATCAATTCTGGCCCATAACAAACTCCCCTCAGTATGCCAAGAATGATCGCGTCAATTTCAAGCATGTCGTTACCGGTTTCGCTGGATGGCAACTATAGTGGCCGGTTCCGAAACCAGCAGCGCCGTCAACTGCACCATCGCATTACCCTCGCGAACACGAGTTACGAGAGGCTGTGCGCTCTTAGCTCTGAGAACTACGGGTGGTGCGATATCGGGTACTACAGTAACCAATTTTGCACGAAAGAACTTGTCCCGGCGAGTCGAATACTATCCAAATCGAACCGGGCAGGGTCACTTGCTAAGACTACACACCGGTTCGGAAGCTGCAACGGCTGCTCGATCTCTGGCCTACCTTTGTCGGCATTCGCTATGATCCGTATGATGATGAAATTCAAACCTGGTGAGCCCGAAGAGGATCAAGTGGGAAAGGCAAGGGCTAAACATGATTGCTATCTTCCTGGTTCACCTAAAGGCTACAGAAATTGAAGTAATCTCTCAGGAACACCTTAGTCTCGCTCTTCAAGGATGGCAATGCAGTTGGCAGCTGCTCCACCGGCTGTTAAGAAGGCCCCTCCGGCGACCAGGGCACCTTCGTGGACCGTCAGGGCCCTGACTTGTTGAGAAGCTCCTTCCATCCCGGAACCCATGGCCGACCAGCGTTCACCATCCCAGAAGGCGATACTGCTAGCGCCCATTCCCCCGGCACGTGTGAACACCCCGCCCGCAACCAAGTAGCCATCGTACTGCGCTAGCGAATAGACGGGAAGGTCCGTTCCCGAATCAAGAGCCGACCAGTCCATACCATTCCATGCAGCGATGTTATTTGCAGTCACTCCCCCGGCACTGGTAAAGTATCCTCCCGCAATCAGGTTTCCGCCATACACAGCCAGTGCATTGATGTAGCCGTTTGTCCCCGAGCTAACGGCGGACCAGCTGTAACCATTCCAGGAGGCGATATTGGAGGCAGGCGTGCCGCCAGCCATTGTGAACTGTCCAGCAACAATTAGGTTTCCGTCATGCACGGTGAGAGCATTGACTTGCCCATTCACCCCTCCAGCAGTGAGGCCGTACCAGCTGAGAAAATACCACTTGGCAATATTGGCGACGCTTCTTCCACCAGCAGACGTGAATTCTCCACCAGCTATGAGATCATCTTGATAACCGGTCAGCGCATGGACCCCGTTGTTCAGTCCCGAACCTAGCGCCGACCAAGTATTGCCATCCCACAAACCGATGTAGTTCGCATAGGTTCCCCCTATGACGCTAAACCACCCTCCAGCGATCAAGTTGCCATTGTGTAGCGTAAGAGCTTTTACAGTCTCGTTTGGCCGTGAGCCTAACGAGGACCAGTCTATACCGTTCCATGAAGCGATATAATTGGCGGTGTCTCCACCGTGGCTAACGAAGTATCCGCTTCCGCCTGCGATCAGGTTGCCATCGTACATAATCAGAGCCCGAACCATCCTGTATACACCCTCAATTCCGGATCCCAGCGGTTCCCACACCATCCTTGGTTGAAGAATCTTGAGCGTTTCCGGGTTACAATCATTCCCAAGCGCTATGACTACGCCATGGCGCGAAGTTTCCGTGAAATTGTCCTGAGCCGTGACCGTGAAGAAGTCCGGCGTCGTCCCGGATCTCTTGCTGACCTTCAGCCAGGATGTGTCGCTCGACGCTACAGAGTAGGCAGGGTTGATCACATTTGCCATGGTGATTTGGATCTGCCCACTGGTTCCTCCCATCCCCGGCAATCGCACGGAATCAGGACTTATCACCAATGTCGGCTGGGTACCTGAAGGATATTGGGTGACCATGATGGTGTCCGGGCCACCGACTGCTCCTGGAGCGCTCACGATGACTATCCCCTGGCGAAGCTCCGAAGTGCTATTCTCGGTCGTCACCTGAATTTGAAAGCTGTCCGGCGCCGCTCCTGATACTTTGCTCAGGGCGATCCAACTGTCAGACCCAGCCGGCGTGCTGGCACTCCAATTGAAGCGGCTGCCGCCGTTACTGTTCTGCACCCGTATCGTGCGGTTGAAGCCTCCCGTCGCCGGGGCCGCCACGCTATCGGGCGTCACACCGAGGGTGGCACCTGGAGCCTGTATGCCGTCATAGGCGCTACGGGCCGACTCTTCTCCCCTCGAACCGACGGCACAGACTCGATAATAGTAGGTACGGCCCGCCCAGACCTCACCATCGGTGTAGGTGTTACGATCAGCGCTGACGTTCCCGGCTACAACGTCTTGGCCGGTATCGGCCTCGCTGCGGTAGATCCGATAACCCTTGATTCCTGCGGCCGAGACTCTGTGCCACGTGACAGCGATACCTGCCGACTTGGTGTCCGCGCTGACAGCGAACGGGTCGTGGTTCTTAAAGACCTCTGGGTCAAGGGGGTTGTCGCGCTCACCGGGGCAGGCCACCAGCAGCAGGCCAAAGACTACTGCAAGCACGAAGACCAGAAGGAGAGAGTTTCGCATAGCTCAGTCCTGCTCCTTGAGGATGGCGATCCTGTTGGCTGGCGATCCACCGGCCTCCGTAAAGTCTCCCGCAGCCACCAAGTCGCCGTTGAACACGGTCAGGGCATAAACATAACCGTTCATACCTTGTCCGAGCGTCAACCACTGCGATCCATCCCACCGCGCAATGTTGTATGCTGGGACCCCACCTGAAATCACAAATCGCCCACCAACGATTATCTGCTTATTGTACCACTCCAGCGCCTCCACTCTTTCCGTTGTCCCGGATCCAAGAGGTCGCCATGAAGCCCCGTCCCACACTGCAATGTTATTGGCTACGATACCACCTGCCATTGTGAAATCCCCTCCGGCCACGAGCTCGCCGGTTTCCATAATAGAAAGAAGCGACCACACATTCCCATCGATTCCACTTCCGAGAGTGGGCCAACCCGGGTATATGTTTCTGGCAATCCCACTGGCAATTTGACCCCCGATAATCAAGTCTGAATTGTAACTTGCAATCGCCTCCACAGCTCCAAGATTGACCCCAATTGCCGACCATGACTCACTTGAGGCATTCCAACGAGCGACGTTCGTTCCCGATGCAGGAGTACCAAAGGCACCACCCACGATAAGCCCGTATCGGTCTTCACCAACGGCATACCCCGCTCCCGGACTCCATGATTGGTTTCCCAATCCACTTCCAAGGGTGCTCCACGCGGTACTATCCCATGCAGCGACATTGAGTCCTGGTGAATTGAACCAGCCCGTGACGATGAGCTTTCCGCCATACACGTACAGCGCGTGAACCTGTGCTCCAGCATCTGATTGCCTTACCCCTTGAACCAAAGGGGCCCAGTGGGTTCCATCCCAGCGCGCGATTTTGTTAAGGGAACCAACGCCCCATTCGTTGACTGGTCCGGTGAAGTAGCCCCCCGCATAGAGCTCACCTTTGTAAACGCATGTGGCCATCACCCGATTGTCTAAACCCTCCCCCAGTGGCTCCCATACCATCCTCGGCTGGTAGACCTTTAGCGTCTCGGGGGCACAGCCATTGGCAAGTGCGATGACTACACCATGCCGCGAAGTTGCCGTGAAATTGTCCTGAGCCGTCACCGTGAAGAAGTCCGGCGTCGTTCCGCCACTCTTGCTGACCGTCAGCCAAGAGGATTCGCTTGAGGCAACGCTAAAAGTTGGACTCGTACCATTCACAATAGTAATCTGAATCTGGTCGCTCGTTCCCCCAAGCCCCGGCAGGCGCACCGAATCCGGGCTGATCACCAACATGGGCTCAGCATCCGAGGGGTACTGCGTCACTGCTATTGTATCCGGAGTACCGGCCACTCCCAACGCCGTTACAATGACGCGCCCCGTCCGGGAGGTACTGGAACTGCTGGTCCCCACTTTTGTCCAGACACTGTCCGGCGCGGTCCCGCTTGTTTTGCTGACCGTCAGCCACCCCGAGTCGCTCGCGATCGTGTAGTTGAACCGGCAAATCGTGCTGTCGCTGCTGATGTGCAGCCAGAGGCTGTCCTTGGCCGCCCCCGCCGACCAACTTGACGGACTGGTCGAGAGCCGCGCGCCTGTCACCGTCACCGAGTCCGGCTGGCAGGCCTCGGATTCCTTACCCTCGCTGTCGAGCGCCACGATGCGGTACCAGTAGGTTGTATTGGCATAACCTTCCTGATCCAGATAGCTGGTGACAGTCGTCGGTACCTCTCCGACAGGGATCGCTGCGGAGGCAGCCTGCGTGGAGCGGTAGACCCGGTAGCCGTCGACGCCTTTGACCTTGACGGCCTGCCACTCGACCAGGACACCTTGGGGGGTGAGATCGGCCTGCATGTGGAAGGGGTCGGGCAGGTCGGCCCCGGGATCAAGGGGGTTGTCGCGCTCTTCAGGGCAGCCCAGGACCAGCAGCAGCAAACCACAGGCTGCACCAAGCACGAGGATTGGCGTGAAGGTGTTTCGCATGGCTCAGTCCTGCTCTTCAAGTCTGGCAACGTGATTCACAGAATGGCCGCTCGCAGTAGTGAAACTCCCCCCTACAACAAGATGATGGTCAAAAACGACCATGCAAAGGGGTGACACGGCGGGTAGGAAACCCGCTCCCATAGACTTCCAAGAGGAACCGTCCCACCGAGCAATACCCTGTGCTGGCACTCCGCCCGCACTACTAAATGGCCCGGCGACTACCAACCAACCTTCGAATTCCGCAAGAGCTCTGCCGCCTAAGAACGAATTCAGGCCCGTTCCCACTGTTTTCCATGAACTTCCGTCCCGCCGCGCTATGCGGGCGCCCTCGTTCGTGAAGCCTCCGGTAGCATAGAGCTCATCGCGATATACTGCAACGGCGGAGACAAATGCGTTGAGTCCGGATCCAAGTTTCTGCCATGACTGGGTACTTCCGTCCCAAGCAGCTATATGTCCGCCACCGGTCGGTTGTGACACGTAGAATTGACCGCCTGCTATCAATCGATTCTGGAACATTGCCAACGCACTAACAAAACCATTCAATTCGAAGCCAAGATCATCCCATGAGGAACCCATCCACAATGCGACGTTCTTGGCGGGTTGTCCGCCTGCTGCTGAAAAGAAGCCGCCGGCAACACGCCATGTACCCCATGTCAGAGCTCGAACTTCGGTCGCGTAGTCGCCCTCGTTGTCCATTCCAAGGTCCATTGCCCGCCAAGAAGCACCGTCCCACGTGGCAATGCTATTCACCAATTGACCTCCAGCAGAGTCAAACTGGCCCCCGGCGTACAGCGAGTATGGATCGGCCGCCAAAGCGTACACCGCACCGGTGGATGTTCCGGAGCCAAGCGCTTGCCAAGACGAGCCGTTCCAACGGGCAATGTTATTAACGATTGTTCCGTCGCCCGCTGAAGAGAACTGCCCACCTGCAACCAGCTCGCCCTTGTAAACAGTGAGTGCATTCACCGGGCCATTTAGACCGAGGCCAAAGGGAGACCAACCCATCCACGGTTGATGAACTAGTAATGTCTCCGGTAGACTGCCATTGGCATTAACCACAATAACTGCGTTTCTCGCGCTGTCATCGAAATTGGCAGAAGTAATGACTGAGTAGCTGCCTGGCGTGGAACTGGAACTTGAATTGACAGTCAACCACGAGATACTATTATCATCGGCAGTGACTGCGTAGGAGATGCTTCCCCCCGTTCCAATGTTACTAACTGTCACGGTCAGAGTGTCACCAAGTCCGGCAGCCCGCCAAGCCGTATCCGATAGGTGTAGTTGGGGCGTCTGGGGAGGAACAGCTGGCTGGGTGACCTTGATGGTATCAAGTCCATCAGTTGCCCCCGAGGCACTCACGACAACTATCCCCTGACGGAGTTGTGAAGTGCCATTCTCGGTCGTCACCTGAATCTGAAAGCTGTCCGGCGCTGTCCCCGACGGCTTGCTCAGCTCGATCCAAGCAGCTGAGCCGGCCGGAGTGCTGGCAGTCCAGTTGAAGCGGCTGCCTCCGGTGCCGTTTTGCACCCGTACCGTGCGGTTGAAGTCTCCCTCTGCTGGCGCTGCTACGCTGTCAGGGCTTACACTCAGCGTAGCGCCACGAGCCTTTATGCCGCCATAGGCGCTGCGAACCGACTCCTCTCCCCTCAATCCAACCGCACATACCCTGTAGTAGTAGGTGCGGCCCGCCCAGACCTCACCATCGGTGTACGTGCTCATGTCGGCGCTGACGTTTCCGGCCACGACATCTTGGCCGGTATCGGCTTCGCTCCTATAGATGCGGTATCCCTTGATTCCGCTTCCAGAGACCTTGTGCCAGGCTACCGCTATGCCAGCCGACGTCGTATCGACACTGACGGCAAACGGGTCGTGGTCCTTAAAGACCCCCGGATCCAGCGGGTTGTCACGCTCGCCGGGACAGGCCAGCAGCAGCAGGCCAACCGCTGCAGTGAGCGCGAAGACCGGAAGGAGAGAGTGTCGCATCGGTCAGTCCTCCTCCTTGAGGACGGCAATGTTGTTGGCGGGGACCCCGCCGGCTTGCTCGAAATAGCCCGCCGCGATCAGTTGATTGTTGTATACCTCCAGAGCATAGACTCTGTCGTTCATCCCCGAGCCCAGAGGCGACCACTCAACTCCGTCCCAGGAGGCAATCCCAGAGGCGGCTGTCCCTCCAGCCGAATCAAAAAACCCTGCGGCAATCAATCTGCCATCATAGACGGTCAGAGCTACTACGAGGTTATTCACGCCGGATCCCAAAGGGGACCAACTGGAGCCATTCCATGAGGCAACGTGGTTCGCACTGACCCCACCCGCTGATGTGAACACGCCTCCCGCGATCAGATTGCCGTCGTACACTGCCAAGGCATAGACGTCCTCATACGCTCCCCCGGTTCCTGATCCGAGCGATGACCAAGTAGAACCATCCCATGCGGCGATACAACGATAGGGGGTCCAGAAGTTCCCTCCCGCAATAAGCTTGCCGTTATAGGTAGTCAGAGCGATAACACGACCATAAATGCCACTCAAGCCTGAACCCACTCGGGACCAGCCCGAGCTACTCCAAAAGGCGAGATAGTTGATGGCCGCATCCCCTACACTGTCGAATCCCCCCCCCACGTAGAGTGTGCCTTGATATCGGGCCAGAGCTTCCACCCACCCGTTCATTCCCGATGCAACCGTATCCCAGTAGGAACCGGTCCAATACGCGACGCCATCGACAAAGCCCGCGTACAAGAGCTCGAAAACGTTCAGCATCGTTGCCGGCCCGACTCCGTTGCCCGAACCGAAGGGCGACCATGTTTGCCCATCCCAAGAAGCCATGTGATCGACGGCGATCCCGCCTGCCGTTGTGAACTGGCCCGCAGCGATGAGCTTTCCATCGCACGTTTCCAGGCAACGGACCAAGTAGTTGGTCCCAGACCCCAGAGGCTCCCACACCATTCTCGCCTGATGGACTTTCAGTGACTCCGGCTGCGGGATTCCGGACGCATAGACTCGCACCCAAGCATCCCGAGGACTCTCTCCGAAATTGTCCCTGGCGCTTACGGTAATAGTGTCGGGAATCGAACCACTGATCTTGCTCGGTGTAACCCAGGAATCACTGACGCTTATTGTGTATGACGAGAACGAGCCTCCGGTAACACTGATGACAATCGCCTCGCTGGTGCCACCCAACCCCGGCAACCGCACAGAATAGGGGTTGATCACCAACGCCGCCCCTGGGTCGCTTGCGCTCTGCGTTACGACGACGGTATCAGGCGAATCGGCCACGTTGGGTGCATTCACCATGATGAGCGCGCTGTGCTCGGAGCCGGTGCTGTTGGCACCAACTCTTATCAACACGCTATCCGGCGCCGTTCCGCCGGATTTACTTACGCTTAGCCAGCCAGCCGTACTGCTCACCGAGTAGTTGAACCGGCAGATCGTGCTGTCGCTGCCGATGTGAAGCTGGAAGCTGGCTGAATCCGCCTCCGGAGCCCACAGCAGGGGCGTCGCATGCAGTCGCGCCCCGGCAATGGTCACGCTGTCCGGCAGGCTCGGACTCGACACGGCACCATTGGCATCGACTGCAGCCACCCGGTACCAGTAGGTCGTGGTGTTGAAGCCGGTTTGATCGAGGTAGCTGGTGACGGTGGAGGACACATGTCCAACCACCGTCCCGGCTGTGGCTTCTTGAGAGGAGCGGTAGATTCGATAGCCCTTGACGCCGCTCACCTTAACACCCTGCCACTCCAACTGCACTCCCTCATCACTTAGTGAAACTTCAATCTGGAAGGGATCAGGCAAACTGCTGTTAGGATCCAATGGGTTGTCGCGGTCGCCGGGGCAGCCCAAGAGGAATACGACCGCTGCACAGGCAGCCGGCACCATTAGGATCCTGGATATAGCTCGCATAAGCGGATCCTTCTCCAACCAGCAACTATAGTGGTCATCTCAAGTTATTTCTAAGTAGTGCCACTCTCCCGGTGGACAAGCTGTAAGAGCCAATCACCGCGAGGTCCACATCTCCATCGCCGTCATAGTCCAGCCGCGCCATTTTCACAGGTCGACTGGGAACAGGAAAATAGACTGGAGTCGGCGGCATTCCGGCTTCCGAAAACAGGAATATGGCGACAGATTGCTCCGTTAGCGTCGCCAGATCCTCGAACCCGTTCTCGTCGAAGTCGCTACTCTCAATGATTGTTGCACCGGGGTAGCCGGCAACACTCCGGCATGATTGGCTCAATTGACCCTGACCGTTGCTGACAAGAATTGCCAGGGTGCCGGAAGAGCAACTCACCGCCAGATCCGCTTGCCCTGTGGCAGAGTTGACCTTAACGCATAGATCAGTCGGGGGTTCGCCGCATGGACTGTAGTAGGTGGGAGCAGCGAATTGGGCAGGTCCCGAACTCAAGATGACCGCAATAGAAGATGCGGAGATACATGCGAAATCATCGTACGCATCGCCGTTCAGGCGACATTTGACAACTCGGTCGCCGATATCAGGAACAGCAAGCGATGCGACAGTATCGAGCGTCCATTGTCCATCCAATCCCCATCGACTCTTCCAGAACACCATCCTGTACTCACAGCCAGCAACGAGATCAGTCTTTCCGTCATTATTCAGGTCAGACATTACTACAGCTGAGGCATATCCTTGAGAGCTCCTGGACCAGTCAGGGCCAGCCCTCTGGATGAACCCACCTCCCCCATTATTTAGGTGCAAACGAAATGTATGAGTCAAGACCACAGCGGCTGCGATGTCTATCTTCCCGTCATTGTTGATGTCACCTACCGCTGTTGGCGCTATCCCGGACATACCAGTGCATTCAGCTCCCAAGATATTCCAATTCCAGTAGGTACCGTCGGTTGGGGATCCAACGATGATCTCGTCATCGCCATCACCATCGAGGTCCGCGCAGAAAACTTCCACCTTGAGGTACGGGTCTTGGTACAGCTGTTCGTAGCCGTACAAGTCTCTCACGCCTGAGGTCACCGGCACGACGATTGCAGTGTCGGCCCCGACGAAGACTAGTTCCGCACTCAGGGCATCCGATCCAATCTCAGTTGTATTCATATCCACCGCTACCGACATGCTGTTTCCCACACCCGAATCCGGGTGGACGTTCAGCCAGGAGCCGTTGACCACAGACACCTGCCACGTCAGTGTCCCTCCTCCAAGGTTTTTCACCAGAAGCGTCTCTGGGGAAGGCAACAGCCCACCACGGAATGCCTCGAAGTGCAGCGAGTCAGGCTGAACCGACAGCCGAGGTTCCCCTATCCCCAGATTAGTTACAACCGAACTGCGAACACTCTCCTTGTTGGCTCCTCCCAGAGCCGTTACCGCATAGTAGTAGGTGTTCCCCGGTTCAGCGGTTTGATCCAAGTAGCCATGATCAGTCCCGGGTAGAGTCACTAAAGGAGTCAAGTTCGTCTCAAGTACTCCCCGGTATAGCCGGTAGCCGGTGACTCCCGGGTTGCCGATGGATTGCCACTCCAGTAACCAGCCAGCACTTTGCGGCATGATTGTCAGCTTAAATGGATCCTCAGACACAACATTGGACGGATCCAAAGGGTTATCGGGATCAACGGGACAACCAAGTATACCAAGCGCGAGAGCCAGCCCCGCAATAGAAACACCCCACAGTGCGATCGTCCCTATCACAGCGCGAAGAAATCCCATTTCTTGGGCTCCACCGAATAGGGTTCAAATCCCGCCAAACCACAGCGTTGCTGTCAGACCACGACCATCGGTTGTCAAACCAATCTTGGGAGCTTTGGCTTTCTCACGATATCCATCACAGCCGAAATCCGGCTCGTGCGGCTTAGTGGCCAAGAAATAGACCTCAGTCACAAAGAGTGCTCCTGCGGCTCCAATCAGGATGTTCCGCAGTTGGACCTTGGTTGTATAGTCATCCCAGGCAGAGCTGATATCAGCCGGAGCTACCGAGGCGCGGTACTCATCATGTGCGTCACCGGCTTGCCGATTAACCACCAGCGCGCCGACTATAGCGGCGGCTCCTGCCCCGGCGGCGACCATCCTGTATACTCGATTCCTCTTAGCATCTCGCAGGAACAACTGACATGCACGTATTCGACGCTCGTCTTCATAATAAGCCCTCGCGCGCAGGGAGTCTGTTGCTGCTCTGAAGGTAGAGTCGACGATTGGGTCTCCAGATACCTCGGGTTTGAAGGAGGGGTTTTCATTCAATGCCATCAGGTACTGCTCCAGTCCTGCCTTACACTTGTCTACAGCCTCCTGATGCATAGAGATATACACGTACGCCAACCACCCATGGCATCTCGAGCGGGAGAAGCTAGACAATGTGTCACTCTGGAGGAATTCCTTGAGAATACGTTCTGCGCACGGATAATTCGTTGCGCGGATATAGTCTTCGGCTTTCTCGATGGAAGCCTTTTCGTAGACGCACGAATCATTCTGTGCCAGCACACCCGCCGCACTAAACAGAATGCAGGCAATAATGACGAGAGCGCTTGATGGCAAGTCACGAAGAAGCTGGTGTTGCATTCTAATACCCTGCTCTCTAATGGTTGGGGAGGCACTATTTTATCAACATAGTAACCTGCCTGTAATCCCTCAGCTCACCGTTCAAGTCAAGCTCGACCTTATTGCCCTGAAATGATATCCGCCGGTCGGGCCCATATGGGAAGAGTATGATTGAATCCACATCAGAAGACGCACTCGGCGTATCGGGCCTAAGGAACTCCAAATGCCAAGTTCCTCTGCACAGGTTAAGGACAATATTGGGACCCGGAGGCGCCATAGGACGGGGAAAACCATTCGCTTTGAGCTTCAGCGACTTAAGTCCGTTGCCTCCTATCTGGACTCTTACCTCTTCGCACCCTTTATATATTTCTTCCAGACTTACAGGCAACGGATCGTTGCTCTCGACATCATAGCGAAAGGAGTAAATAGGAAAATTCGGATTCTCAATCCGTATCTCATGTTGCCCTTGGGAAACACTGACCTCGGTACCAACATCCCAATACTTGTCATCGATAGACAGGCGCGAACTTTCTTTCGGCGTAATCTCCACCATAAAGGTGAACATCGGCAAGATGGACACGGGGGAGAGCCGCTGGCTCTCGGCGGTTGGGTCAGGGATTGCTGGAACCAAGGAAGATGTTGTGCAGGACAACAGTCCTGAGGGAGATGATTCGAATTGTCCAAGGTACGACTTGATTCCAAACGTGTATCCCGTATTCGGTCTTAATTCCCCCACCGTGTAAGAGCTTCTGCTGACATCGACCGTGTCGACGCGGCAGACGGTCCCGGCGCAACTACCCGTGATGATAACCCCAGACTCTCCGTTCTGCTTGAACTCCCAGGCCAACGTGATGCTCGACGGAGTCGACGATATTGCCGTCAGAGACGTCGGGGTTGTAAGTTCTTCCGTTTTCGCATTGCCCTGGCCGGGTTCCGATACCCACCGTCCTGATACGGCCTGAATTGAATAGCGGTATTCAGTGCCAGGTGCCAATCCGGTATCTTGAAAAACGGTGGTATTGCCGGGAAGCGAGGCGGTCCGGTGAGAATCATCGGAACGCCGAGTTAGTAAGTACTTGTCGACGTGCAGGCTTGCTTCCGAGAGTGGGGAATCTGACCAATCAACAAAGATATCGGTGTGCGAGGGACTAAGTGTGACCTGGGGCGCCGGGGGTGCGAACAGAGGGTTAAGCAGCCGCATGGTGTAATCCGAGAACAGCACGCTTGTACCTAGTCCAAGCGCAATCACGGCCAGGAAACCGATCATGACTCGAATGGCCGCCTTGGGTACACCCCTTAATGCTCTCCTCCACCAAGGTGTTCGTATTTTGAAGAGTCTTCCATCCCTTGACCGCATGTATAGTACAGGTGTACCCCATTCAAGAAGAAGATCTTGTTCCTGGGCTAAGGCCTTTCGAGCGTGCACTGTGGCGAGATCGACCGGTTCACCTTTGGCGATCCTACCGTAGAACTTCTGAGTCAGCAAGCCAGCAGCCGACACTGAAATGGCATTGTTCATTCCAAGTACTGCCGGTATACCTTGAGCTACCAGAGCTTGGGCCACAGAAATCGCAGTCGAACCCGCCATTGCCCCTTTACAGGCCGCGAGAAAAACGAACTTCACCGTGGGATGATCGCCTACTGTGCGTGCAAACCTGTTCGCCGTTACAGCGACCGAACGATGGAGAGAGTCCTCGAGGCAAAGGTAGGTTTCCCCTACCCGTTGGTCTATATCCCCGTGGCCGACAAAATGAACTACGTGGTACTCTCGTTCACCAAGTTTCTCTTCGAGCGATTCAATCGATGGGTGGTCAAGCCAATCGATTGCAACCTGCCGTCTTTCGATGTGCGGTTCCAGCGCACCGGCAATAGCTCTCCACTCGGCCCTTGCATCAATCGGAGCAAGATCGTCGGGGTGCGCCGTCACGACCAGCACATTCAGAGCCTTCTTGACCGCCACGGCGACAATTGGGAATGGAGACGGAAGAAACCGAACGAACGGGGTCCGAGGCGAGAGGGCCAGATGGCCGAAGATTCGATGATGCAGGAACTCCCAAGGCAACTGCTCGAACTCTCCTGCGTTATCGAATGATATGTACAAACGTACAAAAGTGCCACCCTTGCGAGCATCATCACTCGCTTGTAAGAACTTCGCGAGACTGTAGTCATCTGCAAGGAGTGAGTGCAGTAACCGTTCACCGATCCGCTCAGGAGAGAGTGTCTCACCAACAACCGAGCTTTCTTCTAGTGAGGTCGTTGCACTCAGGACTCTGGTGGCCGATACCCTGCGGCTAGTTTCAAATGCACGCGACTCCTCTGCAGACAACGGTGGATTAAACGGATGTTCTGTTTGGCCATACTCCGAGTCCGTAGATACGACAAAACCATCGATCGACCTTCTCAAGGTTATCTTGAACGGAATGTATTTCTCTTCCCGCCCTGCCATACCCGTGATTCCTGTGCCTATGATCAGTCGAACGATCTTCGCAGCAAATAGCCTTGCCTCTGGCTATCCAGCTCCGTAGCATCGCGCTAGTCGCATGTGACTAAGATATCCGTTGAAATGAAGTTGTCAATAGCTACTCTAATATGGCGTTACTTCCCGCGACATGGGGCTGAAAGGCAGAGAAGTAGCTGGAAGACGTGCGTCTCGGCACTAACATAGGGGCACAGACGAGCCGCCCGTCTGAGTCTAAAAAAGTAGCATCTACCCGTTTGCCAAGGGAGAACATCGCTCCGCCGCTTGCGAAGGCACTTCCGGTTCCCAAGCGAAATCCTACCTGGTCTCGATTGCCGCGGCCCTCCGCCGCTCACCGGCCTGTTTACGGCAGCCATAGTCTGCCCTTTTGCCTCGGTTGCTCTGTCGCGGGCGCCGGCTGGCCTGTAGCCTTCACCTGAACTCGGGGACATCGGCTATAGGCTAGCAGTGTTTCAAGGAGCTTGTCGTCAGCAGCCCCAAGTAGCTGAGCTTCCGCATGCATATCTGACTCCGGCGAGGTTCTTACAGCAGCTTCTGAAGTGCGGCTGCAGGACCCCTCCCTCTGGGGTTAAACTTCGGGTGAGACACCATCCTCAGCCATGATCCTGAAAGATCAGAAATCATTCTTCTCACAAAGTGATGGAAACCTGTGAAAATTCGGCGGCTCGCTGCCATATGGAGTATGAAGGCCTTCGGTAAGCCGATTACACTGGTGTTTCAGCTAAACCGCACGCCGCTATGGCTAATCGCCAATGCTAACAGCAGACAAACCAATACAACTGCGAAATTGAATAACAGGACGCGCTTCGCAATCTCTTGCTGCTTGAAAGGAGGCCAGAAGTTGAACTCTCACCGGCCGGGCACCGGTCTGATCCCAAAGAGAGCAGTCCGGTACGGCGCGGCGTCCAGAATTTGATAAGTCCTTCAACCAAAACATTCTGAAAGGCATTGTATGAAAACCGTTGCTCTTGAACTGTTCTTGGCCGGCCTGATCTCCCTCTTCCTGCTGGCCTCAGGCTCATCCATCTCCGCTCAGCCGACCACCTTGGTCAGCAACTCGGATGGCAATCGCTTTTTCAATCACAAACCGTATCTCCCCGATCCGGTCCCGGAGAATATCCCTGACCCCTGCGAGCCGGACGTCCTTGACGACTGGTATCCCTGGGACACTATCTTTGATCCCTTCATCGGGGACCCGTCAGGCATTCTGGTTGACTCGGTGATTTACCTGGACAGCATCATCGGCGATCCCATCCTATTCAACCACCCTGATGATTTCTATGACGAAATCCCTGAGGAGGGTGGCTACCCGGAGAGCAGCTCCCCGGACGACTGGCAGGTCGGAGACCAGCGCGGTGACCTCTACTGGCAGACCGATGCTTCTACCAGCCTCCAGCTGGTCAGCTGCACGATGGATGAAGAGTACGGTGATCTGTACTCTGATGACCCCTGTCGGTGGGACGATTACCCCTACTGGGACGACGATCACTGGAGTGATTGCTACTGTTTAGAGGACTACGATTGCAGCATGGATGTGGACACTGTGCTGGTGAGCCTCGAGAGAGATCTCAGGGCAACCTTTGCTGACCTCATCAAGGCGTACCTTGATCAGGAGGTAGCGGACGAGCTGCCCGGCATCGAGAACTCCGGGGAACACGATCGACTATTCACGCTCATGAACTCCTACATGAGCCTCTTCGAGACAGCGTCTTTCGCGTGGGATGAACCCTACTACGAGCCGTCCTATGAACCGTGCTGGGATGAACCCTATTGGCAGTCTATGGAGGACTACTCAGTGCCCAATGATACGGACTACTACTACTATCAGTCCGACGGCAATTCGGCCGTACGGTTCGAGAATCCGGCTGGACAATCCCGTGCTGTAGATTTGATCGCTTGGCTCGGATCGGCAGGCAAGTCAGGGCAACTTGCCACAGCCAGTACCTGTGGATTTGCAGACGCGAGTGCCGAACTCGCGTCTGCGGGTGGCGGTTCTCTCGGTCTCCTTGGGATCGGTGAAGGAAGCTCCTGCACCAGGAAATGCAATGTCTTCCTTCAATATGCCTCGGCGTATCCGTATGGCATCGGGATTGAGGTAGATGGCATGCGGTACGATCTATTCCAAGGCGATTACGTCAGCGTTCCCATACCGTCACAGGTTTCCTCCGTGAAGATCTGGAATTGCCCCGATGCCGGCTGCCGTTGGTCTCGCTTCCGTGTGACAGACGGTGAAACTTACTATATCCGGGACGGGCGCGTGCCTGGATCCCTGATCCTCACGCGGTAAGGAAGCCATGCGGCGGCCCGACGTCAAGTCAGTTCAGACAATCGAAGCACGAAACAGACAACGTGAACCAAATCTGAGAAGGAGAACAAAAATGCTACAAGTAATGAAAAGAGTTCTGGTGCCGCTGATCTTGACCGCGACGGTCTTGTTGGCCCCAGGCCTGAGCATGGCTCAGTGGTATTCGGCGGAAAGCGATCTGACATTCCCGCTGGAACTCGATGTCACTATCAACGGTACGGTGAATCACTTCACGATTGACGATTATGAAAGCCTTGTGAACTTCCGGTCTAATCTGGAACTGATCTCACGTGCTCAGGCGGAAGATTATGGCACGAGGATGACGCGGATCGAAGCGGAGCGTCAGAAAGCGATGGAGCGATTCCGGCAACTGGGCGCGGAAATCCAAGAGGTGTCTGACCAGTACATTGATGACACCAGGAATACGGTCATAGGCCAGTATGGTGGAACGGTAGCTTACGCAGCGAAGGCGGCCTCCGATGCCATCTTGGCGACCGTGGGCGCGTTGGGTATCGGAAAACCGATCGAGGCTGGTACCAAGGCTATTGAATCGGCGATAACGCTGTCATATGATTTCGCCAATCTCGGGATCGATCTGTCTCAAGGTAATGTCGACGCTTTGGGTGTGGGCAGCACTGCCGCTGACCTTGGAGCTGCGCTTACCGACGGTCCTCTTGGAACTGGTCTTGAGGTTGCTGGTTCTGGTCTTGGATTTGTGAGTGCTGCCGTTGAGTGTCGCCAGGCAATCGACACTTGGAAGGAGATGAGCCAGAACCAGAGCCTTATTGACGGCAACTATACTTCCGAGGTCGACCGCCTCCTTGAAAGACAGCAAGCCGTCCTTGGCGAACTTGCTGCTCTAAAGGTTGAGAAGATGGCGTTGGAAAGCGGCCTGGATGAGTCGATAGATTATGTACTCGAAGACCTCGACTCCCAGTTTCCTGAGGTTGCCGATCAAGTTCAGGCCGAGTGGAGTGGCGTCTCTCCAGACGACGTCCTAAATGACGTAGTAGATGACCCTGCCTCCACGTACGAGCCGTCCGATGAACCGTACTGGGACGAGCCCTACTACGAGCCGTCCGATGAACCGTACTGGGATGAACCCTACTACGAGCCGTCCGATGAGCCGTACTGGGACGAGCCCTACTACGAGCCGTCCGATGAGCCGTACTGGGACGAGCCCTACTACGAGCCGTCCGATGAACCGTACTGGGACGATGGCGGCTGGGACGATGGCGGCTACGACGATGGCGGCTGGGACGATGGCGGCTGGGACGATGGCGGCTGGGACGATGGCGGCTGGGACGATGGCGGCTGGGACGATGGCGGCTACGACGATGGCGGCTGGGACGATGGCGGCTACGACGATGGCGGCTGGGACGATGGCGGCTACGACGATGGCGGCTACGACGATGGCGGCTGGGACGATGGCGGCTACGACGATGGCGGCTGGGACGATGGTGGCTACGACGATGGCGGCTACGACGATGGTGGGTGGGACGATGGTGGTGAACCTGTTGATGACTGATATTGACCCGCGAGACATGGTGCACTGCGCATGGGCCCGGCAACTGCCAATCTGCCGGGCCCATTTGGTGGTGGATTCGTTTACCGGGGGGCTACCATCTCAAATTCGCCGCTGGTCAGGAATCCGATTCAAACCGATCATGTTTCGTCCCCATCAAAATCTGTCCACGGTAGGGAGACTTATTCATAGCTCCTTGGAAGTGCTCAGTCATATCCATTTGCCCACAGCATAAAGCTCGCACGGACTGCTCCCGTCTATCGTGGAATTGCTACTTCGCGAGGAGGAGCTGTAGATGGGCAGGGGCGTCTGCTATTTCGTGTCGTCCATCTGGTTTGCAGCCAATCCAACTGCATCGCGGCAAACATCAGGAGCGATGCACTATTTGGTGAACCCTCCACGAGCTCTGCTGCTGGTCAATCCAGCACCTCTCACTGTTCCAGAAAGTCCTTGTACTCGTCAACAAGGGATTGGGGAACGATGCACTGGTGCATTGTGTCCCCGCGCCCATTGTCGGGAATGATGATGGCAACCTTGGCGCGCTTCTGCCGCTGTCCATCTTCGATCTGGCGTCTCAACTGAAGCAACGCCAGCCGCAGGCGCTCCAATTTCACAGAATCCCGGAAAGAGACCTTTATTCGTCCCTCAGCGATGCTTCTTGCCAGCTGCCGAAGTTGTGCGTCCAGCACCTTTCTCGTCCTGGCGGCCTGCTCTGCCCTGACCTTCTCGGCGGCTGTTCTGTACTTCTGCGCTTCCCACTCTTGCCATAGCTGCACCCGCCGTTTCCAGCCGAATCGCTTGGCCCAATTCTTGACGGTGCTCTTTGAGACATTCAGTGCCGAGGCTACAGCCGCGTAGCTTCGCTGTGGTCCCAGTTTCATGTAGAGCCTGAAGGCCTGCTTGTGGTACAGCCGCTCCGCTCCATTGGCTGCACGTCCCGGCTTGTTCATAAAGGACCTCCACCTTCGCCTGAATTGGGTTCTGATTCTCCATTGTCATTGCTGTCGGGCCGGACCACGATGACCTGTCCATAGGGTTGAGCGTCAGCTGTCGTCATGTCGGGCAGGACCACCCCATCCAGGGCGAGGCGGGCTTCAATGAGGGTGATGAGTTCGCTGGTCTTCGGGGCGGCATTCCCCTCTGTCAGGTTCTTCATCGCCACTACCTGAGCCGCCTCGACCATTCGCGTGTACTGGTTAATCTGATCCAGGTCACCCTCAAAACCCGATTCCAGCAGTGACTGCATCTTGGCGGCATCCCACTCTTCGGCGCGCTCTTTCCAGTGGAAGGCTCGGGACCAGTTCTTGATTGTGCTCAGCGACACTTTGAGCTGCTTAGCAACCTTGGCGCACGATCGCTTGCGACCCAGGCCGCAGTAGATTTCAAACGCCAATTGCTGTGTCGGCGTCTCGAACGAGTACCTCTTGCGGTTATTAGTCACGGTTCACCTCCAGTGCGGTCGCGGTTTCCGGCCGCTGCAATTTGGCCGTCTGGCCGGTGTACTTCTCCCACCGGGAAACGATCACATCGCAGTATTTCGGTTCAATTTCCATGGCCAGACAGCGGCGCCCCAACTGTTGGCAGGCGATGAGCGTGCTGCCGGAACCTGCAAAGGGGTCAAGGACATTCTCTCCCCGGATGGTCGAGTTGCGCAGGGCCCGTGAGATCAGGGCAACGGGCTTCTGGGTCGGATGCTGGTAGCCGCCTTCCCGCTCGATCTGCCACACGGTCGTCTGGGTCCGGTCTTTGACGCGCCGGTGCTTCTCACCGATCCAGCCGTAGAGCAGGCACTCGTGCTGTTCCCGGTAGTCCCCCCAGCCCATTGAGGCCGACTGCTTGATCCAGACAATGGTCGAGGAGAGCTGGAAACCGGCTGCCAGAAACGCCCGCTCAAAAGCGATCCGGATACCGGCCATACTGATGCCATGGCAGACGTAGGCGGTCGCACCCGGCCGGCAGACGGCCGCGGTGTTGGTCATGACCGTCCGGAGAAGTGTCTCCAGTGCGTCTGAATCGAGATTGTCATTGCGGATGTCTCCCCACTGGCCCTTTTTTTTGCCGCGACTGTGGTAGTCCACGCCGTACGGCGGGTCGGTAATCAGGCAGTCGACCTGATGCTCACCTACAAGCGCCTCGATATCCTCTCGTCGAGTAGCATCACCGCACAGCAGGCGGTGTTCGCCCAAAAGCCACAGATCACCCGGCTGGGTAGTTGCCACCTCGGGGAGGGGAGGGGCGGAGTCGGCCTTCTCGTCCTCATCCTGGTAGGGCCAGTCCAGGAGCTTCGTCAGCTCGGTGTCGCCAAACCCCAGCGAGGAGAGATCAAAGTCGGCATCGGCGTTGAGCTCACTTACGAGCCTGCTGAGCAGGTCGTTGTCCCAGGCAGCAATCTCACCAGTCCGGTTGTCGGCGATGGAGAACCCGGTAAACTTCGAGCCGACCAGTCCAGGGACCCGAATGACCGGTACTGTAGCCAGGCCAAGGAGCCGGGCTGCTTTGAGGCGGGTATGGCCGGCGGCGATGTTGAGCTCGCTGTCAGTAATGATAGGATTGTTGAACCCATACGCCTGAATTGAGCGGGCGACGGCCTCGACCGCGTCATCGTTCTTACGGGGGTTGTTGGGATTGGGCTTGAGCTGGGTAATCGGTACCCGTTCAACGGCAAGCGGTGTGGCACACAGGGCCGATGCCGTCTCGCCACTCTGGATTGGTTTCGTCTCGGCTGGATTTCCAGCCTGGCGGTCGCTTTGGTCGCTGCGGGCGGATCTCTTGGCACCAGTTGATGTGCAGCGCATGAAGATTACTCCTTCGCACCATGTTGGTGCGGCTGGACACTCGGTGTCCAGTTTCCGGGTTGAGACCGAAGTACGGGGAACGCCCGCTGCTCCGGCGGAGATCAATCTGTCCAAGCGCAGGTACGGAGACCGTCCGTCGCCTATAGCTTGTATATATCAGTGGTTCGAATCGTTACTATGCCTCCGTTTTTGGTGGTGGCGGTCACCTCGCGGAAATCTCCCGCCTGCATCCGCTTGGCTGCTTCATCTGGAGCAAATTTGCCCTGCTCCCGACTGGTGGCTTTCACCGTCTTAATCGTGTCCTTGGACTTGACTACTTCTATACGCTCATACCGCGGGTCAGCCACGATCGAAAGCAGCTTCTGCTCCTTGGCCGTCGGCTGTTTGAGCTGAAGCGTTCGCTGTGCAGCCACTTCGGCCAGGGACAGGGTCAGCACCCTCCGGACGTAGTTGTGCAGCGGACAGCAGACAACGGGCCCGCGGCTTTCGTCGGGCTGCACTTTGTCAAGAAGGCTGTCAGCCGTCAGGGGAATGACCATCCGTCCCGTGCGATCGATCACGAGCGTGTAGCATCCTCCCCGAACGGAGCTGATGACAAACATGTCGAGAAAGGACATACCGGGAGGGAATGCGGCCAGCTGGGCCAGCACGTACCGGATAATGTCCACGGGGAATCCGATCTGGCGCAGGTCGCTGATTATGAGCAGTTGGAGGACTTCAAAGAAGGAGAACTTCCGCCAACCGGTTTCCTCTGTGTCGCGGTGCGGGGTGATCAGGTGCAGGCTATCCCAGGTGTTCACCTTTCGGTAGGTGATCGACGAATCGAGCTCGCGGAGCGCCTGAATTGGATACCGGGGCTCAAGCAGCTCTCGGTGGAGCGCCTTGCCGTCGTGCACGGATGGCATCCAGTTGCGCCACGGTTCTTGTTTACTCTGTCCGGTCATGGGCTCTCTATAAATTGTACCTCTGTGTTCATTAGTATAGTGTATATTACATAAATTGAACGGTCAACCATAAATTTGTCGTCTCCGGAGAAAATGCCCGGTTGGCCGACAAGGCGCTCAGCCCCGGCTTTTCTGATAAGAGCACCCAAAACTGCGGCTGACTGATCAGAGTTCTACAGTCTCACTCGCGTGATAGCCGTAACCGTTTGGAAGAAAGGCGGTTACCTTGGCGATTATCTGCCAACCACGGGCATTCTTCTGCTTGACTTGCGCCCCGAAATAGTCATGATGTAAGGTGGCTCCTGAGCTGTAACTTTCACCTAATCAAGGAGTTATCCTATGTCCACGAAGACCACTCAGGCCCCACCGACCCCAGCTTGGAAGAGCCTGGCCGATTTGCAAAAGCTCTCCCTGCCCGACCAGCGCACGTTGTCCGACGGCTATCCTGAGGGGGATTCCAAGCGACTGTACAAGGCAATACTGGAACAGAAGCGGAAAGATAACGACGATCCCGATCCGTATCTTTTCGAAGTCGTCGATGGCCAGCAGCGCATCCGCACCATGTTGGAGTTCATGGGGGTTAAACCGCCGAATGCGCACTGCTACCGGGGGGCTTGGCTCGAACCGTTTAACTCACAGCAAGATTCACCAATTGCTAAAGGGAAACGGTATGATCAACTCAATGTCGATCAGAAGATCAGGTTCGATGAGAAACCGCTTACGATCATGATCCTGGAGAACGCCAATATCCAAGAGGTCCGCGACATGTTCCTGCGGCTTCAGAACGGCACACCGCTGAATGCACAACAGAAGCGCGATGCGACGGGTTCGCAGATCGGGCGAGCGGCACGCCTCATCGCTGATCTCCCGTTCTTCAAGATATCGGCTGGTTTCGATGATGCAGGATCAGCCCACCACTCGGTGGCGTCGCAGATGCTTCACCTTGAGATCAAGGAGAGGATTGTCAGCTGCACCTCTCGCCAGCTGGACAAGCTCTATGACCATTACAAGTCTACGCCTGTGGACCCGCCGGTGATTGCGAGGACCAAAAAGGTGGTGGAGATCCTCGGGAGAGTCTTCCCCGGTCAGAACCCGCATTTGAACCAAAACTACGCACTCAGTCTGTATTGGCTGATTTCCAGGATTCTGCTGACCTACACCATTCCGGAGACCGAATATTCGAAGATCAGGGACAATTTCGAGCGGATGGATGTCGCTCGAATCGAATCACGGAATGCGGGTTATCCCGGGCCAGATGGCGAAATGTTCGAAGACCTGAGTCTGGCGATGTCACGCGGGAATACTGGGATTGACGGTATCTCAACTCGACATGATATCGTAGGCCGTTACCTCTTCCAGGGGATCGGCTTGGTGCCACGTCCCGAACTGGACCCGACGCGGGACTTCACCCATGAAGAAAAACTGGTCCTGTACTACAGGGCTCGCGGGTGCTGTCAGCTGGAACATGGGCAAAGCGTTTGCGGTCGGCCGATTGAATTTGACGATGCGGTTGTGGATCATATCATTCCCCACAGCAAACAGGGAAGAACTGAACTGGCCAATGGGCGAATCGCCTTCAAGCTCTGTAACATCGCCAGAGGGAACAGAGACGATTTCGACCCGAAGGCGCAGTGCCACCTGTCGACTGCCTCGGTCGCGAAAGCGGAATAACATGATGTTGCCGACTTGTGCAATCAATGGAGTGGTGAAGTTATTCCTGATCCTCACCGTTGGCTCACCATTGCTTATGGAACCCGTCGTTCACCTCAGTTCAAATTGAGAACGAAGACGTTCTGAAATCACCCGACTGATTGTCGATAAGAGAGTCGATTAGATTTAAGTCCCTGGAGATTCGACAGTGAATGCCAACACCTTGGTAATGGCGGTCCAATCACTATACCATGCTGCGCCAACCGAGATGCCCATTTCGAACAAACAAGAGAAATTCGGCGCAATGCATTTAAGACCCTTCCTATTTGGGAGTTCGATATAGTCGCTGACGTTCCTTTCACTGTTTCTGAAGAAACGGAGAGGAACTGACACTCAGCAGTGCGACACAAGTTGGTGTTGGTTCTCCTCCGGCACAACACAGGGACTTAACGCTGGTCGTCTGCCGCGGGTTATGGGTTCTGCGGGACTACGGGACCATCAAGAACCACTCTCATTGGAGTTTCGCAGACCTTCGGTGGAAACGGTTAGAGTCTGCATTGTGAGACAATTGCCTTGCCTCTGCAAGACCGGGGGAGTATATTGGCTGAGAGAGCCAGTCGCCGTTTTGTCGCTGGCTGTGCGTAGGGTTAGAAGCACTTGTGAAAAGAATCCGGAAATCAGGCCACGCGGTGCTTCGGTGTGCCGATTCCTGTTTCTTTTGGCGATGTGTCATTGGTGAGATATAACGTCTCCTCGGTGTTTCGCACCCGATTCGACAAACGCAGCTACTTCACGTGGGAACTGTGTGAAAGACCAGGGGAGAAAGCGATCTCGGTTTCCGGACACACGTTGGTCGCTCGTAAGGCGAGCGGCCGGCAGTGACGACGGCGAGCGACAAGATGCTCTATCCCAGTTGCTCATAATCTACGCACCGGCACTGCTCGCCTACCTTATTAGAGGTCGTCGTATCCCGCCGGACTTGGCCGACGACATTCTGAACGATTTCATTCTCGACAAGATTCTGGAGCGAAGGATTATAGACCGGGCAGATTCTAGTCGTGGTCGTTTCCGGAGTTTCATCCTCAAATCCCTCAACAACTACGCTACGACTAAGCTGCGCAGGGAGTACGTCCTGCGAGCGCGATTAGCCGGTTTCAGTGAAGCTGAGTTCGATGTGGCTCCTCCATCGATGGCAGTCGACGCCTTTGAACTGGAGTGGGTGCGACAGGTGGTTCAAGATGCACTTGCCATGATGCAGGAGGATTGCATTAAGAGGCACCGTGACGCCGAGTGGAAGCTGTTCTCGCTGCGCGTAGTCGGGCCGCTCATTGAAGATGTTGAACCGGTGGAGTATCGAGAATTGATTGAGCAGCTCCACCTGGATACTCCACGACAGGCAATCAATCTCCTCGCCACGGCAAAGCGGACGTTCCTGCGGCACCTGCAGACGGCCATCAGTCGTTATGCCGAAGATGGGCAGGAAGTCAGCGCGGAAATCGAGGACCTAAGAAGAATTGTTGGACGTTAAGGCGCAACCGGGTCTTGCTCATAGAGTAGTATTTAATGGCTGACGCTGCGGTAGCGAGGTGTATGAAGCAGAGACAAGTGATGGATCCGAGAAGCAAGAGCATTATTAGAGGGCTTCTGGACCCGGGCGGCGATTTGGCTTCGGTTTGGTCTGCTTCGGATTGTGCCGCCATGATGGAGCACCTGATGGAGACGCCACTCCTCGCAGAATCTGACCGATTCGCAGAGTTGGCCGGCACAGTGATGCAGCGGATTGATGAGTTGATAAAGGCCACTGGGAACCAGACGTTCTACGAACTACTTAGCTCAGGACGAGCCTCTTTGATGCTTCTGACGATGGTCAAAGACTACGCTAAGGTAGCATGTGCCACAGGTGAAGACCTTCCTCCCGATGTGGGCCGAGTGCTGTACGTGGCGTCCATTCTTGCGGCGATGCGCCGGGGGGACTGCATAACAACACTTTCTGCTGCTGCCGTTGAAAAGGAGCGGCGCCGGTGTCTGACGCTTATCTGGTTGCCAGATAGAGTTCGATCGCTGTTGGCCAATTGGGGCGAGGAGAGACATTTGAGGATTCAGGAGTAATGCCAATAATTGAGCCGGGTTCGCTTGTTCGGGGGACTTATGATGTGGAGCGGCTCCTCGGCGAGGGGGCCTTTGCCGAGGTCTACCGTGTTAAGCATCGGTTCATGGGTCGTCAGGCCATGAAGGTTTTTAAGGCACCGGGTGCTACAATTGAAGAGATTGAGCGTGACCTGGCCGAGGCCATTCTCCTCTCTGTTCTTCGCCACCCGAACGTTGTCGAGGTATTCGACGCCAATGTCCTTGAGGCGAACGGGAACCAGTTTGGCTACTTCACTATGACGTATGTGCCAGGCGGCACTCTGGAGCGCTACTGGCGTTCCTTTGGCGCGAACCTGATGCCGGTGGATCAGGTTGTGGAAATCGGTCGACAGGTGTGTCGGGGACTGGCTACGGCACACGCATCGAAGCCGCCTATTGTCCACCGTGACGTGAAGCCTCAGAATATTCTGGTAGGATTCGACGGAGATGGACTTAAGGTAAGGCTCAGCGATTTCGGTCTGGCCAAACGGGTCAACCCCCTCACTCTGTTGGCAACTTCAAAAGGTACCTTAGGTTTCAAGCCGCCCGAATCACTCGCAAATGTCGACTCGTGCGCCGCCGATGTCTGGGCGGTCGGAGCGACGCTGTACCTATTGCTTACGGACGAAATGCCGTTCCCTCTACTTGGGATGCGTGACGCTGAGGATGCCAATCGATTCCTGAGACCGATCCGCCCGCCAAGCCTATATAATGTCTACGTTGACGCAGGGCTTGAAGCCATTCTCTATCGTTGCCTCGCAGCCCGGCCCGGCGACCGTTATGCTGATGCGAATCAGTTACTTACGGATCTCGATCGCTGGTCGCCGGCTGATCCTCGATCAGTCGGTCACGTGAGCCAGTCGAGCTTGGGCCCTAAGGCTTCGATGGATTCACGCTCCCCCCACGACTTCAAGGCCGAAGCCCACCAGGCGCTTCAGGAAGCCCAGGAGATGGCCCAGAATCCTGCCAACCTGACGGCAGCGGCCGATCTGCTTGAGGAGGCTATAAGCAAAGATCCCTCGTTGCGACAACGCTATGAGTCGCAACTCAAGCTTTGGCGCCGCGGTGTCATGCACGTGTCCACAGCAGATATGAAGAAGAGACCGGGATATCCCCCCCGGGGCAAAGACCACGACCGATAAAGTCACTATTTCATCCGGCCTGCGCAACACAGGTCATTTGACGTGGTAGTATCGGTAAAGAGAAGTCACTCAGGAAGACAGACTGATGCAAAGAGTGAGAAACAAGGCGGATCGATCGAAGAAAGGGCTTATTGTCTTCCCGGACAGGTCCATCCTTTCTATCGACCAATCTGCAAAGAGGGCGTCAGTTCGATCCTGCATTAGACGACACGAACTTCTCGGTTGTTGCAGACCTGACTGAATGGAGCTTTTTCATGAGTGAACCAACCCTCATGTGCGAACCACTGCTGGACCTTGCTTCTCCGGCGATTTACCGAAGTAACCTCTTCCGCATACTCGGCGTAAGTATCGATGCCTCGGCGCGCGACGTACAGCGGCAACTGCAGCGGCGGAGGATGGAGGAACGACTCGGAGTGGCATCGGCTGGCAAGAATGGAAACCTGCTGGAGTTGAATCCTGCTCCAAGTGAACAAGATATACAGCTTGCTCTGGAGAGGCTGAACCGCCCGATCGACCGGCTTCTACACGAGATTTTCTGGTTCTGGCCACTCCCGGGCAACGGCTCTGGGGACGCCGCTCTCTTAGCACTTGCCCAAGGCAAAACAGGGGAAGCCGTCGAGCTCTGGTCCAAAAACGGAGATCATGAGGTCACCGGCGAGATCTCCCGGCACAATGTTGTCGTACTTCGCCACTTGGAGGCGCTCGACGAGATTGCTGCCGGGATTGACCAACAGCCTGGGAAGAAGGAGAAGAAGAGAATCGCCGAGACTTGGCAGCGGGTGTTTGCGGACTGGCGGCAGGTACTTGAAGGGGAGCATTTTTGGAGTACCGTTCGCTCGCGGGTGACGGATCTCAACGACGCGCAGCTGACAACCGGATTTGTGCACCGCGTTCGTCAAACACTGCCGCTGGCAATCCTGCTCATCAATGCCAGAGTCGCCTGTGTTGCTGCAGAACAAGGGAACTCCGCACTGGCAGAATGCCACACGGTCATTCTTAAAGATGCCGGATTTGATGAAACTGTCGTCGATGACGCCATTAGTCAGGCGCTTCAGCCAAGCCGAAATCGCCTTGGAGCAGTTGTCGAGAGCGCCAAGAACCGCTGTACTGCGAAGCCACATCACGCCAATCAGTACGTGCGCGAATTGCATGAACAGGCCCAGGAACCCCTCAGCGTGATTGGATCGATTCTGCCGGCAGATGATGCCAGAACCGTGGGAGCCCATGATTCGGTTGGTCAGGCAATGCTATCCGGGCAGATCGATTACGGCGAGAAGACCGACGATTGGAAAGAGTGCCTGGACTTGCTCAAACTTGCACGAGAAGTAGCCCGAGGCGCAGAACTCATTGAGCGTGTAGATCGCAACACAAGAATCGTCGCCGACAACGCCAAGTCCCAAAACGACTGGTACAGCCCCGGCTACTGGGAACTGCCCCAGCTGGCCATCGATGCACTCGAACGGGCTCATAGCAAGGTGAAGGCAGGGGACTATGCAGGAGCGATTGGTCTTTTAGTCGCGCTCGATCCCTCCATCGGTAGGCCGCTTCGACGCAGCCTGTCCCTGAGCTTGAGCGAGCGGGGAAGGCAGATTCGAAACCTGGCCATTGATGAGTTCAACCAGCCTACATCATACGTGAAGAAAGCAATCGACCTCATTCGGCAACTGGGATCGATCGGTGTGCCGACCCCTCAAACCCCATCGTACTCGCTTCCGCAGTGTCCTTGTTGCAGTAGCCGGCACTACAGCCAGTGGATGAACATGGAATACGACGGCCAGCGCCTGTGGCTGTGTGCCGATTGCTCTAGCCGCGATGACAGGGAGAGGGAAAAGAAGCGTGCGGACCTCAGAATCAAGATCTCCGAAGCGCTGCAGTATGTGCTGCTCGCGGACGAGGTCGACCCGGGCAACAGTGCAGTTCGCGAAAACCTCAACAGCCTTAAGGAAGTGGCCGGCCAGATTCAATGCGCTGTTCCCACGGCCCAACCGTTGCGAGTCCGCTTGGGCAAAGATGTTATTCAAGGACTGCCCCTTCCCAGCGACAGACTGGTGGTTGGCGCAACATGCTATTTCTGCGGCAGCCGGGCAGCTAATCCAGAGTGTCAAATTGAAGTTCCAATGCACGGCGATGTGCAGACGGTGGGGATGATATTCGGACAAGGAACCCGCTACCATTTTACCCACGTTGTCGTTCCACGCTGTCAGCGGTGCCAGGAAATGCACCGCGAGTTGCCAACTCGGATAGAGAGCTGGCAGGATCTCCTGCAAGTCGCAATGGGAGAGTCAGTCTCAGTTTGAGCCGCTCGTCGAACGAGTGGAAGAGGCCGAGCCGGCGGCCAGGGCAGCCGCCGCATTGATTGAGGAGAAGAAGCGGGCACAGGCAGCGGCCGAAGCTGCCATCGAAGCCGCCCAGCGAATCGGCGTCGATTGCCCCAAGTGCCGCAAGCCGCTCGAGAACCACCTCTGCCGTAACTGCGATGGCAAGTACTTCGGCTTCACAGTTGCTCTCCGCGGATTGATGGTCGCTGAAGCAATCGTGATCATATTGGCAACGGCTCTGGGAGCGCTGAATTGGGCAGGTGCCTTACTGTCAGCGGTGACCGGCTGGAAGGGAGATGTAGCCACCTTCTGGGCGGTTGTCTTCATTTCCCTAATGATCGAAGCTGCCACCGTCATCGCTTTCCCGTTCTGGCAGCGCCGCCGGCGCGCCATGGAGACGATGCGGCGGGTTGAAGACCACGCCCGCCAGCGCGTCGAGGCAACCGCTGCGGCCAAGGAGCAGCGGCGGCAAGCAGCCATCGACTTGGAGCGTGCAGGGAGGCAGTCGCGCGAGGCTCTGGCGATGTTCCAGAAAGCGAATGAGGCGCTGATTGCAGCCAAAGCCAAAGTGCAGGCCGATTTTGAAAGAGGGCACCCGCGACCGGCCTTACCGACAGATGTAAAACATGAGGAGAGTTTTTGTCAGTGCGCCGGTGTCTCAGCCTTGCTGAGTCAGGAGTGGGTGTTTGGAGCAGATCCCTCGAAGAAGGCAGCCGGACCGGCTCTTGAAGCGGCCAAGTCCTGCTCGCGCGGACTGGTGTCTCGCGAACCGCGCCCTATGCCTGAGACGGCCTTGGCGAAATGCCCCGGATGTGGGAAACGTCGAAGGGTTCCGATCGAGAAAGAGGTCAGGGCACAAGTGTGTGACTGCGGCTTCCGCATTGAGTATTGCAACGGTGCAGTCTACATCCCGCCCAAGACTTCACTGCGCACCGCCGGACAACTTGCAACAGACCATTCCTCGGTGTTACGCATGGCCCGAGACGCAAACCCCGAGGAGACGCTGACATGTCCTGCATGTAGTGCGAAAGTCAAAGCAAGGAATCTTGTAGCTCACTTTGACAAGAACCATGGGAACAGCAGTAGCCGTGGTAGTTCGGAGACAAGTGAAAAATCGGGCGCGGCGAAGAAGAAGGGCGTGCATGACTTTGACGCCACGGGCATCTGTCGCAATTGTGGTTCCAGTCGTGGTGCGGCTGAACACTTCAGGTGGACCTGCAGGGGATAACGCATCGCCCAGCAATGCTATGCAAGGAGGATCACTTTCGTCATGAGTTCTAAGAAGAAGAGCAAATCGAAGACTCGTCGGAGGGTTGAGCCACGGCTCATAGACAGCTTCCGACAGCGCTTCTATCCACCGGAGTTTCGTATTACGCTCCCGGCGACGAGTGTCGGCGGCGATGACTGGCTGGAGAAGTTACTTGAAGCGCCCGTTGCGGCCGAACCATCGCCGAGACCGCGAGCACCGCAGCCATCGCTCATTGACCCGGCCGATTTTTGTCACCTCGTGGCTGAGCTGTCAACATCCTTATGGTACCTGAAAACCAAGCACTTCCGGCAAGTGTGGGGTGGCGAGCAAACACTGGATGACGATCCGCGACAGCGCCTGGCTCTCCGGCAACTCGATAAGGCGATCGGCCGGTTGCAGAAGTCCGGCGTCGAGATTCAGGATCCAACCAACCAGCGATATCCCCAGGGCGGAGAGAATATGATGAAGCCCATTCAGTTCATCCCGACCCCTGGAATAACTCGGGAAACCGTCACAGAGACTGTCGTTCCAATCGTCTACTACCGGGGGCAGTTGATTCAGCGAGGAGAAGTATTTGTCGCCATTCCCGAGGACGTTGGCAGCGCCGATGATGTTACGAAGCGGCAGACACAGCACGAACAGGACGGATCTGCAGAGGGTGGAGCATTGCATTCTGATAATTCAGAAAGCAACCCGGCAAACCCTGAGGAGCCGTTAGCGTCAGCAGATTGACTTGGTGTTCCAGGAAGCCATCTCGAAATAACAAGTTAACCGGTTAGACAATAGTAGGGGATTGGAGTATGCAACGCACGACCATTGACTTCGGCATTGATTTGGGAACGACAAACAGCACAATAGCCGTTATAGACGACATCGATGCGAGGGTCATCCCGAACAAAGGTGGATCAGGTATCACACCCTCGGCTGTGTGGATCGACAAGCGAGGGAACACGCGAGTTGGGCAGGAGGCCAAGCTGCGTGCACTTCTCGACGATCCGGACAACGCAGTCGTCGAGTTCAAGCTGCGCATGGGGCTGGGTGCTGAAGGGGGCAAGTCCTTTGCTCGTAGCGGGCGGACAATGACACCCGAAGAAATGTCTGCCGAAGTGCTGAAGGAACTGAAGGCAGATGCTCGGACGGTCACCGGTGAGGAGATTCGGGCCGCCGTGATCACAGTGCCGGCGGCATTTGAGAACCCTCAGACCAGTGCCACGCGACGGGCAGCCGAGCTTGCCGGGCTTACGCTGAGCCCGTTGCTGTTGGAGCCGGTCGCCGCCTCGCTGGCTTACGGCTTCCAGAGCGAAAGCGACAATGTCTATTGGTTCGTATACGATTTCGGCGGTGGAACGTTCGACGCTGCCATCATGCGCATCCGAGACGGGTTGATACAGGTCGTTAATCACGATGGTGACAATTACCTTGGCGGCAAACTCCTTGATTGGGATATTGTCTCGAAGCGTTTGGTTCCCGCTCTGACAGCGGAGTACAATCTCCCCGAGTTCGGCCGGGGCAGGTGGCAGGGCCCATTTGGAAACCTGAAGTGGCTGGCTGAACAGGCCAAGATTGAAGTCTGCCGCACCAGGGCACCATATGAGATATGGAAAGAGAACCTTTGTACCGATGCCGACGGCAAGACAGTCGATTTCGCGTACACGCTCACGCCGGAGGATGTCAAGGAGATCAGCCGACCCTACATCGAGAGGAGTCTTGAATTCTGCCGCAAAGTCTTGTCTGGCTCGGGTCTCACCGGTCGCAATATGGAACGTGTTCTTATGGTCGGCGGAAGTACACTCAATCCGTGGATCCGAGAGGCGGTCGAGGCCGAAATGGGCACCCGCCTTGAGTTTGGGGTCGATCCGGTGACGGTGGTCGCTAGGGGGGCTGCAATCTTCGCCAGCACCCAGGCACTCCCTTGCGACGAGTCTGTTGCCGTGCCGGTAGGCACATGGCAAATTGAAATCGAGCACCGCCCGGTCGGTAATGTCCCCGATCCCGACATCGGCGGTCGAGTCGTTTCTCCCTCCGGCCAATCGCTCGAAGGATTCACGATCGAGTTCATCGATGTGAAGACCAGGTGGCGGAGCGGGAAGATTCGGCTCGGGGCCAAGGGTGTATTCATGACGCAGCTCTACGCCGAAAAGCAACAGAGGCATGAATACATGATTGAGCTGTGTGACACTATCGGTACGGCCATCCCTACGGCGCCAGATCGACTATCCTATACGCTAGGGGTCATTCCCGAGGAGAATCCGCCTGCAGCTTGGACTATTGGCGTCGAACTTGCAAACGGAAGTGTGGCAACCTATTTAGCTAAAGGGACGAGGCTGCCATTCAGAAAGTCCATGGATCACTTTTCCACGGTCGCCCTTCGAGCCGGACACCCCGAGGATGCGCTGAGAATCCCCGTATTGGAGGGCGAACACGCACGCGCAGAACGTAATCACGAGATCGGGACGATGATCATTCGCGGCGACCAAATTCGGCGAGATCTGCCAGTCGGAGCCCAAATCGAGATTACAATGGTCATGGACAAATCTCAACAGATCCGGGTCCTGGCATACGTTACGATGCTTGATCAGGAATTCGAGGCTGTGTTCGATAAGCACATGGGGCACAGCTCCCTTGCGGATATGCGAAAGGAAACTGAGAGACAGAAAGAGCGACTCGAAAAGGTGCGGTCAACTGCCGGCAATACCAATTGCGCAGCAGCGCTGGAGGTGATCGGTCAAATCGATCGGGAGCATATCATCTCCAGCGTTGAGGACCATCTCAATGCAGCAAACAACGATCCTGATGCCATCGCCCCTCTTGATCGACTCTTGCGAATGCTGGCTGCGAGCATTGATGCAGCGGAGGACGCTGTCGAATGGCCGGTTCAGTTGGGCAAAGCCGAGGAGTCGCGAAGCGATGCCGAACGTGTGGTCGAAGCTTACGGGGACGGCAATGACCGTACGAGACTGGCGACTTTAACGGCCGACTTGCAGCGCGCCACCGCTGCCAATGACCCGGACTTACTGCGAAGGTGCATTGGGAATCTGGATGGCCTGTGGTATGACGTGGTTCAGCGGCAGCCAGGCTTTCACGTTGGACGGTTCAACAACCTGACCGAACATCTCGGTTCAATGGAGGATGCGGCTCGCGCCGAGCAATTGATAGCGCAGGGTAGGCGGGCTATAGACACCGGCGATATCGATGCCCTGAAAGCTGCGAACCGGCAGCTGCTTTCGATGCTGCCCGAGCGAGTGCAAGTCATCGTCAAACGCTCAAGCGACGTAATGACTGCCGGTTGATAAAGGCGTACTGCGCGCCGCCGGCTGTGTCAGGCATCAAGTGTGTGAGAGGTTGGTTTGGCATGGAGAGAATAGGTACTCCTGACGATAAAGGAAGCTTGGACTTTGAAGACAAGTCCCTTACCGAACGGACCGATGGCGGATCCTTCCTGCTTGCGGTGCTCTTGGCACGCAGGCGCCGGTTCGCCGAGGCCGTTGAATTTCTACAGAAGGCGCTGGATCGGAGAGAGTGCTCGGAATTCGATGCACTCGACCTGCAGGCGCGCATCCTCGCCCAGCAAGGGAGGTATCTGGAGGCTGAGACGTGCTGGCTGCGCGCCAAGGCGAAGAAGCCCCACACAGCAAGAACGGAAGCAGCACTCCAGCGAATATATTCTGAACGGGCCTTCCCTGTTAGACTCTCCACGGCTGGGGTCATCCTCGCCTGCCTGATCAGCGGCATCCTGCTGCTGGTACAGATAATTGCCAATATATCGACGGTGGCCGATGTAGCCGAGAGTCAGCGTGCGGCGGTAGCAGCTCTGAAAGGCGAGTTCGCGGCGATCAGCGGAGAACTTCAGGGTGGCCAGAAGGCGCTGGAGGTACGGCTGACCAGCTTGGGCTCTAGTATGAACGCAGTCACGATGAACTACTGGCGAGACCGAGAGATTTGGCTGAGCGAAACTCAGGCTGAACAGACTCGACAGGTAATCCTTGATAGTGTCGCTGCATCCCTGCGGGTTGTCCGGGAGGAACTGACGAGGATCGGGATAACTCTGAGCGGCATTCGTGTCCCTCCCGCGGATTCGGACGATGTTCCCCCCTCGGAGCAGACGCTCTCAAAGCCCAAGAGCATTGGAATCGATGATTGATAGAATGGCTGGAAGACGATGGACATGACCGAGAGACTACGTAGGAATCAGGACGACTCGACGCCGGTGGTGCTCGCGGTGTCTGCCCAAATCGTGTGGCGACTTGCCGCGATCGAGGCTTTAAACAAAAAGTCCCAGGAGATTGATCCGGATCACTTCTTTCTGGCGCTACTGAAATTCTCTGAGTTTGAGGCCGCCGATTTGAAGAAGGTCGTTGACGACAAAGCCGAGCGCGTCATTATCCTGCAGGATCTCCACGCCACCAGCGCGATTCTGCAGGTCGCCGGCATAAGTTCCAAGAATATGCGCCGAGCGCTACGCCGCCGATTGCCGGTCGGAGAAGGTGAATACGATGATGGCGTAATTCACCGATCAGAAGGCAGCAAACGGCTGTTTGCACGCGCCGGTCTGCTGGCAAGCGAACAGGGGGAGAATCGACTGCTCGGCTCGCAGCACCTGACATTGGAACTCCTGAGACATCCTGGTGTGGTTATGGCTGAGCTCATGGCGCCGCGAAACAACTGACACACATACTGCGCATCAGTGTCTGGTATTAAGAAAACGGAGGCACACGTGTCACTAGTAATGGCTCTTCGTAGAACCGCTCTTGGCCAGGAAGATTATTGGCAGCGTTTTAGCGCTGGCGGCCATCGGTTGGAGTTGTGCCGCTACAGGAAGGACGGACACGAGAAGAGGAGCCGGTATTCTCTATTCGTGTTTCCCAACGGTCAAGATGAAGCAACATGCTGTTATAACTATGAGCCCGAAGATCCTGAAGACACTGAGGGACTGCGGCTGCTGGCGGCACAAGAAAACGACCCTGAACAACGTGATCTCTTAAACCTTATCGTGGCATCACGCGACACCAATCCCCTGACCCAACCTGTGGCCTACTACGGAGAGCATACCTCGGATAGCCACGCTACCATCGGGGAGGCTCCAAACGACCTAACTATCGATCAGTTTAAGGACGTCGCGCTCGAATGGGCCGCAAAAATGCTCCAGATTCCTCTTGATGTCATCGAGTGCGAGTTCATATACCATGGCCTTCACAAGGATGATCTAGTCGGGTTGCCGCACTGGCCTCTTGCCGCCGTAGCCTTCCGATCCATGCAACGGGCGAGAGAGCTGAACCACGGACGATGGGCGGACAATACTGAGGAACCCTGGCGGCTGATGGAGTCGATCCTCAATAGCCAGCTGCCCCCAGATCGCCAGGCGCTCCTGGACGCGAGACTGAGCCTGGGGGATCTCGTGAATTTTCGAATGCCGTCCGGGGATCGTGAGACCAGCCACTGGCAAATGGACGCGCTTGCAAAACTTTGGGGTGCGATCTTGATCGATGTGGAGGAGGCTTTTGTACTCGGAATACACATTTCCCTCCTCTCTTCGCATGTTGCTTCACTGCAATCTACAGTATCTGATTGGGACATTCCCCCCGATGACGTCATCTTGATGATTCGTCGCGATCTGTCTTTTGTCCGGGACAAGGTGCGAGCTGGTCTTTGGAACGAGAATTCGTTTACTCCCCTGAGCGAGTTTGATCCCTTGTGGCCAGGTGAAGCGCCGCGCCGACTTCAATCTGAGAAAGGCAGTGGATCCGGTTGCTTCATCGCTACCGCATGCTACGGCAGTCCGAACCACCCAAATGTCATTGAGCTCCGTCGTTTTCGAGACTCCATACTGGCAACAAGTTGGATTGGACGGATCCTAATCCGTTGCTATTACCGGATGTCCCCTCCCGTCGCAAATCGTCTGCAGGCAGGCGGAGCTGTCTCACGAATCATCTGTCAGTGGTTTCTCGATCCAATCGTGGAGAGGTTGCAGCGACGACGACTGCCTCAGTCGACACAAACCGGCAGTAGTGTCTCGCCAGGTGACTTCGAACATCCGAGGAAGTGAGCTCCTCGGACACGGATAGTGTTCAAGTAGCGGCGTAAAATCAGGAGGTCAGATATGGGACTGTGGAAGAGGCTCTTTGGTCGCAAAGCCAAACACGCAGCGGCACTTCCGGCCGTCGGGCCGGAGCATCTCCACCGCGACTTTGGTAGAGGTTCTCGTGAACCTTCCGGAGCCGGAGCCCGCCAGATGCTTGCCGCACGAGATTCTTGGAACGCCAACGACTACGATACGGCTTACAACCAGTTTCACGACGCGACCGTTGAGGGTTTGGATGGACCATGGCTTTCAGTCGCGCACTGCTGCCTCGGGCAGATCTGCGTTAAGCGACGAGAGCTACTGGCGGCAGTGAGTCACTTTCTCAAGTGCCTGGAGATACCTTATCGAGACTCGGGCGACGCCTGGCAGTCTGCTCGACGTCTTCATATCATTTACCGCGAAGCAGGTCGACCGAAGGAAGCGGCTGCCCTGCGCGAACTTGCAGAAGCAGCTAACAAACAACACGGTTGGGCTCATACTCCACAAGTCGAAGCCGAGCTTCGACAGTTGACCAGGACGTGGCTATCAACGTCAACTGGCGCTGCTGTCCAGGCGTCGTCGGATGGAGGCAATCGGGCATCCAAGAGCCAAAGTGAATCTCCACTGGTTCGTGCACTAATTCATGGAAACGACGATGAGTCGAATGATGCGCTTGCCGAAGTGAAGCGGTTGGCCCAGTCTGGCAATGACTCTGGTTTAGAGGCTCTGGCGTTAGCCATCCGCACAAAAGCCGGAAAACCTGATGCAAAGATGTATGTTCCGGGCGTTTTCGTCGGCGCATCGGATTATGAAGTAGATTACGGTGCAAGGCTGGTGCAGCTTGCAGCTGCTGGACGCCTCTGGGAGGATCCACACGAAACTGGGCGTCTGATTTCCCGGTTTGTGTCGAACAATGAGCCGGACGCACTCCATCCGCTGCTGACAAGGGTTCAAAGAGCGGGCGGACAATCTCAAGAGGAGGCATTCATATACATCTACTCATATTGCAAGTACTACTCTGCTCTGCAGAAATCGCTCCGAACATGAGAGTCAGCAAGGAATGTTCTCTACGGGTACTGCCATCACTGCAGTGATGGGAAACTGATGGCCGGAGTTCACCTTTGGCCGCGTGATTTTGGAGGAGAATCCGTGGACATAGACAACATTCACCCCGACTGACAAAGGCCAGGATCAAAGATGTTCTGCGGCCAATCCCGGGGTTCGCAGAAGCCGTCCCTCTGGTGGCGGAAGTTCGTGACAACGAGCTGAAAGACGCCGTGCAGATGTGTTTCACGTCTGGTGAGTGAGCCATTTGTGCGGAGGACAGATGTCCTGCTGAGAGGAGGTTACAAGTGCCCGCGATTAGGCAGTATCGTTGTAGCTTCGGTTGGTTCTCTTTGCCTTCAGGCTGGGGTGGTGTCGGTTATGTAACTGACAACTCTGGAAATCGCGTCATCCTTCGACATCCGTGTGAAGAGTTTGTGATCCGCGATGTTCTTGGACCTGAGGCTACGCGACAACTGATTGATGAGCGAACCGGAGTTTGGAGTGACTGTGTCTGTGCCGAGTGTCTTTGCATGTTTATGCTGGACTTGAAACGGGATTGCAGGGCATGTCCTGAGTGTCGATCAACGGCAGTGAGGAGTATGCGTGAGAGCGTAGGAGAGAAATGCCCGAAGTGCTCGCAGGGAACGATCGAGGAACTCGACACTGGGATCTGGACGTGATTGCTTGAGAGAAATATGACACGATATAGGAACAGAACTGGTCCATACCGGAGCGTCGTCCGGAGGACTCGAAGAACTGGAGGTGAGCTGTGCTGAAAGATGAACTTCCGGGAACTCTCATTGTGCCGAGCATTGCCGTCGGTGGCGGAGTCATTTACGCGCAGGACAAGGACTCGTAACTTTTGATACGGGCCATTCGCAATTTGAGACTGATTACCCCGCGCCGCGGTTTTCTTACTGCGCGAATTGCAGTCACATCCATCAGGCATGCCCTTACCCCTGCTCGACGTCGTTTCTTTCCCGCACGGACGCTTCGGGCTCTAAGTCACCCGTTCACAGATCCTCAGATCAATTCGCCAGAATACAGCTGACTTGGAGAGTGTTTGGTGCTCCCAATGGCTTTCTCATGCTTGGCAACTCACTCGGGCCGTGCTCGTAACATACCTACCAATAGGCACTTAGCGTCGCCCTTGGAGTTGATTTGGCTGACATGAAGAGATTCGCCGTTCGAACAACGGATAAAAAAGCTCCGGTGGCTGGACTCGAACCAGCGACCCGCTGATTAACAGTCAGCTGCTCTACCGACTGAGCTACACCGGAGTACTGACGAAAATGTACCCCGTCTCTCGACAGGGTCCCCCATTAATACCATATCTCGGCTGTTTGTCAACACCTTTTTAGCCCCCAATTCGACCCCCACGCCCCGTATCTCCCCACGCCCCGTGTCTCCGTACGCCCCGTATCTCCCCACAGCCCCCGTCTCCCCGCCGACCTGACCAGACCGCGCCCCCGACCTGTTTCCATCGATTCCCTATTTCCGGCTTCGCTTGCGCTGCGCCTGCCAATCCCTATCTTTGCAGTGAGGGGTGGAAAGGGAAAGCACGAATGCATATGACCAGTCACACAGACCTTCGTACTCGCGGACCTCGTCTCGGCTACTGTCGTGACTGCGACGCAGGTACCCGCGGGATCTCATGGACCGGTCGGTTCCCGGCTTCCCTTCTCCTGCTCCTTATAGTCGCCAGCCTGCTCGTGTCATTTCCCCGTGCCGCCGAACCCCGGACCGGCCTCGTCACCGGACCGCCACGACACCCCGACGGGGCCATCGGGCGCGCCTCCCTCTCGGTCGCAACGTCGTATGTCTCCGTCTTCAGCGATTCCTGGAGCGGCGGCCGGGACCACCAGAACCTCCACGCGGCACTTTCAGTCGTCGTTCACCCTCAGGCCTCGCTTCAGGCCGAATACACCCTCTTCGATCCCGGCCTCTCCCACCACCGCTTTCTCGCCGGCCCCACCCTGTACCTCCGCAACCCGCTTGCAGCCGCCGGCTCGGTCAACCCCGACGGCCCGGTCGGTTCTCCGGTAATCTCTCTTCTGGGCGGCGTCCGTTTCCACACCGACGCCGACTCGGCCGCGATCGCTCTGGCCGACGTCCGGGTTCTTGTCCCCGTGAGCACCCGGTTGTCTTTCGGCGCCGGCTACCGCTGGCAGGATGAAACGTCCCCCGATCGGGCCGTTGCCGCTTATGGTCTGCTCGCTATCTACCCGCGCCCGTATCCACCCGACTCCGCCTGGGCCAACCCCGATGGCCCGGTCGGCGTTCCCGTCTTGCGCCTTGACGCCGGCGCCGCCGACCGAACCTGGGGCGCTTCAGCGCACGTGCTCCTCCCCATCCAGGCCGATCTCACGCTCGCCGCCTCATTTCAGACCGAACGACTCGCCTTTCCCGAAAGAACAGCGTACACCGCCCGCCTCGGTTTTACCTGGCACCTCACCCGCTGACGGTCAGGCGATGATTCTTGCGCCGATGAAACCTCGGCTCCGTCGCCCCGTATATAACCGGTAGCAAGCAAAACGATATGATTCCAACGGAGGATGCGCGCATGAAACGGTATCTCGTGCCGGTCGCCATCGTCGTCGCGTTGATCGCTTTACTCGTCGCGACCGGTATGGCCCGAAAAGACGCCGACAAACACAGCTGGCTCGGCGTTTACACCCAGTCAGTCGACTACGACATCGCCGAAGCTTTTGATCTGGATGTCCGGTACGGCGCGGTCGTCAACCTCGTTGTCGACGATTCCCCCGCCGACAAGGCCGGGCTTCGCGAAGACGACGTCATCATCGCCTTCAACAACGAAAAGGTCACCGACTCCGACGACCTCGTCGACCTCCTGATCGAGACCAAGCCGGGCGATAACGTCACCCTCACGGTAATTCGCGATGGCAAGGAACAGAATGTCGCGGTCGAAGTCGGGGAGACCCCCGAGCAGGAGTACGTCGTTCGCGGCCAACGCGGCGTTCCCGATGTTATGTATTTTTCCGCCGGCCCCCGGGCGTATGTCGGCGTCTACCTTGATGATCTTTCCGAACAGCTCGGCGATTATTTCGGCGTCGCGGACGGCGAAGGCGCCTTGATCACCGAGGTCGAGAAGGACTCCCCCGCGCAGAAAGCGGGCTTGAAGGCCGGCGACGTTATTGTCCAGGTCGAAGGGGAGAAGATCCTTGAGGCCGACGATGTCGGCGAGGTCATCGAAGACTACAAGGAAGGGGATCGAGTCAACTTCACCGTCGTACGCGACCAGCGCCAGAGCCAGATCACGGTCGAGATCACCGAACGCAAGGGCTCTCCGCTCGGTTATAATTCCTACTTCGGCCCCGACCGCGCCGTTATCAACATCCCCCGCATGCACGGTCTGTTTAACGGCAGTTCCTCCGGCTGGTTCGATTTCGAAGCCGAGTTCGGCGAGGAATTTGAGGCCGAGATGCGCCAGCTGGCCGAAGAGATGGCCCGCCTGAAGATCGAACTGAAAGATATCGACAAGGTCGAAATTGACCGCGACGGGATCCGCCGGGATCTCGAAGAGCTCCGCCGGGAGCTGCGTGAAATGAAACGCGAGATGGAAAGCGAGCTGCGCGAGCTCAACGAGCGCAAGCAGTAGCGCTCGACCCGGCTCAGGCTGCTGTATTCAGTGCCTTTTTATCCTCCTCGAGAACGCCCCGCCCGCCTGGCGGGGCGTTTGTTATAGCCCCGTTTTTGCGCTTGTCCTGCACTCCCCAGTGCATATATTGTGGTCGCCATGTCAGGTATCACCGTTGAGAAGCTATTTACGACCCGTACGCAGGACCTGGAGCTCACCCTCCTGAATTCCAGCGAGGCGGCGCTCCACAAACTCATCCACCACCCCGAACTGCACCGTCCGGGGCTGGCCCTGACCGGCTTTTTTGAGCGTTTCGCCAACCGCCGTGTCCAGGTCCTCGGCGAAACCGAGATGGCCTACATGAACCGGCTGCCGCTGGAACGACTTTCCGAGATTTCCCACGTGCTGTTCGAGAAGGATGTCCCTATGGTGATAATCACCAAGGGGATAACCCCTCCGCCGGAGTTTCTCGACGCCGCCGACCGTTTCCACACCGGCGTCTTTTCCAGCCGTCTGACCACCGCCGAGCTGACCGCCCGGCTGTCGGCCTACCTCGACCACATCTTCGCCCCGTCAATTACTGTCCACGGCACACTTATGGACGTCTACGGCGTCGGCCTCCTGTACACCGGCAAATCCGGCATCGGCAAATCCGAGGTCGCTTTGGACCTGATCGAGCGCGGCCACCGCCTGGTCGCCGACGACGTCGTCAAGATCACCCGGGCCGCCCCCGATGTTGTCAAGGGATCAGGTTCCGAACTCCTCGGCCACCACATGGAAATCCGCGGCGTCGGCATTATCGATATCGAAGAATTGTTCGGCATCCGCGCCATTCGCATGCAGAAACGCATCGAGGTCGAAGTCAACCTTACCCTCTGGTCCGAAACCGACGACTACGAGCGCCTCGGAATAGAAGAACGGTACACGACGATCCTCGGCGTGCCAATCCCGATCGTTCGCGTCCCCATCTCTCCCGGCAAGAACATCACGGTGATCTCCGAGGTTATCGCGATGAACCACATGCTCAAGGTGTACGGGGAGAACTCCGCTCTGGAGTTTACGAAGAAGCTTTCGCAGCAGCTGTCCCGACAGTCGCTGACCAAGGATTATCTCGAGTCCGATTTCGAGTAGCCGGGGCCTCCCGGAGGGGCAATTTCGCGCTTGGCGATAACCGCGTAATTGCCTATAATATACCCCCTTATCGCCAATTTGTCAGAAACAAGATCGCGCTGGTGCGGTACAAGGAAAGAAATGCCTGAGGAACTTGGAGGAATACGGTTGATGCGTATACGACACTTTGCCCTGACTATCTTCTGGGGTCTCGTTCTGACCGGTCTGTTCGTCGGCTGCGGTTCATCGGATAATCCGACCCTCGCCGTTGTCGGTGACTACGAGATCAAAGCCGAAGAATTTAACGAGTACTTCCGCTCCGTGCGTTATCCCTTCCCGAACGCGCAGGATGAGTTCGCCAAGCGCCGCGAACTGCTCGACTCCGTCATCGTCAACCGCCTGCTCATCGAAGCCGCGTATGAAAAGGGCATCGACAAGAGCGAGGACCTGACCCGCGCCGTCGTCGCCCAGCAGGACCGCCTCCTCGTCGACGTCCTCGGGAAGAGGAAGATCGCCGACCAGGCCGAACCGTCCGATGCCGAACTGCGCGACTACTGGGAGAAGCTCGAGTTCAAAGTCAAAGCCTCCCATATCCTCGTCGATAACCTCGACACGGCCACCGCTCTCGTCTCCCGCATCCAGGCCGGAGAGAGCTTCGAGAAACTGGCTTTCGACTACTCCAAAGATCCCGCCGCCAAGAAGAACAAAGGCGACCTGGGCTGGTTCACCTGGGGACAGACAGTCGAGGAGTTCGAAATCGCCGCCTGGGCCATGGAGCCCGGCCAGGTCTCGCCCCCGATTAAGACGCAGTGGGGCTACCACGTCATTAAGCTCGTCGACCGCCTTGCCAACGAGTACCGTCAGGAATTCGACGTCATGAAGCCCGAACTGCGCCAGCAACTGCGCGGCCGCAAGCAGTCCCGGATCGCCAAGGACTACATCGACCAGCTCAAACTGCGCTACGTCATCACTGTCGATTCCACCACCTGCGCGTACCTCCTGCACAAACGCGAACTGGTTTACCCCCCGATGCTGCTGGCCACCCTCCCCCGCAACGATTTCGATATCGAACAGCTCGACCGCAATGAACGCGAACTCGTGATGGCCACCTGGGAGAACGGGCAGATCACGGTCGCCGAGTACCTCGAACTTATCAAGGGCATTTCGCCCACGATCAAGCCGCCGCTCGACGACTACGACTCCCTCGCCGCCGTCATATTCCAGCTCAAGCTCCGCGACATTTTCGTCGTCGAAGCGCACAAGGACGGTCTGGACAGCGATCCCGAATACCAGCGCCTGCTGACCATGTTCCGGGAGCTGGCCATGGCCGACATCATGAAGAACGACTCCCTGCCGAACCCGCCGCCGCCGGACGAAGGCATGGCCCGGCAGTACTACGACGAACACCTCGACGAGTTCACCAACCCGACCAAGGTCCAGGTTTTCGAGATCCTCCTCTCCGACGAACTGACGGCCAACAAGCTCGCCAAGGAGATCCGCTCTCTCCAGACATTCAAGGAACGGGCGATGGATCTGACCGAACGGCCGGGCAAGCGCGCCTCTTCGGGCGACCTCGGCTACATCGACCGCAAGTTCTACCCCGAGATTTACGACGTCGCGGTCAAGACTCCCGTCGGCGCCATCGGCGGCCCGGTCGTCACCATGGGCAAATACTCCATCTTCTACATTGCCGACAAACTCGATGCCGAGGTGCAGGACTTCCTCAGCGTCAAGCGCCAGATCACGCAGAAACTGGCCGCCGACCTGAAAGCACAGGCGCTCGGCGCCTGGATCGCCGAACGCAAAGCGAACACCAGCATCAACGTCAACGAGGACGCGATCTGGAAAACCATCGATCGGGAGAAGTACCCCGAATCGACCGAACAGCCCAAAGAACAGGGTTAAGGGAAGGCTGAAGGAATTTGACGAGATCAGGTTTGCGACATAAATCCCCCGGGTACCCCGCCGCTTGCGGCGGGGTTCTCCTGCTTGTCCTTGCGGTGATGGCTTTTCTCCCCGCCTCCGCCTCTGCGGCCGAGCGGGAAACGGTCGACCGCATCGTCGCGGTCGTCGGCGACAAGGTCATCCTCGCCTCCGAGCTGGCCAGCCAGATGCAGCTGACTGTGCTGCAGCGCGGCCGCCAGCCCAAATCCGAGGCCGAGATCGATCAGCTCAAGAAAGACGTGCTCGACGAGATGATCTCCGATCAGCTCTTCCTGGTCGCCGCCGAGCAGGACACGAGCGTCAACGTCTCCGATGACGAGGTCAACCAGGCGCTCGACCAGCATGTCGCCCGCATCTCCGGAAATTTCGCCACCACCGAGGAATTCGAGGCCGCCCTGGCCGCCGAGGGGCTCACCCTCCGCGACCTCAAGAAACGCTACCGCGACGACGTCCGCAGCCAGTTGCTCAAGCAGCGGCTCATCGGCCGACGTCTCCAGAGCGTTTCGGTTTCCCGCCACGAAGTCGAGGAGTTCTATAACCAGTTCCGCGACTCCCTCCCGGCCCAGCCGGAGGCTGTCAAACTGGCACACATTCTCCTGGCTGTCGCGCCGTCCGAAAAGGTCGAGGATTCCGTCCAGGCGGTGGCCGCCGACCTTCGCCAGCAGGTGCTCGACGGCGCCGATTTCGGCGCCATCTCCACCCGGTACTCCTCCCGGGGCGCCGGTGCCAACGGCGGCGACCTCGGCTGGATCTCGCGTGACGACGTCGTCGAAGATTTCGCGCGCGCCGCTTTCAGTCTCCAGCCCGGTGATGTCTCCGGCGTCATCCGCACTCAGTTCGGCTACCATGTTATCAAGTGCGAAGACCGCCGCGACGAACAGGTTAAGCTCCGCCACATCCTGCTGGCGGTGCCGCCCACCCGTGAAGACACTGTCCGCACCGCCGAGGTCGCCGATTCGCTCATCGCCGAACTCAGCAGCGGTGCCGACTTCGCCCAGCTCGCCAAAGCCTTCTCCGCCGATGACAACACGCGCGCCAAAGGCGGCGAACTCGGCTGGTATGCGATCGCCGATCTCCCCAAGGACTTCGCATCCGCCGTGCGCGACTGGCAGACTCCCGGTGAAACCCGCGGCCCGATCCTCTCGGAGTTCGGCATCCACATCCTCAAACTGCTCGACTACCAGGCCGAACGCACCTTCACGATCGATCAGGACTACGACCGGGTGAAGGACATGGCCCGCCAGGAGAAGACCGCCCGCCTGATCGAGAAGTGGGTCGACGACATAAAGGCCCGCACGTACATCGACTACCGTCTGGAGACCTCGTGATGCGGATCGATGACTACCTGTCGACCGTCGGCGTCATCAAACGCCGCACGGTCGCCAAGGAACTCGGCCAGAACGGCCTGCTCGAAGTCAACGGCCAGAAAGTCAAACCGGCCTACCAGGTCCACCTCGGTGATATCATACGCATCAAGGGGAACCGCGCCATGACGGTCGAAGTGCTCGAAATTCCGGGCGGATCCATCTCTAAAGACCAGCGCGACCGCTACTTCAAGACAATTACCTCCGCATAACACCGCGCCCGATTGCACTCGGTTGTTCTTCTCCCCCCTCCGAACTTCTCCGCCTGGATGTTGTTATCCAAGTGTAGTTGTCAGCCAATAATTACGCCCCTCTGGGCGGAGGAAAGATATGCGTAAGACGAGACCCGCAACCCTTGGTGAATTGAAGAAATCCGGCTGGAAGAGTCGGTCGGTGAAGGACGAACTGCGCGACAACCTTCGCGCTCGCATTCAGTCCGGAGAGCCCGTTTTCGACGGCATCATCGGCTACGACAAAACAGTCGTTCCCAATATCGAAAATGCCATTCTGGCGCGCCACAATTTCATCCTGCTCGGCCTCCGCGGCCTGGCTAAGAGCCGTATCATCCGCCAGAATTTCACGCTGCTCGACGAATACATCCCCATCATCCCCAGCAGCATGCTCAACGAGGACCCGCTCAACCCGATCTCGCCCAAAGGTCGGGCCATGGTCGAAGAACACGGCGACAAGATGCCCATCGAGTGGGTCCACCGCAGCGAACGCTACCACGAGAAACTGGCCACGCCCGATGTCTCTATCGCCGATCTCATCGGCGACATCGACCCTATCAAGGCCGCGCGCGAAAAACTCGACATCTCCAATGAAGAGGTCATCCACTGGGGGATCATTCCGCGCACCAACCGCGGCATTTTCGCCATTAACGAACTGCCCGACCTCCAGCCGCGCATCCAGGTCGGCCTCCTGAACATCCTCGAGGAAAAGGACATCCAGGTCCGCGGTTTCCCGCTGCGCGTCCCCCTGGACATGCTCCTGGTCTTCACCGCCAACCCCGAGGACTACGCCAACCGCGGCAACATCATCACCCCGCTGAAAGACCGCATCGACTCGCAGATCATTACCCACTACCCGCGCACCCTCGAGGATGCCCGCGCGATCACCGCCAACGAAGCCGACATCGCCGCCCGCGACATCCGCGTGCCCGAGATCGTCCGGGACATCATCGAGGAGGTCTCCTTCCAGGCCCGCGAGAGCGAGTACGTCGACCAGACCTCGGGCGTCTCCGCCCGCGTTTCGATCTCGGCCTATGAGGCCCTGCTGTCCAACATCGAACGCCGCGTCCTGCGCAGCAAGGACAACGACTGCTTCCCGCGTATGTCCGATATCTACGCCGTCATCCCCGCCGTCACCGGCAAAATCGAGCTCGTCTACGAAGGTGAACAGGAGGGGCCGTCGCTGGTGGCCCACAACCTGATCGGCCTTGCGATCAAGGAGGTCTTCTCGCGCTACTTCCCCGAGCCGCGCCAGGAGAAACGCCACCCCGACCGCGCCGCCCGCGAAAACCAGTACGAGGCCGTCACCGACTTCTTCTCCGCCGGCCGCAAGCTCGAACTCTCCGACGACATGGCGTTCGAGCAGTACAAAAAGACTCTGACCTCGATCTCCGGCCTCGACCGGATCGTCAAGTCGCACTTCGACACCAAGGACGACCGGGAATTCCTCCTGCGCATGGAGTTCGTCCTCGAGGGCCTGCACCAGTACAACGTCATCGCGCGGGAAATCCGCGACTCCGCCGTCAGCTACGGCGACGTCTTCTCCGATATGCTGCGCAGCATGGGGGATAACCGCTAGCGCCTCGGCGCCGGCATGATAGGGGGCCAGATTATGAGATTTGTCTATTCCGAGTGGGACGACGAGTTTCTGGAGAAACTCCAGCAGCTCTCCGACCTCATGGCCATATACAACCACCTGCTCATGCGCCTCGGCGGCGATGTCGAGGAGACGCTCAAGCTCATGCGCCGCCTCCAGGAGCAGGGAATGCTCGATGAAAAGTTCGATCTCGACGAATTCGAGGAGCAGCTCAAACAGAGCCGCCTCGTCCAGCAGGTCGGCGATAAGCTCGGCCTGACCGGCAAGGGCGAGCGCAAGCTCCGCCAGGACGCTTTCGAGGCCGTCTTCCAGAAAATGCGCACCCAGGGTACCGGCAATCACCCCCTGCCCTACGAGGGCGGCTCGTCCGAGGAACTTCTCCCTGAGAAACGCCCCTTCGAGTTCGGTGACAACTTCCGCGCCATCGACTACACCAGCTCGATTTTCAACTCGATCACCCGCACCTCCGACCTTAACCTCAACATGGCCGAGGAAGACCTCGAGGTGCACGAGGCCGAGCGCACCACGACCTGCGCCACCGTCCTCATGATCGATATTTCCCACTCGATGATCCTCTACGGCGAGGATCGCATCACCCCGGCCAAACAGGTCGCCATGGCTTTCACCGAACTGGTGCTGACCAAGTACCCGAAAGACGACCTGACTGTCGTCCTCTTCGGCGACACTGCCAAGCAGGTCCCGATCAAGGAACTGCCTTACATCGCCGTCGGCCCGTACCACACCAACACCCAGGCCGGCCTGCGCATGGCGCGGCAGATCCTCATGTCCAAGAAGCACGTCAACAAGCAGATCTTCATGATCACCGATGGCAAGCCGTCGATGATCACCAAGGCCAACGGCCAGCTCTATCGCAACCCGATGGGCCTCGACCCGATGATCGTCAACCGCACCCTCGACGAAGCCGTGATCTGCCGAAAGAAGAAGATCCCGATCACGACCTTCATGGTGACCGATGATCCGTACCTGCAGAAATTCGTGGAGCGGCTGACCGAGTTGAACCGGGGGAGAGCCTACTTCGCTTCGGTGGATAATCTGGGTTCGTATGTCCTCTGGGATTTCGTGAATAATCGGAAGAAGAAGATGTAGCCCTATTTAGGCATTCGTTCACAGATTTGCACACGTCTCTTCGGCATACCAGAAGCCCTCCCCCCGGAGGGCCTCTTTTTTGTTTGACCGACCTGGCCTTTGGGTTGGGACCGGTCATTGCGGGCATAATGCTCTTTTTGTGTTGATATTTTCTATTTCCGGCAGAGGTGG